>JBEIGU010000045.1:0-28118 GCA_040381765.1 Leptolyngbya sp.
AGCACAGAATACTGTCTTTTGTAGCCTCCTGTGGATCTAAGTCTAATTTTTTCTGAATTTGGGCATTTTCAAGCTCTTGATCCATATGGATTTGGATATGTCTGTTTTTGTCTATACCAAATTAGATGCGATTACCCTGTCTCCGATCAGGAAATGGAGTGACTCGATCAGGTTTTGTCGAGAGGTTTCCTAGATTTGGCAGTCCCCCGTCAAGAAACGGGTTGACTCGATCAGGTTTTATCGGCAGGTTTCCTAGATTTGGCCGTCTCCCATCAAGCAACGGGTTGACTCGATCAGGTTTTATCGGCAGGTTTCCTAGATTTGGCAGTCCCCCATCAAGAAACGGATTGACTCGATCAGGAAAAAGGACTCTCCCCCGCCCCAATCCTGGCCAGGGCGACCCTGGCCGCCGCCTGCTCCGCCTCCTTGAGGTTAGCGCCCTGCCCCTGGCCCCAGGGGCGGCCCAGCAGGTTGACCTGCACCGTAAAGCAGTGGCGATTACCGGCCTCTAGCCGATCGCTGAGCAGCCGATACTCCAGGTCCCCTGGGGTGAGCTGGCCCCGTCTTAGGTGCTGCTGCAGGTAGGTCTGGAGCTGGTGTTTGGGGTTTTCCTGCTGGGGTTGAAAGCGGTGAATCGCCTCCGCCAGGTGCTGGTTAACGATGGTTTGCACCTTGGCCATGCCCTGATCCGGCATCAGGTAGATGGCGGCGATCAGGGCTTCAAACACATCGGGGATGGCCATAGGGTCAGGGAGGGGGGCGACCTGGAGGTGGAGCAAGGCCTGAGTCACGGGGTTCGGACCCACTGCTGTGCCCATGGTAACCCATAGCCCGGGAGGGCGCGGCCTGGTCTCCCCACCCGGCTAAGCCAGCGGACCTTTGTCAAGCCTTGCCAATCTGCCGACTCGCTGATTTCCTCCTGAGGGCGGGGTAGCGCGATAAACTGGTGTCGAAGTAGTAGCCTGAAACGGCATACTGACTACAGGATCCCTGGCCCCCGGGCCTGGGTCAGGCCAGTGTTAACCCAAGGAAAGAAGCCCATGACCGATACCATGCTTTTACAGAGCCAGGCACAGACCCGTCCGGTTCTGAATTTAGCGACAGTGAATCGGCAGTGGCAGCAGGGGGACGCCCGAGAGTTTGTCCAATGGAGCTGGGAGACCTTTGGCCCTGGCCTGGTGCTGAGCACCAGCTTTGGCATTCAATCGGCGGTGATGCTCCACCTGGTCACCCAGGTGGTACCCCAGATTCCAGTGATTTGGGTGGATACGGGCTATCTGCCGGCGGAGACCTATCGCTTTGCCGAAGACCTCAGCCAACGCCTGCAGCTTAACCTCCAGGTGTACCAGTCTCCCCTCAGTCCGGCCCGCATGGAGGCCCTCTACGGCCGCCTGTGGGAGCAGCCGGAGGTGACGGCCCTGAACCGCTACGACCAAATCCGCAAGGTGGAGCCCATGCAGCGGGCCCTGCGGGAGTTAGGGGCAACCGCCTGGCTGACCGGCCTGCGGGCCGATCAAACCGACCATCGGCGATCGCTGCAGCGGGTCGGCCTCCAGGATGGCTACTACAAACTGCTGCCCATCCTCAAATGGAACTCCCGGGAAATTTACCAGTACCTGGTGGCCCATGACCTGCCCTACCACCCCCTCTTTGATCAGGGCTACGTCAGCGTGGGAGATTGGCACTCCAGCCGCCCCCTCAGCGCCACCGATAGCCACGAGCGGGATACCCGCTTCCAGGGGCTGAAGCAGGAGTGTGGCCTGCACCTGCCCCAGTCACCGGAGGAGGCGGCCAGTTTAGATTCCAGCGCCCTTTAGCTGCTGCTCTGCCCGCCACACCGCCTCCAGGGTCAAGGCCAGGGCCGGCGCCTCCACCGAGATGGAGCTAATTCCCCAGGCCACCAGATCGGCGATCAGGTCGGGGTGACGGACGGGGGCCTGGCCACAGATGGAGCAGACCATACCGCAGCGGCGGGCCTGCTGAATCAGGTGGGCCATGGCCAGGCGCACCACCGGGTGGCGCTCATCGTAGGCGGAGGCGATGGTGGGTTGGTCGCGATCCACCGCCATCAGCAGTTGGGTGAGGTCGTTGGAGCCAATGGTAATGCCCTGCACTCCAGCCTGGGCGTAGGCGGGGATTAAGAATAGTACCGAAGGCACCTCCGCCATGATCCAGAGGGCAAAGTCGGGGCAGTCCTTGAGGCCGGCCTGGGCAATCAGGCGGTTACAGTTGATCACCTCTTCAACACTGCGGACAAAGGGCAAAATCAACTGTAGGTGGCGGTAACCGGCCCGCTGGAGGGTGGCCAGGGCGGCCAGTTCCACCCGGAAGAGGCGATCGTCCAGGTTGTAGCTGAGGGTGCCCCGCAGCCCCAACATGGGGTTAGGCTCTAGGGGGGGGCTGCCCGCCAGGGCCTGCCATTCGTGGGATCGTAGATCTAAGCTGCGATAACGCACGGGCTTAGGGCCCAGGGCCTTGAGCAGGGGGTCTAGCCGCTGCACGATGCGATGTTGCAGCTCCGCCGCCTGGCCCTGGTTCACCCAGTCCCAGGGATGGCGACCCTCCAAGGCCTCTAGCAATAGCCATTCCGATCGCAGCAGGCCCACCCCATCGATCCGGTCCACGGGCAGGTGGGCCAGGCTCTCAATCTGACTGAGGTTGGCCATCACCCGGGTTTGCAAGCCAGCATAGGATCCCTGGGTCAAGGGGTCAGGGGCCAGGGGCGGGGGGCTGAGGGTGATAGCGGGCCGGGGGCTGTCCGCCGCCAATTCGTAGACCAGGCCGCGATCGCCATCCAACCAGACCACCTGACCACTCTGCAGAAAGTCCGTCACCTGGGGCGCCCCCACCACCGCCGGAATCCCCACCTCCCGAGCCAAAATGGCGGCATGGCAGGTGGCCCCTCCCCGCTCGGTGACGATGCCAGCCACCGCCCCCAGCTCTAGGAAAACATCGGGCTGCAGATCGGGCAACACCACAATGGCCTGGCGGGGCAGGGGCAGGGGCAGGTCCCGAGAGCCTTTAGCCACCACCGCCACTCCCTGGGCCTGGCCCGTGGCGGCACCAATGCCCTGGATCACCGTACTCACCGTCGGTAGGGAGGGAGCGGGTGGCAAGGAGGATAGGGTGGGGGCCGGGGCGGGCTGGGGGTGAGAGGGGTGCACCCCGGTAATTCGCCAGTGCCAGCCCGGGGAGCCCTCCTGGGGGCAGAGCAGCCAGGCCAGGTCCAGGTCAACGGTCCCCAGGGAGGCGGAGAGGCGGTGATCACCACAAAGCCGCCCTAATCGCTGCCCCAGGGTAATCAGGTCCTCCACCTGGGCCGGCGTCAGCGGGGATAGCAACGTTGGATCGACTCGGGGGTGCACCGCCGGGGAGGCGGATCCTTCCCCCAGATCGAGTTGGTATATCAGATCTTGACGACCGGCCTGCCAGGCCAGGGGACTAGAGAGAGGCAGGTTAACTCGACAGCGGGCCGGCCAGGCTTCCCCCTGGGCGGAGGGCAGATCCAGCCCCAGGATGGCCTCCAATTCTGCACTCTGATCCCGGATGCGCAGTCGGCCCGAGGCCAGGGCGGGGTAGATGGGGGTAATCAGGGTGGTCAGGGGTAACTGGTCCAAGGGCTGGCGATAATGTTGCCAGAGCAATAGGTTGGGGGCGCTCAGCACCTGGCTCCAAAACTCCCGGAGGGCTTGGCCCAGTCTCTGATCGGGTCGACAGCCGGTCTGGGCCAGCAGCAGCCCCTGCCCCAGGGCCCCTAGGTCATCCCCCAGGTAGGCCTGAATCCACCAGGTGGGGTGGGGCCACTGCTCTAGCTCTGCCATCAGGGTAGCCTCCAGGGGGATCTGACGGAAGGCGGCCTGGCCCTGCTGGCTGAGTCGTTGCAGACTGGCAAACTCCTGTTGCAGATTGGTCTGGTCCAGGGTTGTCTGGGTGGTGGCTAATACCGGGGACTGAGCCGCGGCTCGACGCCAGAGTTGAGGCCAGGATGCCGCCGGCACCAGCCAGCCGGAAATAACGGGCAACTGCTGCCGCTGCAACCGGCCCAGGTAATAGAGGTGATCGCCGAGGGGCGCTAGATCCTCTGGGGCGATGCTATCTAGAAGCTGCAGCCATGCCATAGTGAACGCCCAGGCCCAAGCTGATAGAGTTTTCACTCTAGCACGCCGACATGCTGGGAGCGCGGCTGACCGCAGGGTGAGGCCGGGTTCGGGTAGGGGTGGCCATGGCCTTGCCTAACCCCTGGCGGCCGATTGGGATTGGGCCAAAGCACCGAAACCCCTTGAGTGATCTAACTGGTACCCCAGGATTGGGCATTCTGAGCCTGAGTCAGACATGGCTCTGGTGTGGCCTGGTCCTGACCTGGAGATCTTCGGCGGTGGCGGCAAATTTCTGGCAACAGAGTCGGTGGCAACTTTTACAACTGCTTTTAGCCAATGGCTGTGCCCTTTGCCAGCGGTCCACGGCGGGTAGTCTCTGTAGCGCCTGCCAGCGGCAAGTTCAACACTGCCAGCTAGCTACTCCCCTGCAGGCTACGGCTGCGGGGTTGCCCCTGCTCAGTTGGGGGGCCTACGAAGGTAGCCTGAAACGGGCGATCGCCGCCCTTAAGTATGGCGGTGAAGTTGGCCTGGCCCAAGACCTGGGCCTAGAGCTGGGCAAAACCTGGCGATCCTACTGCTCCCTCAGCCCCAGGCTCTCCCCCCTATTGGTGCCCATTCCCCTTCACCCGAGTAAACTGCAACAACGGGGCTTCAACCAGGCGGAGTTGCTAGCCCACTGGGTGGGTCGAGTGGGTCAGGCGCCCTACCTGGGGGATGGCCTCCACCGGTTGCAGGCCACCCAGGCCCAGCATAGCCTCAGCCCATCGGCCCGCCGGCAAAACCTGGCCCAGGCCCTGGCGGTGAACCACCAACGCCTAAAGGTTCTAAGGAGTCGACCGGTTTGGCTGGTGGACGATATCTATACCACCGGAGCAACGGTGGAGGCAGCTACCCAGGTCTTGACCAGGGCCGGAGTTGAGGTGGCGGGGATCTGCACCCTGGCCAGGGCAACGCTGCATAGCCTGGTCTAACCGACCGGCGACGAGGGTTGGGGCTGGAACTGGAATAGGGTATACACCACATTGCGGCGAATACCGGTCATCATATCCAGAAATAATTCATAGCCCTCGCTCTTGTACTCAATCAGTGGATCCTTCTGACCGTAGCCCCGCAGGCCTACGGTTTCCCGGAGGGCATCCATCTGCTGCAGGTGATCCCGCCAGAGGCTATCCACCTGTTGCAGAATAAAGAAGCGCTCTGCCTCCCGCATCAGCCCTGGCTTAATCTGATCCACCTGGGCTTCTTTAATGTCGTAGGCAATGTGGGCCTGCTCATGGAGAAAGGTTTTAATTTCCCCCAAGGATAGATCCTCCAACTGGTCAGGGGTGAGGTCCGACAGCAGGTAGACAAACTCCTTGACCTTGCCCACCAACTCGGGGAGTTTCCACTCCTCCGGGGGCAGCTCAGGATTGATATAGGCTTCGACAATGTCGTCCATGGTTTGCTCGGCGTAGCCGATCACCATTTCCTTCAACTGGTCGCCCTCCAACACCCGGCGACGTTCTGCGTAGATCGCCCGCCGTTGGTTATTCATCACCTCATCGTACTCGAATACCTGCTTACGGATGTCGTAGTAGTAGGTTTCCACCTTCTTCTGGGCCCCCTCCAGGGAGCGGGTCAGCATGCCCGACTCGATCGGCATGTCCTCCTCCACCCGGAAGGCATTCATCAGCCCCGCCACCCGATCGCCGCCAAAGATGCGCAGCAGGTTATCTTGCAAACTGAGGAAAAATTTTGTGGAGCCCGGGTCCCCCTGGCGGCCAGCTCGGCCCCGCAATTGGTTATCGATGCGGCGGGACTCGTGGCGCTCGGTGCCGATCACGTGCAGACCGCCCCGCCCTACCACCTGGTCATGCTCACCACCGGTGAACTGTTCGTACTCCTGGCGGATTTGGTTATAGGCGTCCCGCAGAGTCTGGATCACCGGGTCATCGGTGGGGGCCTTTTCGGCGGCGATCGCCAACTTGTCCTCCACCTGCAGTTCCGGCAGGCTGCGATCGCCGTAGGTGGTTACTGCCAAATCCACCGCCGCCTTCAGGGTGGTCAGGGCATCGTTGGACAGCTCAATGGGGAAAATATCCGGAGAGGCTTTCCAGGTTTTGACCTTCTTGCCGCCGCCAAAGCCCTGGGCCGAGTTGCGCCCCCGAGTCGCCGGCACGGTGGTGATGGCAAAGCCGTCTTCCTCGGACTGCACCAGACGAGGCATCAGGTATTCCCTCACCTTGAGGCGAGCCATGTAGTCCGCATTCCCCCCCAGGATAATGTCGGTGCCGCGGCCCGCCATGTTGGTGGCGATGGTGACGGCACCGCTGCGGCCCGCCTGGGCGACGATCTCCGACTCCCGCTCGACGTTTTCTGGCTTGGCATTCAACAGGTTGTGGGGCACCCCCTGCTGGGCCAGCAGGGCGGAGAGCAGCTCCGACTTCTCCACGCTGGTGGTGCCCACCAGCACCGGCCGCCCCGAGTTGTGCATATCGGCGCACTCGGTAGCCACCGCCCGCCACTTGGCCTCCTCGGTCTTATAGACCACGTCTGAGAGGTCCCTACGGGCCAGGGAGCGGTTGGTGGGAATAATCGTCACCTCCAGGTTGTAGATGCGCTCAAATTCCGCCTCTTCGGTTTTGGCGGTGCCGGTCATCCCCGACAGTTTGGGGTAGAGCAGAAAGAAGTTTTGGTAGGTAATGCTGGCCAGGGTTTGGGTCTCCGGCTGGATCTCCACATGCTCCTTGGCTTCAATTGCCTGGTGCAGACCATCGCTCCAACGTCGACCCGGCATCACCCGACCGGTAAACTCATCAACGATGACAATTTCCCCCTCCCGAACGATGTAGTTGACGTCCTTGGTAAATAATTCTTCCGCCTTGATGGCGTTGAAGATGTAGTGGGCCCAGGGATCGTCGCGGTCGAAGAGATCCTTCACCCCTAAGGTTTCCTCCGCCTTGATGAAGCCCTCATCGGTGAGCAGTACGTTACGAGCCTTTTCGTCGGCTTCGTAGTAATACTCCATGCGGCCCTTGGCGATCTCCGCCTCAATAAAATACTGTTGGGCCTCCGCCTTCTGGCCCTCCCGCTCTAACTGCTCCGCCTGGGCCTGCTTCTGCTCGTACTCCTGCTTAGCGGCCTGCTTTTCCCGCCAGAAAAACTCGGCCACCGCCGCCGCCTTGGTGTACTTGTCACTGGGGCGTTCCACCTGGCCGGAAATAATCAGGGGGGTGCGGGCTTCATCCACCAAAATGGAGTCCACCTCGTCAATGATGCAGAAATTAAAGGGGCGTTGCACCACATCCGCCATGGCGGTGGCCATGTTATCCCGCAGGTAGTCAAAGCCAAACTCGCTGTTGGTGCCGTAGGTGATATCACAGCCGTAATTAAACTTCCGATCCGAGGGGGACATGCCCTGCTGGATCAGGCCCACGGTCAACCCCAAAAACCGATGAATTTGCCCCATCCACTCCGCATCCCGACGGGCCAGGTAGTCGTTGACGGTGACAATGTGCACCCCCTTACCGGTGAGGGCATTCAGGTAGGCGGGCAGGGTGGCCACCAGGGTTTTACCTTCCCCGGTTTTCATCTCAGCAATTTGGCCATCGTGGAGCACCATGCCACCGATCAGTTGCACGTCAAAGTGGCGCATGCCCAACACCCGTCGGGACGCTTCCCGCACCACCGCAAAGGCTTCGGGCAAGAGGTCATCCAGCCCCTCACCCTGCTCTAGACGCTGCTTAAACTGGGCGGTCTTAGCCGCCAGGACCTCATCAGTTAATTGCTGAATCTCCTCCTCCAGCAAATTGATCTCCACCACATCAGGGCGGTACTTTTTAAGCTTACGGGCGTTAGGGTCACCTAAAAGGGTCTTCAGCATGAATTCAATAGCCAGGGTGATGGAGTAGGGCTAGCTTTAGTCAATACCTAGGATAACGCGTTAACCAAGGCGTAATTTGCCACCGGCATCAGGCTGGTTAGCCAAGATCAAAACCGGGCCCTTACCTAGACCGTGGCTGGGCAGCGATCCAGAGGGGGCAGGAACCCGGTCTTAAAGGGTGACATAGTCTAGATGATCTATCCTAACACTTGGCCTGGAACCCCTGGTTTCCTTGACCAAAGTTACAGCCCTGGTCGAGCAGAAGCCAGGTGGTAGTCGTGAGCAGTAGGGAGACCTATGCCCTGACCGGCCAGGTGGATGTCACCTCAGGGAAAAAGTAAGCAAGGCTACCTTTTTTAGCCGTTGCTTAAGAGGGTCTGTAGGATTAGCCCGTTTTTCCAATCCACTGCCAAGATAGAAGCATCCACATTGTGCTGGTTGCCACGACCAGGACAACGTTAGTCGATCTGCTGTCAAGCCATGGTGAGCAATCCAGTTCACTGTTGCCTTGTTACCTATGGCTACGGCCATACCCATGTCTGACCTTAATTACCCTGAAAGCCCATGGTATCCCTGCTTGAAAACCCTCTGCGGGTGGGTCTGCAGCAAGACCGGATTCCTGAACCCCAAATTTTAGTGATCTTCGGCGCCTCGGGTGACCTCACCCAGCGTAAGATTGTGCCAGCTATTTACCAGATGCGACGGGAACGACGCCTGCCCCCGGAGCTCACCATCGTGGGTGTGGCCCGGCGGGAATGGAGCCATGACTTTTTCCGCGAACATCTACGGGAGGGGATCGAGGAGTTTGGCAATGGCATCGGCCCCGAGTCGGTGTGGCAAGACTTCTCCCGGGGGCTGTTCTACTGCCCCGGTGACATTGATGACCCGGCCTTTTACCAATCTCTGAAAACCTTTTTGGCAGAACTGGATGAGCAACGGGGTACCCACGGCAATCGGGTGTTTTACCTATCGGTGGCCCCCCGCTTCTTTGGGGAAGCCACCCAGCAATTGGGCACCGCTGGTATGCTGGCGGACCCCAGCAAGCAGCGCCTGGTGATTGAAAAGCCCTTTGGTAAGGACCTGGCCTCGGCCCAGGTGCTCAACCGGGTGGTGCAGGAGGTTTGCAAAGAGCAGCAAATCTACCGCATCGATCACTACCTGGGTAAGGAGACGGTGCAAAACCTGATGGTGTTTCGCTTTGCCAACGCCATTTTTGAGCCCCTATGGAATCGACAGTTTGTTGACCACGTGCAAATCACCGTGGCAGAAACCGTTGGATTAGAGGGCCGGGCCGGCTACTATGAAACCGCCGGAGCCCTGCGGGACATGGTGCAAAATCACCTAATGCAACTGTTCTGTCTGACCGCCATGGAGCCCCCCAACTCCCTGGATGCCGATAGCATACGCAATGAAAAGACCAAGGTGCTGCAGGCCACCCACCTGGCGGATATCGATGACCTCAGCCAGTCGGCGGTGCGGGGCCAGTACTCCTCCGGTTGGATGAAGGGGAAGGGGGTGCCGGGCTACCGTCAGGAGGAGGGGGCCAATCCCGACTCCACCATGCAAACCTTCTGTGCCCTGAAGCTGGCGATCGACAACTGGCGCTGGAAGGGGGTGCCCTTTTATATGCGTACCGGCAAGCGCATGCCCAAAAAGGTGAGTGAGATTTCCATTCACTTTAAGGAAGTGCCCCACCTGATGTTTCAGTCCGCCGCCCAGCAGATGAACCACAACGTGTTGGCCCTACGGATTCAACCGGACGAGGGCATCTCCATGCGGTTTGAGGTGAAAACCCCGGGTAACTCCCTGCGCACCCGATCGGTGGACATGGACTTTCGCTACGAAGCCGCCTTTGGGCAGGCCAACACCGATGCCTATGCCCGCCTGATTGTCGACTGCATGCTGGCGGACCAAACCCTGTTCACCCGTGGTGATGAGGTGGAGGCCTCTTGGCGTCTGCTCACCCCCGTACTGCAAGCCTGGGATCCTCCCGCTGACCCCCGCACCATCCCCCTCTACGAGGCGGGTACCTGGGGCCCAGTGGAGGCAGAGTTTTTATTGAATAAAGATGGTCGGCGCTGGCGTCGGCTCTAACTGGCGATCGCCGTCCCCTAACCCTGTCCCCGTTCCCTTACCTCCCTTGGCCCTATGACGACTACCCCCATTGTTGCCCTACAAAGACCCAAGGATATTTCCCTCGGCGAGCTTGAGTCGGAGCTGCAACGGATCTGGCAGCAACAGGGTGGCGCCTCCGTCACCCGCAGTAGCACCTTCACCATGGTGATCTATGAACCGGAGGAGGTGCAACAAATCCTGGCGGCCCTGGGGTTTTACCAGGGAACCATAGACGGTATCCACGGTCCCCTCACCCGGGCCGCCATCAACCAGGCCCAGGTGGACTACGACCTGCGGCTCACCGGTCGGATGGATCCCCCCACCCTGGCCCGGGTACGGCAGGAATACGCCCAGCTCAGCCCCAGCCAGCAGCAGTATAAGAACTCTGACCAGCGGGGCTTTAACCTGAGCGAGTCGATCTCCGCCCACAATCCCTGCCGGGTGATCAGCCTCTGTCCCACCTTTGGGGAGGACCGGGGGGTCACCGCCCAGGTGTCGGCCTACTGCCCGGTGCATAAAAAGCACGGCGGCAATTTGATCTGTTGCGAATACATTACCCTGCGGGGCACTAAGGCCGCCCTGGAACGGGTGGGGGACCTGGTTTCCTCCCTGATCGTCGAGGATCTACCTCGCTTTGTCTGGTGGAAGGCTACCCCCAGCCCCGAGCAACCTATTTTCCAGAATCTGGCCCGCTCCAGTAACTGCGTCATCGTGGATTCCAGTTACTTCAGTGATGCCGAGGCGGAGCTGCGGATTATGGAGGACCTGATCCAGAGTGGTCTGAAGATTGCCGACCTCAACTGGCACCGCCTCGCCCCCTGGCTGGAGTTGTCCGCCGCTGCCTACGACCCACCGGAACGCCGCCAGGCCATTGAGCAAATTGATCGGATGGGGATTGACTACGAGCAGGGTAACGCCGCCCAAGCCCTGATGTATCTGGGCTGGTTCGCCAGTCGGCTCGGCTGGCAACCGGCGGACTACATCGAGGAGGGGGGGATCTACAACATTAAAAAAATCCACTTCCACAGTCCCCAGGACCGGTTGATTGAGGCGGAGTTGGCCGGTATTCCGGTGGCTGACTCCGGTGAGGTAATTGGGGACCTGACCGGGCTGCGGCTGATGTCTACCGACCCCGGCGCCAACTGCTGTACCATTCTCTGTTCAGAAACCAGTGGTTGCATGCGCATGGAGGCGGGGGGCGGCGCCCAGAATTGCCAGGTGGAGCAGGTCACCGCCCTTTCAGACCAGAAGGCGGACTTCATGCTGGGCCAGCAGTTGCAGCGCTGGGGAGAGGATGTGCTCTACGAAGAAAGCCTGGCCATGGTGGCTAGCATTATGGAGTTGCTGGGGAAAGCCTAGGGGGTTACCCCGGGTGACCCCGATCTCAGGAGCCCGACCCCATGGCCTACTGGTTTGATGGCCAGCTGCACTCCGGTGACCAGGTCTGCCTGGCGGTGGATGACCCAGCCCTGATCTACGGGGCGACGGTGTTCACCACTCTGCGGGTCTATGGGCAGACTTTAGACCACCCCCTCACCGCCTGGGCCGCCCACCAGCGGCGCTTGGCCCTGGCCCTGGACAGCTTTGGTTGGCCGCCCCCCGACTGGTCTCGGCTACGCCGGGGGGCAGAGCGGCTGCAGCTAGATTTCCCGATTCTGCGGATCACCTGCTGGCCCGATGGCCGGGAGCTGATTACCGGTCGGCCTCTCCCCCCTGACCTGGAGCAACGCCAGCGCCAGGGGGTGGCCGCCTGGGTGGCCAGGGGGGAACTGTACCAGCGATCGCACCCAGCCTACAAAACCGGTAACTACCTGGGGAGTTGGCTGGCCCAGCGATCTGCCCAGGTCTGCGGTGCCCAGGAAGCCATCCTGGTCAATTCCCAGGGATACTGGCTGGAAACCGCTACCGGTAACCTCTGGGGTTGGCGGCAGGGGCAGTGGTATAGCCCCTGCCCCGCCGATCAGCTACTGTCGGGGGTGAGTCGACAACAGCTGATCGATCACCTGGCCCAGCAGGGGCTGACGGTATCGACGCAGCCCTGGCGGCAGGATCTGGTGCGCCAGTTTACTGGGCTTGCCTACGGTAACTGCGGAGTGCAGGTGGTTCCCATCCACACAGTCTGGGTGGATGGGGGTAAACTAGAATTTGACCTTGGGCATGGCGATTTGCAGCAGCTCCGCGCCGCCTTCGCTGAAAATAGTGACTTAATTGTTTAACTGCATGGTTTAAGTGATCCCCGGAAGTTGGCCCATGGCCGCCAATCGCGTTAACATTAATTCATACTTTTTTTAATGTTGTTTTTCTAGTCCCCAAGCTAGCCCCTGGCATTCAAAGTCTTAATGGAGGTCTTAACCCGGTGAATAAGCGCTGGAGAAATGCAGGACTGTACGCCCTGCTGGTGGTAGTGGTGATTGCCCTGGCAACGGCAATTTTTGATAACTCTGGGCAAGAGGTCCAGAGTTGGCGTTATAGCAAGTTCCTGGATGCGGTACAAAACAACCAGATTGAGCGGGTCAGCATTAGTGCCGATCGCAGTCGGGCGCGTTTCACCGATCCGGAGGGTAACGGTCAGATCGTCGTTAACCTACCCAACGATCCTGACCTGATTAGTACCCTGGAAACCAACAAGGTTGACATTGTGGTGTTACCCCAGGGCGACGAGAATGTCTGGGTGCGGGCCTTGAGCACCCTGCTGATTCCCGTGTTGCTGCTGGTGGTGCTATTCTTCGTACTGCGTCGCGCCCAAAATGGCCCCGGTAGTCAGGCTATGAACTTTGGCAAGTCCAAGGCTCGGGTGCAGATGGAGCCCCAAACCCAGGTGACCTTCGGGGATGTGGCTGGCATTGAGCAGGCCAAGCTGGAACTGACCGAGGTGGTGGACTTCCTCAAGAATGCCGATCGCTTCACCGCTGTAGGTGCCAAAATCCCCAAGGGGGTATTGTTGGTGGGCCCGCCGGGCACCGGTAAGACCCTGCTGGCCAAGGCGGTGGCTGGGGAGGCGGGGGTACCCTTCTTCTCCATCTCCGGTTCTGAGTTTGTGGAAATGTTCGTGGGGGTGGGGGCCTCCCGGGTGCGGGACCTATTTGAGCAGGCCAAGGCCAATGCCCCCTGTATCGTGTTTATCGATGAAATTGATGCCGTGGGTCGGCAACGGGGTGCTGGCCTGGGGGGCGGCAACGATGAGCGGGAACAAACCCTCAACCAGTTGCTGACGGAGATGGACGGATTTGAAGGTAATACCGGTATTATTATCATTGCCGCCACCAACCGCCCCGACGTACTGGATGCGGCCCTGCTCCGCCCCGGTCGATTTGACCGGCAGGTGGTGGTAGACCGCCCCGACTACGCCGGTCGCCTGGAGGTGCTCAACGTCCACGCCCGGGGCAAGACCTTTGCTAAGGATGTGGATCTACAGAAAATTGCCCGCCGTACCCCCGGTTTTACCGGGGCCGACCTGTCCAACCTGCTGAATGAGGCGGCCATCCTGGCGGCCCGTCGCAACCTGACGGAAATCTCCATGGATGAGGTCAACGACGCCATTGATCGGGTGCTGGCCGGCCCCGAGAAGAAGGACCGGGTGATGAGCGAGCGACGTAAGGAGTTGGTGGCCTACCACGAAGCCGGCCATGCCCTGGTGGGGGCTCTGATGCCCGACTATGACCCGGTGCAGAAGATCAGCATCATTCCCCGCGGTCGCGCCGGTGGTTTGACCTGGTTCACTCCCAGCGAAGATCGCCTGGAGTCAGGTCTCTATTCCCGCTCCTACCTGCAAAACCAGATGGCGGTGGCCCTAGGGGGCAGAATCGCCGAGGAGATCGTCTTCGGGGAAGAGGAGGTCACCACCGGTGCCTCCAATGACCTGCAACAGGTGGCCCGGGTGGCTCGCCAGATGGTGACTCGCTTTGGCATGAGTGATAAGCTGGGGCCTGTGGCCCTGGGGCGACAACAGGGCAATATGTTCCTGGGTCGCGACATCGCCGCCGAGCGTGACTTTTCCGAAGCCACCGCCGCCACCATTGATGATGAGGTCCGGTCCCTGGTGGATGAGGCCTATCACCGAGCCAAACAGGTGCTCACCGGCAACCGTTCTATCCTTGACCAACTGGCCCATATGCTGGTAGACAAGGAAACCGTGGACGCGGAGGAGCTCCAGCAGCTCCTGGCCACCAGTGATGTAAAGATGGCTAGCATTGCCTAGGTCCCCCTATCCCTGACAATGGAAGAGGATGCCTTGCTGGCCTCCTTCTCCATTGTCAGGGTTGATTGTGAGGGTCGAGTTTTGCCCAGCCCCGCCGCCTTTTTGTCCTTACTGCGTACCCATAAAGCCATCGCTGTCCTGCGGGTGGCAGATTTGGAGCTGGCCCTATGCCTGGCCACGGCGGCGGCGGCGGGGGGTATCCGGTTAATTGAAATCACCTGGAACAGTCAGGCCCCCGGGGAAATTCTGGCCCTGCTACGGCAACGGTTACCCAATTGCCACATTGGGGCGGGCACCCTGCTCTGCCCGGCGGATCTGGAGCAGGCGGTCAGGGCTGGAGCCCAGTTTGGCTTTGCCCCCCACAGCGATCCCACCATGATTGCCTGGGCCCAGCAGCGGCGGTGGCCCTTTGTACCCGGCGCCCTCACCCCCAGTGAAATAGTGGCGGCTTGGCAGGGCGGGGCTAGTGCGGTGAAGCTCTTTCCGATTACGGCGGTGGGGGGGGCAGAGTACCTGCGGAGCCTGCAGGGGCCCCTGGCCACCATTCCCCTGGTGCCCACTGGCGGGGTTACCCTGGAAAACGCCCCCGGTCTGTTACAGGCCGGGGCACTAGCGGTGGGATTGTCCACCGATCTGTTTCCCCGGGTAGCGATCGCCCAAGCAGATTGGGCCGCCATTACTACCCGGGCCCAGGCTTTGGTCCATAGCCTGGGGGCCCAGGCTTGAGTGGGTGGTCTCCCGGGGCGATCGACTAAAAAGCTACAGCGATATCAATGGCAAATCTGCGACCAAACTGGATAAATGCTCTTAAAATGTGGCATCGTCACCCGTCAGCCAACCCCGGCTGAAGTATTTTTTATGGCATCTTCCCCGGCCCCATCCAGAGCCGTTGCCCCCTCCCCCGCTCAGACTCCCCTACCGGCGGTACCCGTGCTTAACCTTTGGCGCTGGTTATGGCCCGCCCTCTGGGTACTGCTGTTAGTCGGCGCCGGTAGCTTCGGCAGTTGGGCCCTGATCTGGCTGACCCGCATTCCCCCCACTCCTGACTGCGATCGGATTACCCCCTTCCACTCCGCCCGCGATATGCTCTACTGTGCAGGGGTCCAGGCCCGCGCTGGCGAGGCCAACACCCTTAAGCAAGCGGTGATGTTGACGGTCAACTGGCCCCGCACCGATGCCAACTACGAAGCCGCCCAGGAGGTGCTTAAAGATGCATCAGAGCAGATTCTGGTGCTGGCCAACCGCTGGGCCCAGGCTGGCCGCCTGGAGGACGCGGTTAATTTAGCGGGCCAGATTCCCCCCCAGACCCCCCTGCGCCGGTCGGCCCAAGCCCTGATCTACAACTGGCAATCGGAGTGGAGTCGGGGCCGGGCGATCGAGGCCGACCTCAGGGCGGCCCTGGCCAAGCAAGACTGGGCCAAGGCCAGGCTGCACTGGCAAAGCTTTAAAGCCCTGCAGACTGACTACTGGTTAAGCAGCCGCTCGGGGTTTTGGCAACGGCAAATTCAGATCGAACAACAGGGTTGGGAGCAGTTGAGCAGAGCTCGCCAATTAGCCGCCTCCAGGGATCTGGCGGAGATCCAGCAAGCCGTCAACCTGGCCCGCCAGATTAACCTGGGTAGTCAGGTGTGGCAGCAGGCGGAAGAGGAGGTGGATGGCTGGAGCCAAACCCTGCTAAAGGCCGGACTGGACCGATGGCAGGCCGGCGATCGACAGGCCGCCCTGGCCCTGGTGAAGGGGGTGCCTCCTAGCCCCCACCTGCATCCAGAGGCGGCGGATCTGTTGCGCCTCAGCCAGGCCCAGCAATTAGCCAGTACGGTCAGCCTGGATGGACCAGCTCTGAAACCCCGCTATGGCACCATGCTCAACCTGATGGCGGCGATGGCGGCGGTCCAGCAAATTTCTGAAGATAGCCCCTTTGCCCAGGAAGGACAGCGCTTCCTGCCCGACTGGCAGGCCCAGTTAGAAGACCTGCGCCGCCTCAAGTTCGCCGACCTGCTGGCCACCCCGGGTCGGCGCACCACCTATCAACTGGCCATGGAGCAGGCCCGGCAGGTGGAGTTGGGTCGCCCGCGGCGACTGCAGGGCCAAACCCTGATCGCCGATTGGCGCCTCAGCCTGGAGCGCCTGGAGGACCGCCCCCTACTGATCCAGGCTCAGGCCCTGGCCCGTGCCGGTACTATCCCTGCCCTGCAGGCCGCCATTGACCAGGCGACCCAGGTGAAAATGGGGCGGCCCCTCCGGGTTGAGGCCCAAACCCTGATTGCCGATTGGCGTCAGGAGATTCAGGTGATTCAGGACCGGCCCCGGTTGGAGGCGGCGGTGGCCCTGGCTAGGCAGGGTAAACTGACCGCGGCGATCGCCGCAGCCCAGCAGATCGCCCCCGATCGGGCCCTACATCGGCGGGCCCAAAGTCTGATTCAAGATTGGACTGCTACCCTGCAAATCGCTGAGGACCGACCGATTCTAGACAAGGCCAAGGATCTGGCCTATGGTGGTAGGCTGACCGCCGCCATTAACCTGGCCTCCCAAATTGGGGCCGGTCGAGCCCTGTCTGGAGAAGCCAAGGCAGCGATCGCCCTGTGGAAGGCAGAGCGAGACTACATTTGGTCGATTTGGGCAGCGGAGGGCCGACCCACCCCCGCTAGCCCTGCCCCCTCCCCCAGTTCAGCCCCGTCAGAGTGACCCCATCCTACCTACGACTCATGCTGGTGGACGAAGACCCGGTTTTTCGCCTGGGTTTGCGGATCTGGCTGGAGCAAACCGCTGGCCATCGGGTGGTAGCCGAAGCTAGCCAGGCTGAGGAGGCCCTGACCAGCCTGGGGATAGGGGCTGGGGCCGGTCCCGCAGCAGACCTGGACCTGGTGATTCTGGACCTGGGCCTGGGGGCCGGGCAGCCTCAGCAGTTACCCGGTTTACAGCTTTGCGCGGAAATTAAACGGCGGTTCCCCACCCTGCCGGTGTTGGTGCTCAGTGCCCAGGTGGAACCGGTGCTGCAGGCCGCCGCCGCCCAGATGGGGGCCGATGCCCTTGGGGCCCGGGGGATGGCGGTGGCCGAGCTGGACCGGCTGATTCGCCAACTCACCCAGCCCCCCCTGGTGACAGCCAACTCCTCCCCCACCCCACCCCAGCCGCCGGGGCCATGGCTAGCGCTGCGGCGACAACTGCGGATCTCCGCTATCCAGCAAATAGACACGGTGATCACCGCCATTCAGGTGGAACAACAGCGGGGTAGGGGGAATCTCTGGTCTGAGGCGGTGCTGGCGGGGCGCTACCGGGAACTGCGGGCCGCCCGTTGGTTGATGGGGCAACTGCTGGCCACCCCGGCCTGGCCTGAGGGCGATCGCCCCTCCCCCGGTGCCCCCATCATGGCTCCCCCCTCCAGGTCTGGAGATAGGGCCACCTCCTCCCCCACCGGACTGGAACTCCGCCCCCAGCCGGGTTCCCTGGTTCCCCCCCGGGAGATCCCCAACCTGGTGTTGGAGGGGGTGTTTAGCAAGCTCCAGGGCAACCTGGACAATACCAGTGACATTCCCATGGAAAGCGACATTCTCAGGACCGAGAAAAAGCGGGAACTGCTGTACCTGATTCTGCGGCAGTGGGAGGATGCCCTGGAGGAGTTACGGCGGTCTCAGGTGCAGCCCGGTGAACTGGCGGAACGCAGCCCCCTGGTGTTGCAGAGGGTGTGGAGCAACAGCCTGACCACCTTTTTTGGTCCTTACTATACCCTGCCGGTAGACAACCTGGAGCAACCCGTGGTGGACACCCTGATGGCGGAGGCGGAGGAGGTAGGGCGATCGCGGCTGGCGACCATCCCCCTGGTGCCCATGCTGCTGGGGCACCTGCTGTTTCAAGAGCCGATGATGGTGGATGGCGCCTCCTTCCCCGCCGCCGCACCGGAGGCCCTGCACCGCAGCCAACTGCTGCTGGAACATCTGCTGATCCAGCTGGCCAACGCCGTTATGCAGCCCCTGCTCAACTGTTTTGCCGATGTGGAGCTGATCAAAAAAAGTCTCTACCACCGGCGTCTGATTAGCAGCCGGGATATCGCTCGCTTTCGCAACGACCTGTCCTGGCGCTATCGCTGGGAGTCTCTGGTCCACGAGCCCCAGGCCATCTTTGAGAGCCGCTATCGTCTGTTCCAGTTCACCGAGCGGGGCATCCAACCCCAGCCCATCTATCACCCCCGCCAACAGGAGCTGGAGCAACTGTCTGGCCTGCAGTGGGCCCTCACCGTGGCCATAGAAACCCGGGATGCGATTGCTCCCCGGTTTCGGCAAGCGATTAGCCTGGTGGGCAGTGGCATCGTCTATCTGCTCACCGAGGTCCTGGGTCGAGGCATTGGCCTGGTGGGGCGGGGGGTGCTCAGGGGTCTTGGCAATCGCATCTACCGTGAGTAACCCCGGTGTTCCCGTCCTCCTTATCCTTACCGATCTCCCATCTCCATGACCGATCCCTCCACCCTGCCTAGCCCCCGTCCCGGCAACACCAGTGAGCACACCCTCAGCACCCGCCAGGGGCCCCTCACCTACACTGCCTCCGCCCAATGGCAATTGATCTACGAAAACGAGAAACCGGTAGCGGAACTGTTTCACGTTGCCTACCAGCTGAAGGATCCCCCCAGTTCCAACCGTCCCCTTACCTTTGTCTTCAATGGTGGGCCCGGGGCCGCCTCCGCCTACCTCCACATGGGTGCCCTCGGCCCACAACGGGTTTACTTCCACAGCGATGGCAGCTTACCCAAACCCCCGGTGCGGGTGGTGGATAACCCGGAAACCTGGCTTAGCTTTACCGATCTGGTGTTTATTGATCCGGTGGGCACTGGCTTCAGCCGACGGCTGCCCAACCAGGAGGAGAAGGTCCAGGTCCAGGAGCATGCCGCCGAGCCGAGTCCCGAGAAAGCGGCGGAGAGCAAACCCGAGAAAAAGTTCTGGGAAGTAGAACAGGATCTAAATACCCTGGGGCAGTTCATTCAAAACTATCTTTCTAGCCACCATCGTTGGCTATCCCCCCTGTTTATCGCTGGAGAAAGCTACGGGGGCTTCCGCGTCGCCAAACTCACCCGCAAGCTCCAGGAAGAGTTTGGCATCGGCCTCTGCGGCGCCATTCTGATTTCCCCCGTCATGGAATTTGAGCTCCTCTTTGGCACCGACTACACCCTCACCGGCTGGGCTACGGCGGTTCCCTCCATGGCGGCTAGCGCCCTCCACCATGGTCGGGTGGCGACTACGGATATGGCCACCCACATCGCTCAGGCAGAAACCTTTGCTCGTCAAACCCTGATTCCTTTCCTGGCCATGGGGGCAACGGCACCTGAGGCGACGTGTCAGGCTGTTTACCAGCAGCTGGCGGAGTTGACCGGTCTCCCCCTATCGGTGGTCCAGCGCCACCGGGGACGGCTGGATATTAGCGTCTTTGCCCGGGAACTGTTACGGGACCAGGAAACCATCCTGGGGCTCTACGATGCCTCGGTCACCGCCCTTGATCCCTTTCCTGATCGCCTGCTCCACGAGGGTACCGACCCCACCCTGGAGGGAATTGACCGCCTCTTTACCGGCGCCATCAATAGTCACCTGCGCCATACCCTGGGGGTAGAAACCCCCCTGACCTACCACTTGCTAAATTTTGAGGTCTTTAAAGCCTGGGGGTTTAACCCAGGTCATGACCTCAAGCAGGGCTTCGCCGGCTCGGTGGACGACCTGCGGGTCGGCATGACCCTCAACCCCCACCTGCAGGTGGCCATTAGCCATGGCCTCTTTGACCTGGTCACCCCCTACTTCTGCTCCAGCTGGTTAACCGACCTGATGGCCCTCCATCCCACCCTGCGGCCCAACCTTAGCCTCTCCTGTTTTCCTGGTGGCCATATGTTCTACACCTGGGATGAGTCGCGCCAACGATGGTATGGGGAAATGCAAAGTTTTTATCAGCGAGTGGTTAATTAGGTCGGCTTTAAGACCCATGAAAAGCTCAATACAGCCACCAGAGGACAGCATTTTGGTTAGTCCTATTCGGGATTTAGCCAAGTCTAGTGAACTTTTAGCCCCTGGGTGGTACCTGATCAAGGCTACTTTTACCCTTCTTTGCTGTTGATCCCCAACCTGTTTACTCGATTTAACAACCCATGAGACTGTCTATCCCAAACAGTGTGTTCATAGTTAACAGAAATCTGAAGAAAACCTGAAGTGAGAATTTTATGCTGACCCCCTAACTTCCTTGTAAATTCAGGCTTTGGTCAGGCTAACAGGACTGATCCCCAAAAAATTAAGGGGCAAAATATAGCAGGGTTTACTAAGTTAGGGAGTAGCCATGGACGTCAGGCCGTGTCAACCACCACGCTGTCGCCGCTGTCGCCATTACACACCGGAGGGGCGACGCGGTGGCTATTGTAGTCTGTTAGGTGTGCCGGTTCAGGGTGGATGGGAGGCCTGTAGCTTGTGGGCACCAGTCTTTATGTCGAAAATTCCTGAACTGGATCCCCTGGAGCTACTGCCCCAGCCCATAGAAATTCACTTTCCCGAGCCGCCCCTGGCTCCCGAGCCTCTGCCCGTCCCTGCCCTGCCAATTCCTGGTCCGGTCTTCGCGAGTCACCGCTAATACTTCTACTTCTCTATAGACCGATGGAGGATGGCGAAGTTCTGGCCATCCATAGTAGGAGCTAATTATGGCGATTTTCGATAGAGTGAGACACCCAATTGCTGAGTTCTACCCCCCAGTACCTGGCTGTAGGCGTTTCATGCCGAACCCCCCTTGATCAAGGGGGGTTCACACCGCACTTCACCCGGGTGGAACCCGCTGTAGCTCCGTCATGGTATAAAGAAATAATTAATTTTTTCTGCTAGTCTACCGCTGGGTATGGAAGGTGAAAATCTCCCTGACCGGACCTGGGGCTACTGAATTCAGAGCACTGTTTCGCCAGGTGGCTTGCCCTCGAGGGGATAGGAGCGTCGAGAATGATTCGGTAAAGTCGCGTTAAGTTAGCCTTCTGAATGTATCAAATTGTGACGCGACTGTAGGGGTTGGTAGTCGCGTTTACAGCGCTTGGGCTGCACTAGGTGTTAGGGTTTGATTAGGATAGTTTGGAGCCAATCTGAATCTCGCGTTCCAGGCTGTCGACTTGACTAATTCCCCTAATTATCCTCACTTAAATGGCACAGATTCTTGATCCCCTTCCTTCTAATAATTCCGATCCTATTTTTTGTTGCTATGTAAATGCCACCAATAAAATGCAGGTGGCTCGTATTACCAATATTCCAGACTGGTATTTTGAACGAGTTGTCTTCCCTGGACAGCGGTTAATTTTCGAGGCTGTGCCTAGGGCCCTGTTGGAGATCCATAGTGGTATGGTGGCAAGCGCCATTATTTCTGACACTATTCCCTGTGAGCGTCTGGCGATTAGTGAAGGGGATAGGGAGCCTTCGGGGAGTGGGATGACAGGAAATCGGGCAGAGCGCAGTCAAGACCGATCTGCCTTGATGACTGCCTCCTAAGCTCAAGGTTACCCCTCTCTTTTATAGCGGTTTTCGATAAAGTGAGATATGTAACAGCTGAGTTGTAAATCCCCCTGGTACCTGGCTGTCTAGGTTTCATACTGCAGCAAAAATAAATTCAGAACCAGTTTAGGCCGTTTCAGCCGATTCGCGCCCATCCATGGAGCTTGATCTGAACGAGGTATCAAGGGTTTCAGCCCCTAGAATTTTTGAATTTACAATTGCTGTTCATACTGTATCCCCCTTGACAATGGGGAAAGGGGGATGAGCGCAACTCACTTCACCCGAGTGGAGTCCGCTAGCTATGGGTGACACCTTGGTAGGGTATAGTTTAGACAAGATCCTTAGGATTGAGCGAGCCGTTAAACGCTAAGCTAGCGTAAATTTTCGGGTTCGCCCACGTTCCTCTGGCTGCCGCTACGGCTGCAGATTTGGCTCGAGGGTTTGGCGCACCAGTACTTCCAGGTGAAATGGAGATGAGGGGGTTGGACCTACCGTCCTTTCTGTGGTTGTGGCGGATTGCCGCCTGGTCAATGGGGTTAGTGGTAACTGGTTACCTGCTTCTGGCCGCAACGGGTCTAGGGCATGCCTATGGCCGCAAGCGTCTGGGTTCCTCGGCGGTATGGTTGCGATTACTCCATTTCTCTCTGGGCCTAGCTCTGGTGGTTTTGGTACTAGTTTTGCTGGCCATTGGCATCGTGGGTACCCTGGGGGAATACGGTCGGCTGGGCCACTCCATTCACCTGCCCCTGGGGCTGGCGGCGGTAGCCCTGGTACTGACCTCCGCCTGGAGCGCTAGCCAGATTAGTGTGGAGCGACCCTGGGCTAGATCCTTGCACCTTGCCCTAAATGGCGCCCTAGGGTTGATGCTGGCGGGGGTGGGCTGGTCTGGCTGGCAAGTGGTGCAAAAATACCTGCCCTAGGTAGGGGTCAGCACCCAGGAGTCATGGGAAATAGGTAGATTTATGCCGCGAAGTGCTCGCAGTTGGGGTACCTCCTGACTTAAGTTGGGACTCTGATTGAGGGCGGTGAGCCTAAGGAGGAGGGCAATGGCAAAACCGAGTGTTCAGGCTGGCGATCGCCAGGTGTTTCGCATCTCACCCCTGATTCGGGGCACTTTGTTGCTGCTGTACACGGCGCTGATGGCACCACTGCCGGTGATGGCCGGGATGATCAACGCTCGGGGCACCGAGCTTCCCCTATCCCCCGCCCTGTTGACGGGAGCCATCGGTCTGGGGGGGGTACTGCTCTACGGGGCTCTGGCCCAGCGGGTGGAGGTGGATAGGGAGGGGATTAGGGTCGGCTATCCCGCCTGGATTAGCTGGTTACTGCGATCCCGCTGGCACCTGTCCTGGTCAGAGGTGCGGGCCCTCAAGCCCCGATCTACGGGGCAGGGGGGCATTGTTTATTACTTTATCGGCCCAGACCAGCAGGCCTACCTATTACCGATGCGGGTGGTGGGATTTAATCTGCTGTTGCAATGGGTGGAGGCCCATACCGAGATCGACACCCAGGACATTAAACCTCTGGCCCAGCCCTGGATGTATGGGGTGTTGCTACTCCTCACCCTGTTGCTGCTACTGGTGGACATCTGGACCGTGACCACCGCCCTGCAGCCGCTGGCGGCCCCCATCTGACCTTCTGAGTGGGCCTTCCCTGGGGCTAGAAGCGCTCTGCCTCTGCCCAGGTCTGACTGGACTGAGCCGCCTCGCCGCAGGTGCGGGGGCTGGGCAACAGCTTGGTGGGGTTAGCCAGCCCCTGGGGGTCAAAGGCCTGGCGCACCCAGGCCATGGTCTCTAGATCCGCAGGGCTGAACATGGTGGACATGTAGCAGCGTTTGTCGGCGCCAATGCCGTGTTCCCCGGAAATGCTGCCCCCCACCTGCACGCAAAGTTTAAGGATGTCGCCCCCCAGGGCTTCCACCGCCTCCAGCTGACCAGGGATAGCCTTGTTGTAGAGAATCAGGGGATGGAGGTTGCCGTCGCCGGCGTGGAAGACATTAGCCACCCGGTAGCCGTAGCGTTCCCCCAGGGTGGCAATTTCTTGCAGCACGTAGGGCAACTGGGTGCGGGGAATCACCCCATCCTGGACATAGTAGTCGGGGCTGAGTTTGCCCATGGCGGCAAAGGCGGCCTTGCGCCCTTTCCACAGGCGCAGGCGATCGGCGGCGTCGCTAGCAACGGTGATGCTGCGGGCCCCATGGTGACGGCAGAGCTGTTGGATCTGTTCGCCGGTGGCCGCCACCTCTTCTGGTAACCCATCAATTTCAATCAGCAAAATGGCGGTGGCGTCCCGGGGATAGCAGGCGGTGGCCACCACGTCCTCCACGGCGTTAATGCTAAAGTTGTCCATCATCTCCAGCCCCGCGGGAATAATGCCGGCGGAGGTGATGGCGGCCACCGCCGCCCCCGCCGCCTCCACCGAGGTAAAATCTGCCAGCAGCACCTGCACCGCCGCCGGGGTTTTAAGCAGCCGTAGGGTAATTTCCGTGGCGATCCCCAGGGTGCCCTCCGATCCGACGAACAGGCCACAGAGGTCATAGCCGGGGGACTCCGGTAGGCTGCCCCCCAACTCCACAATCTCCCCCTGGGGGGTGACCACCGTTAAGCCCAGGACGTGGTTGGTGGTGACTCCGTACTTCAGGCAATGGACACCGCCGGAGTTCTCCGCCACGTTGCCTCCCACCGAGCATACTGACTGGCTGGAGGGGTCGGGGGCGTAGTAAAAGCCCGCCCCACTCACCGCCTGGGTGACCCAGTTATTAATCACCCCGGGCTGCACCACCACCTGCTGGTTGTCCAGGTCGATCGCCAGGATTCGTGCCATGGTGGTGGTAACGATCAGCACCGAGTCCTGCAGGGGTAGGGCGCCCCCCGACAGGCCGGTGCCGGCCCCCCGAGCCACAAAGGGGACACCAAAGCGATCGCAGATTCGCACCGCCGCCGCCACCTGCTCGGTGGAATGGGGCAGCACCACCACCGCTGGCCGCTGTCGGTAACTGGTCAGGCCATCGCACTCGTAGACCAGTAACTCCTCCTTACGGCGGATTACCCGATCGGCGCCGAGGGCGGTAATCAAGGCATCAATGATGGCGGGCCAGGGATAGGACATGGGCAGAGGGCAGGGCAATACTACAGGGATTCAATCATGACCGGTAGGGCCAGGTTGATAACGTAGACGTCAAAGGAAAAAATAAAAATACCAATCCCAATCCTGACCATAGTTGACCATTTTCCCACATTACCTGGTTGACTGACAAAACGGGTATCAACGTAAGGCGGGAAATCGAGATGTGGGAAGGGGTGTATCGATAAGCGCCCTATGGTTGAGCAAAGCCGCCCTTGGCCAATGGTTAATCAGCACACCGAGGGGTCGACGAGGGGGATGATCGCAACCCGCTTCATCCAAACAAAGCCTTGAAATGTATACAAAAAAATATCGATTGTCAATATTAGGTTGAGGTTATATCCGAAATCTTTAATCAAAATTGATAATTATGTTTTATTTTGATGAACCAACCTGGTTTCATCAGGCTTGAGCCTGGGGAATATACTTATAATCGCCTCACTCAAAATTTGTGCGCGTCATCACTATCAATCGTCTAAATAGTCATCTGTGCGGAAGTTTCAGATCACTGACTACTTACCGTCACCAGACTTGATTACCCGTTGCTCCCGTTTGCAAGTCGCTAGCTGTTGCATCTATAGGATTTCAATCATGGAACTTGGAGCATCCCGCACACCCCAGCTTGATGAATCAGAGCCTGTCACGAAGGATAATTCTTCTTATCTTGCCCTGGTTTCAGATTCCCAGGATATAGCCATAGGTCCCTCCAACGGGGCGGACATCAGTCAGAAGACCTACCCAGTCTTGGATGCAGCCGCTAGGCGCTGTTCTGAGTCTTTTGCCCAAAGTTATGTTCATGCCCTTGAGGGTTCATCGAATCGGCAGGAACTGTCTGTGAACGTCCCTCAGCATGTTGCCGCTGATGCGGTAGCAGACCTTTACAAACGGTTTCGCAGGGCAGCGTTAGAGTCAGCAGCTAGGGAATTGCAACAACAGGGACGATTATCCCTGTCCAATGCTATTTATGCAGCTCAGCTCCCAGCTTCCGATGCATTCAATTCTCAGGCCAAAGTCAGCCGACCAGACTCCGGCGCGAGTGCTAGGTTGAACCAGCTAAGTCAGATTGCTTCTCCAGACTCCACTTTGCCGGCTCAGCTGCATTCCCATGGGTCCGCCCAAAGTTACAACAACAATCCCAATAGTTTTGATCCTTACTTAAATAGGATTTCCCAGGTAGAGTTCCTGGGATTTAGATTTCATCGAATGTCTCAGACACAGGCATTGAAAACTCTGTTATCACTGACTAAAAGTGACAAAGCCTATAGGGTTTATTTTGCTAATGCCCATTCTATTGAAGTAGCCTCACGGAATTCAGACTTTTCTGTCGCTCTTAAGCGTAGTAATCTACTCTTGGCTGATGGTAGTGGTATCCTCTTGGGCAGTCAATTACTAGGTAAACCTCTCACCTATAATCTCAATGGTACAGACTTAATTCCTGCCCTATTCGAAGCTATCAATAGCATCCCCGAAAAGATTTCTGTTTATTTTCTCGGTGCTAAGCCTGGGGTTGCCAGTCAAGCAGCTAATAACGCTTTAGCTAAATATCCTGGGCTTGAGGTGGTCGGGGTCCAGGATGGTTATTTCCCCGAGTCAGATTTGCCGACGGTGTTGTCTAGAATACGAGCTGCAAAGCCCGATATCCTTCTGGTGGCTATGGGTACTCCTCTGCAAGAGACTTGGATTGACCATCATAGTAGCCAGTTACCTGGCATCATCTGTATCGGGGTGGGAGGATTATTTGATTTTATGGCTGAATGTGTTCCCCGTGCCCCTCAGCTGATTCGTCATCTGGGTTCAGAATGGATTTGGCGCTTGCTCATGGAGCCCCGGCGACTCTGGCAGCGTTATACGATTGGAAATTTAGTGTATCTTTGGGTTTTACTGACCTTTACCCTACGGCAGTTTTTTCTTCAACCCTTAAGAGCTAAAACGACTGAGGCTTAACTATATAAACCTCGTCTAATTTAGAGCTTGGGGTTCCCCACATCTTAAATTCCTCTCCCCTTCGGAGAGGAATTGTGAAGGATTTTTCCGACTCTCTCCCCGCGGCAAGCAAGCTACGTTCCTGCGAAGGTGCGAATGGCAATGTAACGGGTGGGTTTGAGGGACAACGTCCCGGAGCGAATGCTCTTCTTGATCGGCTTCATGGCCAGCTAGGGTGCCGACCTAGGGGGGTCGGCTGAGGGGGGTGGGGCAGGGTCTGCTCGATTGATCGCTTGGCGGCTAGGATCAGGGTGGTATAGGCGATAGGGTTCATGGTGGTGGGTGGCAGGGCAGATGTCTAAGTTTGATCTAAGGGCTATGGGATGACCGGAAGCTGTGGCGATGGATTTTAGGGGTTGAGGATGGGGTCAAGGTGGTAGCGCCGGAGGTAATAGTGGAGAAGGTTAGAGCCGCCGCCGCGATCTTCGCCTTGTATAAGGGTTAGCTGGGTTCCCATAACGTTCTGTGGGATAATGAGGCCGATTCGATTTTTTTAGTACTTTTATCATCCCCATGAAAGCCGAAGACATTATGACCGCGCCGGTGGTGACCATTCGCGGCTCCGCCACGGTGGCCGAAGCGGCGCAAAAACTCAAGGAAAACGGTCTCAGAGCCTTGATCGTGGAACGGCGCCACCCGGAAGACGCCTACGGCATTGTCACGGAAACGGACATTGTTTGTAAGGTGGCCGCCTACGGTGCCGATCCGAAAACTACGAAGGTCTATGAAATCATGACCAAACCCTGCATAGTGGTGAACCCAGAACTTCAGGTGGAGTACGTAGCCCGTCTCTTCGCCCAAACCCGCATCCACTGCGCCCCGGTCATTCGCGGAGACTTGCTGGGAGTGGTGACGGTGGGAGATATTCTCCATCGGGGAGATTTCATCGAGCGCCCCAAAGCCCCGTTATTGGAGGAGCAATTGCAAGCGGCGCTGGTTAACGCCCGGCATCTCAGCGCCGACAACTCCCCGGACAGCGCTGCAGCTTGGGATATTGTGGAGGAAATTCAGGCCGAACTCTCCCACCAGCGGGCCCAAAGCCCCCCTGCAGATCATTTTGCCGAATATTGCGCCGAAAATCCTGACGCGCCGGAAGCTCGGGTTTATGACACTTAGAGAACTCCATAGAAAATATGATCCAATAGCTAAGATGGTTTACCCGTGATTTCCACAAACCACTTTGGCAAATTAGGCAGTCGCTTAATCTGTTGTTCCAATTGAGCCATTGCCTGTTGGGTCAGTTTCACTCC
>JBEIGU010000046.1:0-26190 GCA_040381765.1 Leptolyngbya sp.
AATGTGCGGTTGGTGATGCGTCCCACCATTCCCCACCCGGACTTTAGCCACCTACTAGAAAGCAAACATGGCGCCACCCTCAGCGATGCGGTACGACTCGAGCTAGATCGGGATATGGGTAAGCCGGTGGATGTGCTGGAAATTGACGGCCATGCCACGGCGGAACATGTCCAGGAACTGGAGCGTACCCTCTGCAATGAAACTCCTTACCTGGGCAAGTTTTGCAGCATTGAGGGCAACACGGATATTGGCAAGGTGATTGGCACCACCGGTGAAACCCTGCAGAGCTACCCTCTAGCCCTGACCCAGTTGTTGATTACCTATCACATGCTGAAGGCAGCTAACATTTTTGACTAGCACAGGGAGGGTGCAGATCTAGCCCTGGATAACATGGCGGAACCCTACCTACAACATCAACCTTTGTTAACTTCGCAGGGATAGGCAGTCAGCCTAGGACAACCAGCGAAACAATCGGTGGCGCATCAAGTACATAGCCACTAAAACGGCCACAAAGCCGATTGAGAGCTCTGGAGCAAACATGACCCAAGTTGTCGGATACCGAGGGTGACCATAAACCAAGTATGGGGAGTCCGAGCCTGGTGGTGGGGACGCAGAGGATTCTGAAGTTGACTGCAGAATTATTGATCCATCGTCGGTAGTCATTGCTATTATTTCATATACCAATACCGGTCATGTGATAAATGTAACGGGCAACTCCAGTGAAGTCAACAGGGTTTTAATCTTTACCGTCAAAACTCACCCGCAGCCCAGGTCACTCCCACTATCCTGCCCTGGGATTTAGAAGGTCTTCAGAGATCGGTTTTCTAAATCCTTACCTAGTAGACCCTAGCATCAATATAACGACTTCTCCTGACCACTGAGTTCTGACTCCTGACCTCCCTGCTGAAGGGTCGCCAAATTAGCGCCACCAAATCCTAGTGCACCAGACTCTGGACAAGAGCCGCTAGTTTTGCTGCGCTATCTCTGACCGCTAGGTGGGCAGCAGCTTCCCCCATCTCCTGTAGGCGTCGGGGGTGGTTAAGAAGATCCATGACCTGCTGAATTAAATGGTCGGTGGTCAGGTCTGCCTGGGGCAAGAGCAATGCGGCACCGGCCTGACTAAACACTCGGGCATTGACGGTTTGGTGATCGTCGGCGGCAAAGGGGTAGGGGATCAAGATGGCGGGGGTGTGGCTGACGGCAAGTTCTGTCAGGGTACCGGCCCCCGCCCGACTAATCACCAGGTTGGCCCGCTGTAGGAGGGCAGCTATATTATCAAAAAATAGGCGCTGGATATAGTGGGGGTGGCTCAGGCGATCGCCCTCAGTATCCTGACCACCGGTTTGGTGGACCACCCAAGCACCGGCCCCGAGCCAGGTAGGAGCGGCCTCCCGTACCCGCTGGTTGATCGCCAGCGCCCCCTGACTACCCCCCACCACGACAATCAGTGGGGCCTCGGGGGGAATCTCCGTCGGCCCCAGGGAAAGGGGGGCAGGTTCCAAGAACTCGGCCCGCACCGGAGTACCAGTGACTAGGGTGCAGGCCTGGGGCAGGTAGGCCTGGCTGGCGGCAAAACCCAGGGCCACCCGACTACACCAGGGTGCTAACCAACGCGTCACCTTGCCAGGCAAGGCATTGGATTCATGCAAAATGACCGGCAGACCCAGGGATCGGGCCGCCACAATAGCTGGGGCTGCAATATACCCGCCGGTGGTGAACACTCCGTCATAGCAGCCCTGGCTCAGCAATTGCCGGGTTTTCCAGGTGGCGCGGACAAACTGGGCCAGCACGGGCAAGAGGCGTTTCCATCCTCCCTGTAGGCCGGTCATCGACACCGTGTGCAGGGGAAATTCCCTGGGCACCAGACTAGTTTCTAGCCGATTGGGGACCCCCAGCCACTCAATTCGATAGTGGAGCTGACCCAGGGCAGCGGCGGTGGCCAGGGCCGGAAATAGATGACCACCGGTGCCACTGGCGGCGACTAGGAGATGGGGGGCATGGGGGGACACGGTCACGCCTTGCTCGACAAAACGACTCCTACTATACCAATTCTCTAGACATTGCTATAAGCTTAAGCTAACAATTTCCTTAACGCCGTAATATCCATGGAGCGATGCCCCTGGCCATTCCTATCCTTCCTCACCAGTCTGGCCCTCGGCGGCAGCCTAGGTCTTCCCTCGGCGGTGATGGCGGCCTCGATCAGCAGCGCACCGTTGGAGGTGCGGCAGACCCTGGAGAATATAGAAGCTGCCGCCAACGATCGCGATCTTGATCGAGTGATGGGTTACTACAGCCCGGCCTTTGATAGTGACACCGGCTTCGACTACGCCGGTCTACGCCAAACCCTGACTACCCTGTGGCAAACCTATCGGACCCTAACCTATGACATTGAGTTACTCTCTTGGGAAGCCATAGGTGGCGGCATTTACAGCGTAGAAACCCGCACCCGGGTGAACGGAGTTGAGCTGCGATCGGATCGGGAACTCACCCTTAGTGCCGAGGTCACCTCCCGACAACGGTTACAGAATGGCCAGGTAGCCTACCAGCAGGTGTTGGCGGAAACCAGTCGGCTGTCTTCCGGGGTCAATCCTCCCAAAGTAGAAATCCAGCTGCCCACCACCCTGACCCCAGGGCAATCCTTCAGTTTTGATACGGTGGTAACCGAGCCCCTTGAGGGCCGGTCCCTAATGGGGGCCGCCATGGATGAGCAAGTAAGGGCGACAGGCTTTTTTGAGCCCCGGTCAGTAGTGCTGGATGTACTTACCGCTGGAGGCATCTATAAACTAGGTATTGCTCCTGGCACTGCTGATCAGCGTTGGATCTCGGCGGTGATCATTCGGGAGGATGGCCTGGTGGTCGACACCCGCCGGGTGCAGGTCCAACCCTAGTCTAAATACTAGATATGACCAAGTCCTTATCCAGCCAGGATTTAACTCGATACTGGCCCCTCTGGTTAGCGGGGGTTTTGGTGGCTCTGGGTGCCCTGGCGGTGGGGTCGGCTGTAAATTTATTGCGTTTGCCCAATTTGCCCAACTGTCGAGCCATTTTTTGGCCCACGGCGACGGCGGTTACCCGCCTGCAGTGTGCTGAGGCCTACGCAGATCAAGGCACCGTGGAGGCCTACCTGGAGGCGATTAATCTGGTGCAGGCCCTGCCCGATAATCATCCCCTGCGCCAGGAAATTGACCAGCGCGTGGAAGGTTGGTCAGGGCAGATCCTCGACCTGGCGGAGCAAAGTTTTCAATCCGGGCAATTAGAGGCGGCGATCGCTACCGCCGGTCGCATTCCCCCCAACACGGCTGCTGCCACCCTGGTAAAGGAACGGGTACAGAGCTGGCAAGGAATCTGGAAACAGGGGGAAAGTCTCTACCAACAGGCGGAAACCCAGTTGACCCAACTGAAATTCCAGGAGGCCTTTAGCCTGGCCATCCAGTTGCTAAACCTGGATAACACCTACTGGAAAACCACGCGCTACGAGGAGTTAACCACCCAGATTACCGCCGCCCGTCAGGATTTAAATAATTTGGGACGGGCCAAGGGTCTGGCCCGCCAGCGCACCCTGACGGCCCTGAAGGAAGCCATCACCATTGCCCAGGCTATCCCCAAGGACAGCCCAGTACAGGCGGAGGCCCAGCGAGTATTGGCGAGCTTCGGCCAGGATTTGCTGGTGATGACCAGTACCGCCCTAGAACGCCGCCAGGCCGCTGAGGCCAGGCAAATGGTTGACGCCATTCCCCCCCAGCTTAATCTGGTGGCGGAAATTACCGATATGAATACCTTAATCGAGGCCAGTCAACTAGCCTGGCAGGACACGGTGGTGGGCTTGGAGGCGGCCATCACTCGACTACAAAGTTTAGGATCCGATCGCCCCCTCTATGGCCAGGCTCAGACTCTGATCCAGGATTGGCAGGCGGCGGTACAGGGGCGATCCCGTCTGGATTGGGCCCAACAACTGGCCTCGGGGGGGGCTGCCGATGACCTCTACGGCGCCATTGCCGAAGCCCAGCAAATTTCCCGCACTAACCCGGTCTGGCCGGAGGCCAAACAAGCTATTGCCGATTGGCGGCGACAGATTGAAACCCTGGAGGACCAACCCATCCTGAATCAGGCCCAACAGTTGGCGGCCGCCGGTAATCTCACCGGGGCGATCACCACAACCCAGCAGATTGCCCCCGGTCGAGCCCTCTCAACCGAGGCGGAAAACCTCCGCCAACAGTGGCGCCAACAACAACAACGGGCGGAGGATGGCCCCCGGCTTAGTCAAGCCCAGCAACTGTCGGCGGCGGGGCAATTGACCGAAGCGATCGCCCTGGCGGATAGCATCTCACCCGGGCGCCCCCTCTCCGATCAGGCCCAGGCTCAGGCGGCTAGCTGGCGGCAACAGCTCCAGGACCAGCAAAACCTGGAAGCCGCCGACCGGATCGCCCAGCGCCCAGCAGTTAACCCCCTTCTACAGGCCATTACCCTGGCCCAGCAAATACCAGAAACAAGCCCCCGCCGCGCCGAAGCCCGTCAACGAATTGACCGCTGGAGCCTGGATCTCCTCCGTCTGGCGGACCAGCAAGCCGCCCTTAACCTGGAGCAGGCTATTGCCATTGCCCGTCAGGTGCCCCCCCAAACCGAAGCCTATGCCCTGGCTCAGTTACGGCTACGGCAGTGGCAAGCAGGCCCCTAAACCGGCACAGGAAAGCCCTAGTGAGCCGAGCTAATACCATGGGGAACCCCCATCCTCCTACCCCTCTAGCCCCAACTCCCTGGCATAGCCAGCCCCTGGGGGAACTGATCGACAGCCTACAAACTTCTGTCAATCAGGGCCTGACGGCTGAGGTGGCGGCCCAGCGACTGCAGCACTACGGACCTAATCAGTTAGTGGCTATGCCGCCCCGATCTCCGCTACTTCTCCTGCTGGATCAATTTAGGACTGGTCCCGTAGCCCTCCTAGGTTTGGCCGCTGCTATCTCCTTTTATACCAATGGACCGGCGGATGCCCTGGTCATCCTAATGGTGGTGATGCTTAATAGCCTGATTGGCTATCTCACTGAGGCCCATTCCAACTGGCTGATCGCTTCCCTGGAGCCCCCCAGCCAGCCCCAGGCCTGGGTGCTGCGCCAGGAGGGAGCCCAGGTGGTGCCAGTACCCACAGTGGTACCGGGGGATCTGCTGATCCTGCGTCCGGGTACGGCGGTGGTCGCCGATGCGCGACTGGTGGAGGCGGATGGCCTGGCGGTGGATCAGGCGGCCCTGACCGGGGAAAGTCTACCGGTGAGTAAAACCCTTGCCTCCCAAGTTGATCCCCAGCTACCCCTGGGCGATCGCCCCAACATGGTCTATCGAGGCACCCTGGTAACCGGTGGCCAGGGGTTAGGGGTGGTGGTGGCCACCGGATCCGCCACCGCCATGGGCGAAATCCAGACCCTGGTGAGACAGACCCGCCCCCCCCTCACCCCCCTGGAACAGCAACTGGCCCAGGTGAGCGGTCAACTGGTCTGGATCTGCCTGGCGGTGTGTGGGGTGGTGTTTGGCCTGGGCCTGGGGCGGGGCTACCCACTGTTAGAGATGCTCAAAACCGCCATTGCCCTGGCGGTGGCGGCGGTGCCCGAGGGGTTGCCAGCGGTAGCGACCACCACCCTGGCCCTGGGCATTCGGGCTATGGCTAAACACCAGGTGTTAATCCGCCGACTGGCGGCGGTGGAAACCCTGGGCTCCCTCCAAACCCTGTGCTTCGATAAAACCGGTACCCTCACCACTAATCAGATGGCGGTGGTGGCCCTGCACACCGACCCAGAGCAGCCCCCCCAATCACCAGCCAATTGGCAACCCGGGGTAGATCTGCCAGGGCAGGTAGAGCGATTGTTGCAGGCGATCGTCCTTTGTAATGAAAGTGGTGCTGGGATGGGGGTGGGTCTGGCAGCCCCCGCCCCTGGATCACCGGCGGGCAGTGGGTCGGCTACGGAAACCGCCCTACTCACCCTGGCAGAACAGGCAGGCCTGAAGGTGGCTGAGGTACGGGCCAGGTTCCCCCAACTGGCCCTTCACCACCGGGCCGCTGATCGCAACTGGATGGCCAGCCTGCACGGCTCCCCAGGGGGAGGCTATAGCCTGGTGGTGAAGGGAAATCCGGTGGAGGTGCTGGACCAATGCCCCTACCACTGGCGGGGAGATCGGGTGGTACCCCTCGACAGCCAGCAGCGCCAGACCATCACAGAGAATAACCAGGCGATGGCGGCCCGGGGTTTACGGGTGTTGGGGGTGGCGGCGGGGCAGGGCCCTGAAACCACCGCCATTCCCCTGGTGTGGCTAGGGCTGGTGGGGTTGGCAGACCCCCTACGGTCTGGGGTAGAGCCCGTGATCGCCCAGTTTCACCAGGCCGGTATTGCCACGGTCATGATTACCGGCGACCAGAGTGCCACCGCCTATGCCATTGGGGAAAGTCTCAACCTCAGCCAGGGATCACCCCTCCGGCTGGTGGATGGGGGACAGCTAGAGGAGGAGGAGTGGGCCGCCCCAGGAAATCGGGTGGATATCTTCTCCCGCATTAGCCCTGCCCAGAAACTCAGGGTGGTACAAGCTTTGCAACGGGCCGGCCAGGTGGTGGGCATGACCGGGGACGGGATTAATGATGCCCCCGCCCTGAGGGCAGCCCAGGTCGGTATCGCCATGGGCCAGAGCGGCAGCGCTGCCGCTCGAGAGGTGGCGGATGTAGTGCTACAGGATGATAACCTGGCCACCATGGTCACCGCTATCAGCCAGGGGCGCACCATCTACCGCAACATTCGCCAGAGCGTACACTTTTTGCTGGCCACCAACCTGAGTGAAATCATGGTGATGCTACTGGGGGTGAGCCTCGGCCTGGGGGCCCCCCTCAGTGCCCTGCAACTGTTGTGGCTTAACCTGGTGACGGATATTTTCCCAGGGCTAGCCCTGGCCCTGGAACCGACTACCCCCGATCTATTGCGCAGTCCTCCCCGGGACCCAGCGGAGCCGATTATTCCGCCGGTCAGGTTCTGGCGGATTACCCTGGAGGCGGCGGTGCTGGCCACCAGTGCCCTGGCGGCCTACGGCTATGGTCTACACCGGTACGGCCAGGGGCCCCAGGCCACGACCATCGGCTTTATGGGTCTGACCCTGGCCCAGGTTTTGCACGCCCTCAGTTGTCGATCGCCGGGCCCCGCCTTGCTCAGCCCTACCCCCCTCCCCCCTAATCCCTACCTGGGGCTAGGCCTATCCCTGGCCCTCATCCTACAACTCTGCTCGGCCCTGGTGCCGGGCCTGCACCAACGGCTACAGATTGCTCCCCTGAACGGGGTGGACGCCGCCGTGATTGGGGTCGCCGCCCTCTTACCGCTCCTCCTGAATGAACTCAGTAAGGCTCCCTGGCACCTCCGGTCGCGATTGCCAACGCCCCCAGGGTCTGGATCCACGATCGCTAGGGCTGCACCTGGGCCCGACTCACCTTGAACACCAGGGAAAGATTATTGGCCGGCATCACCACGGTTTCCATCAACTCCAGCCCCCGGTCCTGGGCGATCTCCACCACCGCCTCCTGATCCCGAACCCCCCAGCTAGGATTCTGGGCCTGGAGGTGCTGGTCAAAGGCCACATTGCTGGGGGCGGTATGGCTTCCATTTTGACGGTAGGGGCCGTAGAAGTAAAGGATGCCACCGGGAGGTAACAGCTGGGCCGCCCCCTGGATCAGCCCTAAACAGGCGCTCCAGGGGGCGATGTGGATCAGGTTAATGGCGACAATCGCCCCCAGGGGAGCGGTGTCCGGTGGCGGCACCTGCTGCCACCAATGGGGTTGGGCCACATCCAGGGCGATGGGCAGCGCCAGGTTAGGGGCGGGCTGGACCCTGCGCCAGGCGGTAATACTCTGGGAGGCCTGGGGGTCGGGGTCGGAGGGGATCCAGGGGCGGGGGGCCAAGGCGGGGGCAAAGAATACGGCGTGTTCCCCCGTGCCGCTGGCAATTTCCAGGACGGCCGCCGTTGCCGGTAGCACCCGGGTCAGAACCGCCAGAATCGGTTCCCGGTTACGCTGGGTGGCTGGGGCATGGCGGCGACCATCCGCCAGGGAATTACTCATGGGGGTTAGGTGGCCCGGCCAGCAGCCTTAATAGCGAAAATGCGCTCGATCACCTCCTCCACCGAGCGATCGGGGGTAGAGGCTCCGGAGGTAATGCCGACGGTAATGGGGCCATCCGGTAGCCAGTTTGGGGTGACCGTCAGCTCCCCGTGTAGGGGCTTGTGCTCAATCTGGTTGCCGGGGCCCAGGAGATCGGCACTATCTACATGGTAGGAAGGAATTTGCCGCTCCACAGCAATTTCCTGCAGGTGGGTGGTGTTGGAGGAGTTGTAGCCACCGATCACCACCATTAAATCCAAGGGCTGCTCCACCAGGGTAAACATGGCGTCCTGACGTTCCTGGGTAGCATCACAGATGGTATTAAAGCTGAGGAAGTGATCATTGAGGGCTTGGGGACCATACTTTTGCAGCATAGTGTGCTCAAAGAGCTTACCGATCTGCTCCGTTTCCCCCTTCAGCATGGTGGTCTGGTTAGCAATGCCAATCCGATCCAGGTCGGTGTCGGGGTCAAAGCCCAGAGAGCATGCTCGACTAAAACGGTCTAAAAAGTCCTGGCGATCTCCGCCCCCCAAAATATAGTCCGCTACATAGCGGGCCTGATCCAGGTTAAGTACCACCAGGTATTTACCAGCAAAGGAACTGGTGGCTATGGTTTCCTCGTGGTTGTACTTACCGTGGATGATGGAGGTGTGGTCTTTTTTCTTGTGCTTTTCGACGGTGTTCCACACCTTGGATACCCAGGGACAGGTGGTATCGACAATGGTGCAACCCTTGTCGTTGAGTAGCTGCATCTCTTGAACACTGGCCCCAAAGGCGGGCAAAATCACCACATCCCCCTGACCCACCACGGCGAAGTCCTTTTCCCCCTTGTCTACCTCAATAAAGGCTACCTGCATATCCCGGAGTCGCTGATTGACCCCAGGGTTATGGATGATCTCGTTGGTAATCCAGATTTGTTCCGTCGGGAAGTGCTTCCGAGTTTCGTAGGCCATGGCCACCGCCCGCTCTACGCCCCAACAGAAGCCAAAGTCCTCCGCCAGCTTGATGGTGACCTCTCCCCGGGTAAGGCTGTAGTGGCGATCGCGGATTTCCTGAATTAGCCCACTGTTGTATTCCGTTTGCATCTGGCTGGCCACCACCTCACCGTGGCCAAACCCTCGCCGGAAGTAGTTGTCGGCGTGATGCAGAGAACGCTTAAAGGCTTTAGTATCCATCGGCGCTGCCAGGTATAGGAGTGCATGTTTAGGATAACGGGTTTTTGGGTCAGCCTGGAAGGCTTGCCGCAACCATCCCTGAGTTAACCCGGCGGGGTGAGGTGGCTGGAGTTGAAAAAATAGGATTTTGTAACCTTACCAGCCCAACCAAGCTCACAATCATAGTCAAACCATAGACATTGATTTAATTAAATTTCAAGCCAAAAATAGTTTATTGAGATCAATAGATTTCCAAAAATCCTTATGGCTTGACCATCTTGGGAGCTAGGCTAGGAACCTTTTAGGTTTTTTAGGGAAAAATACCTATCAAAACTGTTGTTAAGTTTCCTATACTAATGGCAGGCAAATCGATAAATATTTATAACTATCTACTTTGCGGTCCGGTTTGATCTCCAGGTTTCCTAGCTCAGGCTTACCTGCCTCGGCAACGAAACCCTCCGACCTGATCCCTCCAGGATAGGCCGCCGCTGCATCATCACCCTGGGTTGAGTCACTTGGCGGAGCTCAACTCCCAAGACCGGAAGCCGACATCCGCTAGCTGTTTGATTCTAACTATCCGAGAATGATCATGCTAACCGAGCAATTTCCGTGGCTAACTACCCTGGTGCTCCTACCCCTGGTGGGGATTCTCCCCATTCCCCTGATTCCTGATCGCTACAGCCAAACCCTGCGTTGGTATGTTCTGGGGATTGGCTTCATCGAATTTTCCTTGATGCTCTACACCTTTACCCAGTTTTACCAGATTGATCAGGTCGGGCTACAACTGGTGGAACGCTACAATTGGGTGCCCCAACTCGGCCTCACCTGGTCCCTGGGGGCTGACGGTTTGGCCATGCCCCTGGTGCTGCTCAGCGGTTTAGTCACCACCCTGGCAATTCTGGCCTCCTGGAATATTACCCGTCGGCCCCGGCTCTACTTCAGTTTGTTATTGATGATGTATGGCGCCCAGGTCGGGGTTTTCCTGGCCCAGGATCTGATCCTATTCTTCCTGATGTGGGAACTGGAATTGGTGCCGGTTTACCTGCTAATCTCCATCTGGGGAGGTCAGAAGCGCCTCTATGCCGCCACTAAGTTTATTTTATACACAGCTATCGGCTCTATTTTTATCCTGGTTGCCGCCCTGGCCATGGCTTTCTACGGCGACACCGTTACGTTTAATCTGGCTGATTTGGCCCAGAAACACTATTCCTTACCCTTTCAATTATTTGTCTACGCGGCTTTCCTGATTGCCTTTGCTGTTAAGTTGCCGGTTTTTCCCCTGCATACCTGGTTGCCCGACGCCCATAGTGAGGCTCCCGCTGGCGTATCTATGATCTTGGCTGGGGTTTTACTGAAGATGGCGGGCTACGGGCTGATCCGTATGAACATTGAGATGTTGCCCGACGCCCACCTTTACTTTGCCCCCGTGTTGGTGGGTCTGGGGGTGGTGAATATTATCTATGCCTCCCTGACGGCCTTTGCCCAGGATAATCTAAAGCGGCGCATGGCCTACTCCTCCGTCGCTCACATGGGGTTTGTGTTAATTGGTTGTGCCGCCTTCACCCCCCTGGGCATGAGTGGTGCCATGCTTCAGATGATTTCCCACGGTTTAATTGCGGCGGTTATGTTCTTTTTATCCGGGGTAACCTACGAGCGTATCCATACCCTGGACATGGGGGTGATGGGGGGCATGGCCCGGAAAATGCCTACTACCTTTGCCTTCTTCACCGCCGCCGCCATGGCTTCCCTGGCCTTGCCGGGCATGAGTGGGTTTGTCAGTGAAATTGCGGTTTTCCTCGGCATGGCCACCAGCGATCTCTACAGTGTTGTCTTTAAGACAACCATAATTGTGTTGGCGGCGATCGGTGTGGTGCTATCCCCCATCTACCTGCTGTCCATGCTCCGCCGGATTTTCTACGGTGATGCCGGGGAAGTAGTGGCCAAGACCGCTGGCATTCTTGATATCCGCCCGCGGGAAGCCTTTGTCGCCCTCTGTTTTCTGGTGCCCATCATTGGTATTGGCCTCTACCCCAAGCTAGCCACCCAGGTTTACGATTCCAAGACAGTCCAGGTGGCTAGCCGGGTAGAAAATACAGTGCTGCTGGCTGAGCCACCAGCGGCCATCTACACCCATATTTTGCGGCTCCCCCAGACAGCCCTGGCCAATGCTCCGGCTTTGCCCGTTAGCTAGGTTCTGACCTGACCCTCCTGGGCAACACCAGTCATAGCGGAGTAATTTTAAGGAATTACAAGGAATTAGCCCGCCATGGTTCTTTGTAGGGGTTTGAGCATCCAATTCAGGCCGACCCGGACCTGGTGTTCCAAGGTGGGCATGCGATAGAGGTAGGCCAGACGGCGGGCCACGTGGGCCAGGGGGCCCTCCAGTTGTAGCCCCAACCCCGTCAGGGTAGCTCGTTGACGGCCCAGGGTGAGCATTTCTCCGAGGTGACGGTAGCGGAAGGGAAGTTGGGGACGATCGCAGAGAGAAGCCCAAATATTCCAGGCGACAAAGTCCGCCTGTTGGATCGCCACCTGAGCGGTGGCCGCCATTTGCTGCCCCTCGGCATCACGACAGTCCGCCAGATCCCCCAGGGCGTAAACCTCGGGGCGATCGGGAAGGGCCAGGGTGGGTTCCACCACCAATTGCTGGCGAGGACTGTGGGCCACCGGCAGTTGAGCCACCAGGGGGTGAACCTGGCTGCCTACGGTCCAAAGCACCAGATCCACCGGTAAAATGTCGGTTTGATCCCGAAAGGTGAGGCTGATGGTGGTGGCGGTCACCTCTGCTACTGAGGTTTCCAGATCTATCCACACCCCCAGGTCGGAAAGGGCCCCCTGGGCCGCCTGACGATTATGCTCCGGCGAGCTACGCAGGAGGGTGTCGGTGCGTTCCACCAAGCGGACGCGGCCCCGCTCCCCTAGATGATCAGCCACCTTACAGGCCAGCTCCACCCCACTGTAGCCGCCGCCCACCACCACCACCCGAATTTTATCCGTATCGGAGGCCAGTAATAGTCGCAGCCGTTCCTTCAGCCGGTAGGCATCCTCCAGACTGTGGAAGGTGAGGGCATGATCGCTAACCCGAGTAGCGGTGATGGCGGGGGCAGTACTGCCCAGGGCCAGCACCAGGCGATCGTAGGTCAGGCTGGGACCGCCGCTGAGGTTAACCCGATGCTGATCAAGATCAATAGCGGTCACCTGCGCCTGCCGAAACTGGATTTGGGTACCACCCAGCAGATCTTCGTAGGGCGGGGCAATTTCCCAGGTTTCTAGCTCGCCGCTGACCAACTCGTAGAGTAGGGGCAAAAATAGAAAGCGATCGCGGTGGTCCACCAGGGTGATGGTCGGGGGGCTATCCTCCCAAGCCAACTGGCTGAGCCGGAGGGCGGTGTAGAGACCGCCGAAACCACCGCCGAGAATACAAATAGACTGTGGGGTATCTGCCATGACTGACTACTGGGATAGTACGGTTATCATCTCCCTCAACGTTAAGCTAGAGTGCAGGGTTTTGGGGTGTTGATTATTCCCTATTTAGGCATTCGCAATTTAAGCCCTGTTCAAGATTAGGATGCCATGCCATGCCACTAGGACTTGAGAGGTTGCAGGGCTTGCTGGGGATAGGCAATGCGCTTGTGGTGGTACTGCTGCCAGACCCGTACAAAAATCTCGGCAATTAGGGTCATGTGCTCACGGGTTAGGCCAGAGGCGACCAGTTGGTGATCCTTCCAACGGGCTCGGAGAATGCGGTTAACCATAGCCAGGGCCTCCTCTGGGGTGGCATTAGTGAGGGACCGGAGGGCGGCTTCACAGGAGTCAGCTAGCATGACAATGCCAGTCTCCGGAGACTGGGGAATAGGACCTGGATAGCGAAAGTCGAACTCCCGTAGGGTAATGGCGGGATCGATGCGAGCCCGCTGAGCGGCCTGGTGGTAAAAATAGCTGATCAACATGGTGCCCTGGTGCTCTGGAATAAAAGCCTGCACCGCCCTGGGCAGGCGGCATTTACGGGCCATTACCAAACCTTGGATAACGTGTTGTTTAATAATGTCGGCACTTTGCCAGGGATCCTGCAGCAGGTCATGCTTGTTGGGGCCACCCATCTGATTTTCAATGAACCCCATGGGATCGTGCATTTTGCCAATATCGTGGTAAAGAGTGCCGGCCCGCACCAATTCAACATTGCGACCGAGGGCCCGAGCCGCTGCCTCCGCCAGGCTGGCCACAAACAGAGTGTGCTGAAAGGTACCTGGGGCTTCGGAGGCTAACCGCTTCAGCATCGGTCGGTTAGGGTTAGACAACTCCGCTAAACGAATCGGGGTAATCAGATCAAAGGCATGCTCCAGGTAGGGGCTGAGGCCAAGGGCAACAATGGTGGAAAGCACGCCATAGGTGCCCTGTTGGGCGGCGCCCGCTAAAATAGTGGACCAGGCGGAGACCAGGGAAACCGGATTGATCATAGAGGTCAGGATCAGGTAGACCACCCCCTGGATCAGACCCGCTGCCCCCCCTAATAGGGCCAACTCCTCCCGGGATCGCAGTCGCTCTGCCATCAAGCTGCAAACCAGCGCCCCTACAGCACTGGCGGCAAAGGACAGCCCCCTGACGGTAGCCCCGATGGGCAGCAATAGGGCTAACTCCAGCACCAGGGTGCCGCCCAGGAGGGGGCCATAGAAACTACCCGCCAGTAGGCCAATGGCAGGTAGGGCATAGGCCGCCGCATCAAACATATTCATTACCCCAACGCTGACCGCCATGGCCCCGATGAGCAAGTAATCAGGCTGCTGTAACTGGTGAAAACTGCGCCGCTCCACCCAGAGAAATAGGGCCAGGCCACCACTAACCAGACCCCCAAACAGGAGTAAACCCCAGTAGTTAAAGCGACGTTGACTGAGGTTAAAGTGATCTAGCAGAACAAACTGGCGTTGGCTAATGGTATCCCCCGCCGCTACGATTAATTCCCCCGAGCCAGCTTCCACCAGCACCGGTTGTACCGCTTGAGCCGCTTTCTCCGCCTGCAGTCGAGTGCGCTCACTATCCTCCACCAGGTTGGGCTTCAGCACTGTGGCCAGTAACCCCGCCGCCACCTCCTGGGCCGGTGGGGGCACTTCTCCCTGTAGCTGCAGGGTAATGGCGTTACGCAGGAGCTCTGGCGGCAACCCCAGGGCGATACCCTGGGCTAACATGCGGTTAGCAACCCGGTAAATCCCCATCTGGGCCTCTAGCCAGTCTTGATCATTGAGATCCAAGATGGCGTTGAACAGGGGCACTAAGACCCGGCGATGAGCCTCCAGTCGGGCCAGGTCAGCCTGGGCCCGCTGGTAAGCCTGACGGGATTGGGCAATGGTGGCTAGCAGCGATCGCAACTGGGGAGTGGAGGTACGCTGGTGATACCGCAGTAATTCGCTCAGGGCCTTAGTTTGCTGGGGTAAGAGCACCTGATTGGTCAGCAGGGGGTTGAGACTAAGGCTATCGGCCTTACTGGTGGCCTGGGTAATGGGGTCGAGCAGCCCCTGGAGCTTCAGCCAGGCTGGCTCCTCACAGCGGCGCAGGTAGGCTTGGATGGGGGTGGAGAGAACCTCCGTGGAGACAAAGGGCAGATCCCCCAGCCGCTGTTTCACCGCGGTGATTTCACCGGTTAGAACCCGCAGCGATCGCAACACAGCATCATTGGCATTGGTATCCAGCTGTAGCACCGGCAGTGCCCCATTGCGAGCATCAAGGCGACGCTCCTCCGTGGTCTGATGATCAACCACACTGGCGGCAGCGGGAGCATAAATGGTTTGATTGGCTATGGATCCTACCTGTAAGCCAGGCTGATTATAAAACCGCTGCCCCAGCACCCCGGTCAGCACCAGGACAGCCAGGACAAAGGTCAGGGCCGGGGGGAGACGACGGCGATGCCGCTGATCTTGGGGAAGGCGAGGAGGGGAAACGCAGCGCTGCCATCCCGATGCTGTTACGAACTGGTGGAGGAGAGCAGAGGGGGACTGACCTGACCACCACCCTGCCCAGCGGGTAAGACCCTGGACAGGATTTTTAAGCATGGGCCAGGGCCACCGTTCTACGACCGTGACGAATGTTGCAAAAGCTCTCATGGGTCGGGACAATTCATCCGCTCTAGACCGCAAATGGGAAAACCACCCTGGGGAAAGCACAGCCCTATCGGGACAAAGGTATCAGGTAAACCGCTCAACATCCTGGCTATAGCTATAGCCAAGAGTCACCCCTAAGGATAACAGTAGGGACTTCAGGCCTGGATGTCCCCCCCGCAGCCAACCGGATGGATCCTCGGACTCAGCAGCGCAGCCTCGATCCCACAGGGTGACTCGGAAGGTCTACCCAGACTGCAGGTTTTGATGTCCTTATCCTTCATGCCCTACAACGAACAAACCTGTTCTAAGATTACGAAACATAACATCAATGGATAAACCGGATCCCAAGCCTCCTGATAGACCTCTATTATACGCTGAACCCAGCCTGGGGAAAGGGCCCAGGTCGACGACCACGCCAGCGATCGTAAAGGTTCAGGGCCAGCTGATTTAAGCCCGCCTCGTCCAGGTCACCCCAGCGCTGTCTCAAGATCCCAGACTCCAGGCAGCCATGGCGCAGAGTACTGGGCAGGGCGGCCCATCCTCCCTGAATCAGGGTGACGGCCCCTAGCCAACTCACCAACAGGGGATCGCCACCCTGTCGGCGGGCTAGCCGGATTGCCAGGGAAAATTCTCCCTGGCTGGTCTTCAGTAACCCCTGGATGGGGGTCAAAGCCCTGTCCTGAACAGACCACAAGCCTGGCGGCCGACCCGCCATAGCGCGACAAACCATCTGGAAGGCTTGGTCCATCACAACTAAGTCCTCCGCCAGCAGCCCCAGGCCAGCGGTCCAAGCTTGCCACGGGTAGGACCGATGGCCATAGGGGTTAGCCTGCACTAATAACACCGGCAGGGTCAGCAATAGTAATCCCGGCTGACTACGTCGGGCCATCCGAACAAATACCTCTCGCCCAAGGTATTTGGGGGCTGCCTGGCCCATGGCCTCAGCCGCTACTATCTCTAGAAACTGGGATCGCCAACCATCCTCCTCTAACGGCTCTGCTTCACCTACACCCGCTTCAACACCCCAAAGATCAGCCACTACCACCCCATAGATCACACCACGAAACCATCGGTCATCAAGAACAGGGGACCAGGTCATATATCAATCCTATAAACCAAACCTTGGTGACCTCAATGACAAGGACGATCTTGGTGCAGGATATCCTCACCTTGACCCCCACCGCTGCAATTGGCAAAATGGCCCCATGACAAGACGACGATGGCCTATCTTTATTCTCCTGGGTCGAGCCAAACGAGCTTACCAGCAGCGCCAGATGGTAACGACTAATCTGGCCACCCTCCGGCAACAGATGATAGAGGAGTCCCAGTTAACCTGGCCCTACCTGACCCTAGTGGTGAGTTCCTGCTTGATTGCCAGTTTCGGGTTATTGGCCAATAGTGCCGCAGTCATTATTGGTGCCATGCTAGTTGCCCCCCTCATGCTACCAATTCGGGGGGCCGCCTTTGGCATGCTGGAGGCTAACCGGGGGTTGATCCGCCATAGCCTGGTTTCCCTACTGGTAGGTAGTGGCCTAGCCCTAGCGATCGCCACCACCCTTGCCTATCTCTCCGGGGTGGCGGCCTACGGTAGCGAAGTGATCGGTCGATCCCAGCCCACCCTCCTGGATCTGGGGGTAGCCATTACCGCCGGGGCTTTGGCCGCCGTGGCGGCGGTGGAAACCCGCCTCTCCAGTGCCGTAGCGGGGGTGGCGATCGCCGTTGCCCTGATGCCGCCCCTCTGCGTAGTGGGCCTATGGCTAGCCCAGGCAAACTGGGCCATGGCTCTGGGGGCCCTGCTATTGTATGGCACTAACCTGTTTGGCATTACTCTGGCCTGTATGGTGGCCTTCGTGGTGCTGGGCTACGTCCCACTGAGCCAGGCTAACCGCCCCCTGGCTATTACGCTGGTTTTTACCGCCCTGCTGGTCTTGCCCCTAAGCGCTACAACCCTGCAACTATTACGGCAGAATCAGTTGGAGGCTAGCCTCAGGACCGCTCTATTAGATCGCACCTTAACTTTTCAACGCCTCAAGTTAGTGGAGATGGAGGTAAATTGGTTGAGCACCCCAGCGGAGGTAGTGCTGACGGTACGCACCGCTGAACCGGTTACGCCCAAGCAGGTGGGCCTGCTAGAGGGCTTTTTGCAACGGGAGTTAGGCCGCCCCTTTAAACTCCGCTTCCTGGTCAGCCAGCTACAGGATATCACCAGCGATCCCCAACCCGCCCCAAATTGGCGAGGCAATTAAGTCAGGAATTATGGCCGTAGCCTACCTGCAGCGAGCCGGAGGCAAGTCATAACCCTCTAACCCTACCCCAAGCCTGTTGACCAAAACTGTAATTGGGTCAGGCAACATGTTATAAACATTAAAGAATTGTAAAAATTCCAGCTTAGTTATTTTGCTCAAGCCAGCTCTATATGGCCGTTACCTTCGCGTAGGCAAAATTTCCTGGCGTTGTGACTTTCCCCTGGAGACTATTCCTTGACTGCTACCTTTGCCTCTACTTCCATCGCTCCTCCCTCCCCTTCCCTGGCCACCCAAGACCTCACCCTGAAACAGGTTATTCAAACTATTCCTAAGGTTTATTTTCAGAAAGATGCTTTCAAAGCCTGGCGATCTGTAGCCATCAGCGTCATCGCCGTCGCTCTAGGCTATGTTGCCATTGCCCTTTCTCCCTGGTTCCTGCTGCCCCTGGCCTGGTTTTTTACCGGCACCGCTCTAACCGGTTTCTTTGTAATTGGTCACGACTGTGGCCATCGGTCCTTTTCGAATCGCCGCTGGCTGAATAATTGGCTTGGCCACCTAATGTTTCTTCCCCTGATCTATCCCTTCCACAGTTGGCGCTTGCTCCACGATGTGCATCACCGCCACACCAATAATCTCGATCAGGACAATGCCTGGACCCCCTGGACCGCAGCTGAGTACGAGGAGGCCAGTGGGTTTATGAAGGCGGTCTACCGCGGCATGCGGGGTGGCTTTTGGTGGTTAGCCTCGGTGGCCCACTGGGTGGTGCTACACTTCAACCTGCAGAACTTTGAGCCCCGCGATCGCCCCCGAGTGTTCCGTTCTATCCTCCTGGTGAGTATCTTTGCCCTGGTCTTCTTCCCTAGCGTGTGGTTATTGGCTGGTCCCTGGGGTATCGTCAAGTACTGGCTCATGCCCTGGCTGGGCTACCACTTTTGGATGAGCACCTTCACCCTGGTGCACCATACCGTGCCAGAAATCTCCTTTCACCATCAGTCCGATTGGCACGAGACAGAGTCCCAGTTGGCAGGCACCCTACATTGTGACTATCCCCGTTGGGTAGAGCTGCTCTGCCACGACATCAATGTCCACGTGCCCCACCACATTTCCGTGGGCATTCCTTCCTACAATCTGCGTCCAGCCCATGGGGCTCTGCAGAAAGAATGGGGCCCCCTGATCAAGCAGACTCGATTCTCCTGGGGGCTGATGAAGCAGATTATCAGCGATTGTCATCTCTACCATCCCGATCTCGGTTACCAGCGGTTTAGGGATTTAGATCCACAGCGGTAACTTAATCGTCGCTAAAACCGTTGACCTTGGTTCTATGGTTTTAGCTTTATTGCGGTTCTCTCCCCTTCGCGGGAGAGAACCCAGGATAGTCAGGATGCCTGCCCTGGGGCCAGGCTCTGGCATAATAGATTGGTCCCTCCGTCAAGTTGGCCATGCCCCTCAGCCTTCCCTCCCGTAGCCGGGCAAATGACCAGCTAGCCATCCCGAGCTTTACTGTTTCCTCAGGGTTGATGGTGATTGGTCTGATGCTGAGTCTGGGGTTTGTGCTCGTTGCCCTACTCTCCCCCAGTTTGCAGACCTGGAATATGGTCCAAGATCCCACCGCTGCCCTACAAAATCCCATTCATCATCCTCCAGGTCTAGACCACTGGTTTGGCACTAGTCGGCAGGGCTATGATGTATTTTCCCGCACTCTTTTTGGTAGCCGAGCCGCCTGGCAGGTGGTAATTTTAGCCACGGTGCTCAGCCTCCTAGTTGGGGTGCCTCTAGGCCTGGTGAGCGGCTACCTAGGGGGGGGGCTGGATAAGGTCCTGGTTTTTTTGATGGATACAATCTATACTCTGCCGGGTTTGTTACTCTCGGTCACCCTAGCCTTTGTGGTGGGACGGGGGGTGGTTAATGCAGCGATCGCCCTCAGCATTGCTTACATCCCCCAATACTTCCGGGTGGTGCGTAACCATACGGTTAGTGTAAAAACGGAGCTCTTCATTGAGGCTGCCCAAGCCCTAGGGGCCTCCACCTGGGCAGTGCTAACCCGCTACCTACTAATGAACGTGATTCAAAGCGTGCCAGTGCTGTTTACCCTCAATGCCGCCGACGCTATCTTAGTACTGGGAGGGCTTGGTTTTTTGGGGCTGGGCCTGCCGGAACAGGTGCCGGAGTGGGGCGCGGATATTCGTCAAGCCCTAGATGCCCTCCCCACCGGCATCTGGTGGCCGGCACTCTTCCCCGGTTTAGCTCTTACCCTAATGGTCACCGGTCTCTCCCTGGTAGGGGAAGGACTAAATGAACTAGGCAGAAAGTCTGGTAGTCGAAATACTTAGGAAGGTGGCTCTTTTACAAGGTTTTTTTGGCTCCCCACTCCCCACTCCCCACTCTGCGGCTGGCAAGCTACGTCCTGGGTTGACTGAAAAAACTCTCAAGGCTGGCGGCTAGAAGCCGCGCCTAAACAGGCAAAACCCGCCTACGCGGGTTATGAATCAGTCGGCGAAGGCCGACTTCGTCTGTATAGTAGCGGTTTTAACCGCCGTCAGCCAATGTTTTATCAGTCAACCAAGCTACGTCCTCTGGAGGAGGGATCGGGGCTGAGGGGGCAGAACGACGGTTCTCAACCTGGACTTGGTTTAGTTCTGCAGTCAAGCCCCTAAGGTTGGGCTAGGGCTTCCCCTAGTCCTTTGACCTGAGCTTAGGCCGAGGAGGGAAGTCTGCTGGACTGGGGCTGTATTGAGTTACACCATTTCAAGAAATGCAAGGTTCTGTTGAGAAATGCGCCGCTTGTCCCCAGTGAGCGCAACACTAGAGCTAGGGAAGGAGCAGGGCCACCAGCAATCCGATTGATCCTGATGGGTCGGTAGCATTTTCCCTTAAGGGATAGGCCAGCCCTGCTTTAGGCCCCAGGACTCACACAGTTAGGTTATGGGAGGTCAGTATGTCTAAGGAAAATGTGGTCTCGTTTCTTGAGCAAGCCGCTACTAATCCGGATTTGAAAAGTCAGGTGCAGGGGGTTGCTGCTGCGGAGGATTTGGTGAATCTGGGGCAGGCTCAAGGCTATAGCTTTTCCCCTGAGAATGTACAGGAAGCCATCCCCGCCCTGAAGGCGAACCAGGGCTTTTTAGGGGATCTGGTGGAGGCGATTTTAGAATTGTTTGGCCCCACCCATGATGACTATCCTGCTACGGGGGTCCAGCCCTTTAGTGGTGAGCTACCCAGCCATCGTTAGCCTGGCTGATGGGGACGGGGAACTATTCTGACGGTAAGGTCTGGGGCATGTCCTCGATCCAGTCAGATCGGGGGCAGCCTAGGCTGCAGCGCATCAGGCCCAGGGCATGGGCGTGGCCAGTGGTCTGATCCCTGGGGAATAGGGACGGTAATCCAGGTGGCGGTGTCATGATCTAAGATTGGTACTATAACAGTACTGACTAATACTGTACCGAACCCATCTACCCGTTCAAGCCTGGGAGAGCAGCGATCGCCCTGTGATAGCTACCATGGAGTTTGCCAGTCAAGAGACCCTGCGAACCTTTCTGTCTCGCTGGCTAAAGGATCACGGTCACACTGTCTACTGCCAGGTTCCCTGCCCCGAGGGCGGGCAGGTGGATATTGTGACAGAAGACTACCTGATTGACTGTTGCCCCACCCTGACTCCAGCGGCTTTGGAGAGTGCGGTCAAGAAAATCCTCACCTATCAGCCCCATTTCCCTGATCAGCAGCTGGTAGTGGCGGGCCTTAGCCCTAGCCAAGATTGGGATCAGGCCTACCAGGTTGCCGATCAACAGCAGGGGGTACAGATCTGGTTTGTAGACCAGATGAAGCCCTTTTTAGATTACTACCGGGATCGGGTGACTCCAAAGGATCGGGTGACTCCAGAACCCTCCCCCTTCCCTGGGCCGGTGCAGAAACCGGTTCGGGCCCCTCTCGATCAGCACAACCCCCTCACCGGTTGCCTCATGTCCCTGGGGATTGCCACCATCCTGGGGCTGAGTTTTTGGCTGGCCTACGCCATCCTGAATCGGCAGCAGCAGGCCACTCCCCCTACCCAGACTGACCAAGCCTGGAAAAATCTCCACGCCGCCGTGGCTGTTTGGGATATGGACAGCAGCCTGGCCAATCTGGCAGCCCTCAGTAAGAGTCGTAACCCCTGCCTGGCTGAGTTTGCCGATCGCTTCACCCTATCCCTGCAGCAACGGGGCAAGGACGGCTTTAGGGACATTAATCCCATCAAGCGGGCCCTCAATCAACAGGATGGCTGTCGGTTAGACATGCCCACCTACGACTTCTCCCCGTAAACCCATTACTCCTGCCAACGCGTACCCCTGCTAACGCGGTAAAATCATTCCTTGGTTGTGTACCTGAGAGGATAGACCCCTGAAAACTCGCGTCATTCTTGTTCGCCACGGACAAAGTACCTACAACCAGCTGAAGCGTATCCAGGGCCATTGTGACGAGTCTGTCCTGACCCCCAAGGGGGAACGGCAGGCCGGGCAGGTGGCTGAGGCCCTGCAGGGCATTCCCCTGCAGGCAGTGTGGAGTAGCCCCCTAAAGCGGGCCCGTCGCACCGCTGAGATCATTGCCGAGACCCTGGCTACCCCACCCCCCCGCCACACCGATCTGCTCAAGGAGGTCAGTCTCCCCCTCTGGGAGGGCATGCCCTTTAGCGAGGCCGAGGCCCTTTACCCCGAGGCTTTTCAGCAGTGGCGACACGATCCGGCCAACCTGGTCATGCGACTGCCCCAGGAGGAGAGTACCCTCGACTTTTATCCGATTCGAGAAATCTACCAACAGGCGACCCAGGCCTGGGCTCACCTGCTCGATCAGCACCCGGGGGAAACCATTGTGGTGGTGGCCCACAGCGCCATTAACCGAGCCCTGATCGCCACCGCCCTGGGGTTGGGGCCAGAAAGCTTCCATACCCTGCACCAGTCCAACTGTAATATCAGTGTGATCAACTTCGCTGAGGGCTGGCAAGGTCCGGTGGAGGTAGAGTCTATGAACCTCACCAGTCACCTGGGGGATCCCTTACCGGAAATCCGCCCCAACCATCGCGGCCCCCGGATGCTGTTGGTGCGCCATGGGGAAACCGAATGGAACCGCCAGGGCCGCTTTCAGGGCCAGATTGATGTGCCCCTCAACGACACTGGTCGAGCCCAGGGCCAGAAGGCTGCCGGTTTCCTCCATCCGATTCGCCTGGATGCCGCCTATACCAGCTCCATGGTCAGGCCCCGGGAAACAGCGGAAATTATCCTGCAACACCATCCCCACCTGCAACTACAGCCCCTGGACGACCTCCGGGAAATTAGCCATGGTGAGTGGGAGGGCCTTTACAAGGGGGATATTGAGGAGAACTATCCAGGCTTGCTGCAACAGTGGCAGGCTGCCCCTGAGACCGTGCAAATGCCCGGCGGTGAGAACCTGGAGCAGGTCTGGGAGCGATCAGTGCGGGCCTGGCGCCACCTGGTGACCAGCCACAGCCAGGCAGACCAGGTGCAGACGGTGCTGGTGGTGGCCCATGACGCCGTCAACAAGGCCCTGCTTTGCCATGTTCTGGGGCTAGGGCCAGAGGCCTTCTGGCGGTTTAAGCAGGGTAACGGCGCGGTGAGTGTGATCGACTACCCCAACGGGGTGGATAGCCAACCGGTGCTGACCAGCGCTAATATCACTATCCACCTCTCCGGCAGTGTGCTGGATAAAACCGCAGCGGGGGCCCTGTGACTCAGTATCAGCTGATTCAGCAGGTGCGACTGCTGGATGGGGTGAGTCAAACCGACCAGGTGGGGGATGTGCTGATTGGCGGTGAGGCGATCGCGGCGATCGCTCCCCAGCTCAGCGATTTGCCCCCCGCCACTGAGCTGATCGAGGGGCGGGGTAAGGTGCTGCTGCCGGGCCTGGTGGATTTGTACAGTCAGTCGGGGGAGCCTGGCCACGAACAACGGGAGACCCTTATCTCCCTGATGCGATCGGCGGCGGCGGGGGGCGTCACCCGACTGGGCATCCTGCCCGCCACCAGCCCGGCCCTCGATCAGCCGGCTCTGCTGACAGCCCTACACCGCCGTCGCCAGGAGCAGGCTAGCCCCGCCGATCTACCCCATCTCTACCCCTGGGCGGCCTTGACGGTGGGCACCCAGGGTCAACAGATGACGGAACTGGGGGACCTGGCCCTGGCCCCCAGTGTGGGCTTTAGTGACGGCCAGCCCCTACCCCACCCGCTGTTATTGCAGCGCTTGCTACAGTACCTGCAGCCCCTGGGTAAGCCGGTGGCCCTCTGGCCCTGTGACCCCAGCCTGCGGGCCGATGGTGTCGCTCGGGAAGGGCCCCACGCCCTGATCTACGGCCTCAGTGCCGACCCGCCCAGCTCCGAAACCGCCCCCCTGGCCGCCCTGCTAGAGCTGGTTGCCCTGGTGGGTACCCCCCTGCACCTGATGCGCCTATCCACCGCCCGAGGGGTGGCGCTGATTGCTCAGGCTAAGGCCCAGGGGCTGCCGATTACCGCCAGTACTAGCTGGCTACACCTGCTGCTCAGTAGTCAGGACCTCCACAGCTATGACCCTAACCTGCGCCTGGCTCCCCCCCTGGGCACCCCCGAAGACCGGGCTGCCCTGGTGGCCGCCGTCAAGATGGGGGTGATCGATGCCATCGCCATTGACCATACCCCCTATACCTACGAGGAGAAGACCGTCGGTTTTGCCGCCGCCCCCCCTGGTGCGATCGGGCTAGAGCTGGCCTGGTCCCTGCTCTGGCAACACCTGGTGGTAGAAGGGGATTGGTCCGCCCTGGAGCTGGTGCAGGCCCTCAGTAGTCGCCCTGCCCAGTGCTGGGGCCAGGCCCCTCCCCGGTTACAGGTCGGTCAACCGGCGGAACTGGCCCTGTTTGATCCCACCTGCCCCTGGACAGTCAAGGCCACGACCCTACAGTCCCTGGCTGCCAATACCTCCTGGTGGGGAGCAACCCTGAGGGGCCGGATAGTAAGGACCTGGGTGCCGATCTCCCCGGCTTGACCTATGATAGGAACACCCGTACTGAATCTCCTATGGCGATTGTCTCTTCCCACCATGGCCATGGCAACCAGGCCACTCCCCCCAGTGATGCTGGCCTCACCCCTCCCCTTTCCCTGGTGCAGGGGGGGGCGGCCCAACCCGGTGATCCGGTGGAGACGGTGGAGGCGGCCCCTAGCGCCAGCCCCGATAGCGCCAGCCCGGAGGACCGCCTACGGCCCCAACGGCTAGAGGAATACATTGGTCAGACTGCCCTTAAGGAAGTCCTGCAGATTGCTATCCAGGCCGCCAAGTCGCGGCAGGAGCCGCTGGATCACCTGTTGCTCTATGGTCCCCCCGGCCTCGGCAAAACCACCATGGCCCTGATTTTGGCCCAGGAAATGGGGGTAAACTGTAAAATCACCACGGCCCCCGCCCTGGAGCGGCCCCGGGACATTGCCGGGCTGCTGGTGAACCTCCAGCCCGGTGATGTGCTGTTTATTGATGAAATTCACCGCCTGCCCCGGGTGACCGAGGAAATTCTCTATCCAGCGATGGAGGATAGCCGTCTGGATATCACCATTGGTAAGGGGCAGTCAGCCCGCACCCGTAGTATTCCCCTCTCCCCCTTTACCCTGGTGGGGGCCACTACCCGGGTGGGGGCGCTGACCTCCCCCCTGCGCGATCGCTTTGGTCTGGTGCAGCGCCTGCGGTTTTACGATACCGAGGAACTCAGCCAGATTCTGCTGCGCACCGCCGATGTCCTCAAAACCCCCCTCCAGCCGGTGGGGGCAGAGGAAATCGCCCGTCGATCGCGGGGCACCCCCCGGATCGCGAATCGCCTGCTGCGCCGGGTGCGCGACTACATGGAGGTGAAGGCACCGGGGGTGATTAGCGAGGCGATCGCCGCTGAGGCCCTGGAACTCTTCAATGTTGACCCCCGCGGCCTCGATTGGACCGATCGCCGCCTGCTATCGGTGATGATCGAAAACTTTGAGGGTGGCCCCGTCGGTCTCGATACCATGGCGGCCGCCACCGGTGAAGATGCCCAGACCATTGAGGAGGTCTACGAACCCTACCTGATGCAGATCGGCTACCTGCACCGCACCCCCCGGGGCCGGGTGGTTACCCCCGCCGCTCGTCAGCACCTGGGGTACGCCCCTGTAGATCGCCATAACACTACTCAAACCAATCTATTTAATCCATAACCCTGTTCTGTCACTTTTGTGAGAGAAATTTGTAAGAGAAAGTCCAGGGTGTCCAGATTTCTTTGATAGTTAATCTGAGGAGCAGGGTTGGTTGACTGACAAAACTCTCAACGCTGGCGGCTAGAAGCCGCGCCTAGACAGGCAAAACCCACCTACGCGGGTATGGGTCAGTCGGCGCAGGCCGACTTCGTCTAGATAGCAGCGGTTTGAATCGCCGTAAGCCAATGTTTTGTCAGTCAACCAGGGAACAGGGCTTGTATTAAACGTCAACTATTTTGGCCGGTTCGCGTCAATTATTTTGGCCGGTTTTTGTCATCAGCCAAGGCTCGTTGTTTAGCGGTCTGTTGGCGAAAGCTCTCTACCTGAATTTCAAAAATGACGGCATGATGAACGAGGC
>JBEIGU010000047.1:0-25506 GCA_040381765.1 Leptolyngbya sp.
CTTTTGGTAGGCGCGGCGGTCTACCCCTTGATCAATTTCGATGCCGGCAACGGCGCCATAGATCCGATAGGCGGCAAATTCAGGGAAGGCGGTCTTAAATAGGGGTAGTTTCGTTAGAAAGTCATCCACATCCCCGTGGGAGAGGCGAGACTTGCACTCCACCAAGACCACATCGGTAGAGTTGACCCCGAGGATATCAATCTCCATCTGTCTGGCCTCATCGCAGGCCCGCAGGAAGGTGTGTTTGAGATCAATGCCCTTAGCCCTAAACAGCCTCACCACGGCGGGCCTGACCAATTCCTCCACAAACCGTCCCCAGCGACTGGTGAGGCTATTTACCGCCGCGTTGGTGGTGGCGATCAAGCGTTCGATCTCAGCATGACGTCGATCGGCCTCGGCTTTTGACTCTGCGGCCCGTCGGTCGGCCTCAGCTTTTGAAGCCGCCAGACTGCGTTCAAATTCCGCAGCCCGCCGTTCCGTTTCTTGCTTTTGCCGCTCAAACAACTGGAAAATATCTTCTAGGGTAATGGGCTGGCTCATGGGAATAGCGTTGGCCCCATAGACATTAGTCTGATTTTAGCTCGATTCCTCAGGCGCTGACGGTGAGGGGGTGAGGGAAGATATAAGCCCGCCGCCGCCGGGATCTGCTCATGGAAAACCCGGGAGTGTTCAGGAAACCAGGTTAGACCAGGCTGAAACCATTGATTTCTCGTTACCAAAATCAGGATTTACACAAAATTCCGATCACTCTCGAAAACCCTAGTCCTCATTCTTTTTTCGTTTTTCTTTTTTCGTTCTTTATTTCCTACTCCCCCCCCCTCAAACGGAGCGTGCCCATCGGTTGTCGAGTTTTGGGAACAGGGGAGTGATCAGGAGAGGCAACAGGTACCCGGAAACAGTAAACACTTACCCGGAAACAGTAAACACTTACCCGGAAACAGGAAACGCTTACCCGAAAACAGTAAACGCTTACTCGAAAACAGTAAACACTTACTCGAAAACAGTAAACGCTTACTCGAAAACGATAAACGCTTACTCGTTAGTAACAAACGTGAACTCGTTTTCAGTAAACGCTTACCCGGAAACCATAAACGCTTACTGGTTGGCACCTAACCTGAACCGGCCCAGGGCCTTTGATAATTGACTTCCAGCCCTTCATGCCTGGTCTAGCTCCCATTTCCTGCCCCAGGTTAAAATGATACCTGCTTAAGGCCCCTAATTAGGGAAAATACTGGCGAGACGCCCCCTGGTTTATCCCTAATCCAGGCGGGGGGAGTGGGGAGTGGGGAGTGGGGAGTGGGGCGTGGGGAGGGGGGGGGCGGGAGTGGGGGGGGGGGAGGGGGGAGTGGGGTGGGGGGGGGTGGGGGGGGGGTGGGGGGGGGGCGGGGGGCGGGGGGGGTCGGGGGGGGTGGGGGGCGGGGGGGGGGGGGGTGGGGGGTGGGGGGTGGGGGGCGTGGGGAGTGGGGTGGATGGAGGTCAGGGCCCTGCAGGAGTCGGTTTGGGTTTCTCTGTGGCTGGCTTGAGGCCAAACAAAAACCCCCACCGGAGCAGGGGCTTTTAGTCTGAAGGCTTAGAACTTTAACCAGAATCGGATAAAATCTATTACCACTTGAGAGTTAGAACTTCAGTACCTGTATCTGCACAGGAATAGTAAACCAAACACTTTTGCTGATCTTTAATTACAGATACCAGTTTTAGTATTTGTCGTCCTCACCTTAGCGTTAGCTAGACCAGCATTTGTAAGAGTCATTACAGGAAGTGTATCTGGCTTGTCGGAAACGCAAAGGAGTGCCGTAGTAGTTGCATTACCACCAGTATCTTGCAGCGTATAGGTTCCTCCAGTATAGCCAAGTAGAGCAGTATCTTTCGGCTTAGCATTGACGAAAACCGACCTATCTAAGGTACCGGTTATGGGAAGCAAGGCGTTAGCCTCAGTTCCATTTCCATAGATATAGAACTCAGTTTGTGTTTGCAGCCCTAAGCCAAGTTGATCAATGGTGTTAGAAAAAGTCCTACTTTCTAACCGATAAGCCTGTTGTCCGCGGTTGATGGAGCCGACGTAGGTGGTGGCTTCGCTTTGGCGGGCGCGGTTGGCTTGGTTCAAAAAGGCGGGTAGGGCGATCGCGGCCAAAATACCAATAATAATAATCACCACCAGCAGTTCGATCAGGGTGAAGCCGCCGTCTTGCTTCTTCTTGGCCAGGTGCTGCAGCAGGCGATGGGTCAGGGTTGTGTTCATGTTTTAAAGACTCCTCAGAGTAAAACCGATGTTCATTCTAATGCTCCATGGGATTAGGCTACCCACTTTAGGGAAATTTCCTATCACTGGCGGGGAAAATTAGCAGAACAGGGGGGCGGGGTTGCCCCTGCCCCAATCCAATCGTCCGGCTGGTGCTGTTATGTTACCCATCAACCCACCAGGTTGTAACGTAAAATGCGATAGATCCCCCGTCGGCCATCGCGTCAGCCGATTTTCTTGGCCTCCTGGTAGGTGCGGCCATGGTAGAAAATCCCCACCATGGGCCAGTAATACACTACCCGATCGGGGCGATCGCCCCCACCGGGAGCCAAATACCACCTCCGCCTTACCCGCCAAGACCAGTGCTGGAGCCCACAGCCATGAGGCGACCATGTCTCGCTACGCCGCCATGATCACCAAACCAGATTTCCACCGCCTCTCCCCCTACCTCTGGAAGTTTCTCCGTAGTGTTTACCCCACCACCACCGGTCGGGTTACCGATATCCACCAGGGCTACGACAGGCCCATGGGCGGGGTCTGGCTGCCACCCGTGGCGGTAGTCAAGGGCTAAGGCCGATGCAGAGACTAGTGGTGGGGGCTAATCAGCTGCGGGGCGACCAACTGTGGCTAACGGTGGAGCAGCAGCACTACCTCTACCGGGTGCTGCGGTTGACGGCGGGGAGCCAATTTATCGCCCTGGATGGCCAGGGGCAACACTGGCTAGCCCAGCTAGAGCCAGAACCTGGCCTGGCGATCGCCACCCCCCAGACCGTCAGCCCCCGGCCTCGCCCCGAGATTACCCTGGCGATCGCCCTACCTAAGGGCAACGGCTTTGACCCGGTGGTGCGCCAGGCCACGGAGTTGGGGGTCAGTCGCCTGCAGCCGATCTTGAGTGAACGAACCTTACTGCAGCCCAGCGCCGCCCGCCTCCATCGCTGGCAGCGAATCGCCGCCGAGGCCACAGAGCAGTCAGAACGGCTGCAGCAGCCCCAGGTGCTGCCCCCCCTAGCCTGGCCCGACTACCTGGCCGGGCTTGACCATCCCCGCCAGGCCTGGCTCTGCGTTACCCGCCAACCCGCCCCCCACCTGCTCACCCTCGCCCACCAGAGCCTGCCCCTGGGGCCGGTGGCGATCGCCACCGGTCCCGAAGGGGGCTGGACCGAGGCGGAGGTGGCCGCCGCCCTGGCCGCCCAGTTTCAACCGGTTTCCCTAGGACCCCTAATTCTGCGGGCGGTCACCGCTCCCCTGGCAGCCCTGACCCTGATCACGGCGGTCTGGGATAGTGGGGCTTAGGGGTTGGCCGCGGGGGCGATCGCCCTGGTCTTCGGAGTCATTCTCAATAGACTAAGTCTATTGCAAACCCTCCCCCAGATTCGCTACTATTCTCATTAAGCAGGGTTTATTGAAATTTCCTCTGGAGGATTCAGCCTATGGCAGCCTATACTCCCTCTGCCCTCAAGGCTGAGCTCAACGAGCGGGGCTGGCGCATGACGCCCCAGCGGGAAACCATTCTAAAAACCTTCCAAAACCTACCCGAGGGTACCCACCTGAGTGCTGAGGACCTGTGTGACCTACTGGGCAAGGAGGGGGATCCCATTAGCCTCTCCACTATTTATCGGAATCTAAAGTTGATGGCCCGCATGGGTATTTTGCGAGAGCTAGAGCTCTCCGAGGGGCAAAAGCGCTACGAAATTAACCAGCCCGCCCCCCATCATCACCATCACTTGATTTGTGTGCGCTGTAATAAAACCGTGGAGTTTAAGAACGACTCCGTCCTTAAGGTGGGGGCTAAAACCGCTGGGCGTTCTGGCTACCAACTGCTAGATTGTCAGCTACTCATCCAGGGGATTTGCCCCACCTGTCAGCGGTCGATTTTGCCGATTTAAACGATTGTCTGTCTACTCCGGCCAAGACCAGAATGGGATGCTAGTCGCTAGGGGCTCAGACCCAAAGCTTGGCCTTGAGCTAAATGGCTACAGCGTTATAGTGCTAGAAGGGCATCCTGGCTTGTGGCGCACCCCCTGTAAATGGCTACAGCTATAGTTTTTGGTTCGGTTTTCCGCCGCTAGATGACCGCACTCACCCTCGGCAGGGTTTGGAGTTCGCGTTAAAGTAGAAATATATTTTGTTGGTCCGACTGACCCCTACGTGCCCCTCTGTGAGGTAGATCCTAGACCCATGTTGCCAACCCTGTTATCCAAGTTTTTGCGATCGCTGCCCCTGCGGCTTACGGCCCTGGTCAAGCCCCTGATGGCGGTGGCGTTGGTTCTCCTGATCTGCTTTGGCCAGGCCGATGGCGCCTGGGCTGCCCGAGGGGGTGGTCGGATGGGGGGCGGTGGTTTCCGAGCCCCGTCGCGCCCCACGGCCCCCGCTCCCCGCAACTATAGCCCCGGCGGTGGCTATTACCCCGGCGGCGGCTTTGGCGTCCCCTTTCTGTTGCCTTTCTTTGGCTTTGGCGGCGGCTTTGGCGGCCTGTTCACCCTGATGATTTTCATCGCCATCGCCAATTTCCTGGTGCGCAGTTTCCGCGAGGCGGGAGCGGGGGATGGCTATAGCACCCCTGGCGATTCCCCCAATCCTCCGGTGGCGGTGGCCAAGCTCCAGGTGGGCCTCCTGGCCCAGGCCCGGCCCCTACAGGACGACCTCAACCGCATTGCCCTGAGCGCCGACACCGGCAGCAATCAGGGCCTGGCCAGGTTACTGCAGGAAACCACCCTGGCCCTGTTGCGCCATCCCGATTACTGGGTCTACGGGGCCAGTGAAGATAAACAAACCCGATTACTAGCGGCAGAGCAGGAGTTTAACCGCTTTACCCTGGCCACCCGCAGTCGCTTTAGTGGTGAAACCCTCTCCAACGTCAATCGACAATTATCCCAGGCTGAACCCAGCGTCGCCCTGGCTGCCCAGGGTGAGTTTGATACCCCCGGTGAATATATCGTCGCCACTGTGGTGGTGGCGGTGCAGGGTAGGCTAGACCTGCCCGACATTCGATCCTCTGCCGATCTACGCCAGGCCCTGGGTCAGATTGGGGCGGTCTCCAGTGATCAACTGCTGGCGGTGGAGGTGCTGTGGACGCCGCAGCGATCGGGGGAAACCCTAAGCGCTGATGAAATGATTGCTGAGTACCCCGAGCTCAAACTTCTTTAGGGGCCTCTGGCCAGGCTTGAGTACAATAGGCGCCTACCCTTGAGGTGGGCGCTTTTTGCTGAGGATTGTGTAGCCAAAGTTCTCAGCCTTTGTATTATCAAGAGAATTCTGGCGATCGTCCTTCACCTGCTGATTACTCCGTGGCCATAGATATTCTGAATTTGCTTACTCGCCTGTTGTTGTGGCTAATCATTGGCTACTTACTCTGGTGGGTAGTGAAGAAATTCATTCCCACGGCCTTTCTCACCTGGCTAGGGGGGGCTATCTTACTTGCCCTGGTAGCCGCATCCTTTTTAGAGCGTGAAAGCACTATCGTCAATACCTTTTGGCAGGTGATTTCCTTTCCCCTCACCCCCCTAGGAGCGGTGATTACCTTTCTGGGGGTGTCCCTGGCGAATGGGCTTAAAAAGGTCAATGGCCGTTTAGTGTTAATCGGCCTGGTGATTTTATCGATCAGCAGCACTCCCCTGGTGGCCCGCACCCTGATTGATCAGTCGGAGAGGGCGGTGCAGCGGGCCTACGAGAGCCAACGGGCCCTCTGCAGCGATATCTGTACCGTGGATGACATTCCCTTTAACCTGGCCCGGGCCATGGTGGTGATCGGAGACAATGCCGATGCCGGGCTATCCAGTAGCCTGCCGAGCCGAATTGACTCCCAGGTCAAACTCGACCCCATTTTAGTATCACGCTTAAACAGTGGGGCAGATCTCTATCGCCGCCTTAGTGGGGTCAATCCCTGGGTGACGGTAACCGTCGGTGCCCGGACCAGTGGTGAGGAGGGTAAGCAGTTGAATGAAGCTATCCGCCAGGTGCTGAGTGCCCGGGGTGTTCCGGCAGACCGGGTGGAGCTGATTAATACCGGGCTGGATATCCATGGGGTGGTGGAGCACCAAAAAAAATTCCTCAAGGACCGGGGTCTGTTTACCCCCCCGGCCGGTAACCCCCGCCGCCAAACCCAACGCAACAATCGAGAGGCCAACCGGGTGGTTTTGGTCGCCCCAGCCCTGACCATGCGGCGGGCCGCTTTGGCCTTTGAGCAGCAGGGCCTCCAGGTGGTGGCCTGGCCCACCGAGCTCTATGGGGCAGGGGCGGTGAAGGAAGACAGTAAACTGGCCCGATTAGTTGACCTGGTGCCGAATGTGGCGGCCCTATGGCTGACCACCCGCTACTGGGAGGAGTTGTTGACCTCCCTCTACTACTACCTGAGGGGCTGGCTGCCGCCTTTTACCATGCAGTGGGATGGGGTGATTGAGGTGATTGAGACCTTACCCTAGGGCAGGGCAGCCAAGTTTTTGGCCGTTTCCCCCTCCCCTAGGGTAGGCTCAAGTAGGGTAGCATCGCTCAGGTTAGTATTTCCTTGCCAGCCAGGTTATCCCTGTTGCCCATTATTCCATGGCTAACTATCAGGCCAACCCCTATGGCGCGATCGCAACTGCAAAAACTGACCACCTACCTCAGTCCCCACCGGTCCCAGGTGGCCCTGGGGGTGGGCGCCCTGCTGCTGGTCAATCTGGTGGGGGTCTGGATTCCCCTGCTGATTCGAGATGGCATTGACGAGCTGCAGGTCACCTTTAACTACTCCCGGGTGCTCTACTACGCCCTGATGGTGTTAGCCCTGGCCACGGTCATGTGGGTGATTCGCATGGTGTCTCGGATTAGCCTATTTGGGGTGGGCCGCCAGGTGGAATTTGACCTGAAGCAACGCATCTTTGAGCACTTGCTGGGGATGGAGCCGGCCTACTTTAGCCGCAACACCGCCGGGGAGTTAATTAGTCGGGCCACCAGCGATGTGGACAATATTCGCCGGTTGTTGGGCTTTGCCATCCTGAGCCTGGCCAATACGGTGTTTGCCTACGGCTTCACCGTACCGGTGATGGTGGGTATCAGTCTGCGGCTCACCCTGATCGCCCTGGCGGTCTACCCCCTGATGTTGGTGTTGGTGCAGGCCTTTAGCGATCGCCTGCGGCGGGAACAACTCCAGGTACAGGAGCGCCTCTCCGATCTGAGCGACCTGATCCAGGAAGACATGGGGGGCATTGCCCTGATTAAGATCTATGCCCAGGAGGGCAATGAGCAACGGGCCTTTGATCGACTCAACCAGGCCCTATTGGGGGCTAATCTGGCTCTGGTCCGCAGTCGTAATACCCTGTTTCCCCTGCTGGGGGGGCTGGCCAGCATCAGTTTGCTGGTGGTGTTGGCCAGTGGGGCCGGGGCGATCTCCACCGGTTACCTCTCCGTCGGCGACTTTGTCGCCCTGCTGCTCTACGTGGAGCGCCTGGTTTTCCCCACCGCCTTGCTGGGTTTCACCATCACCGCCTACCAACGGGGGGAGGTGAGTATCGACCGGGTGGAGGCGATTCTAGCCGCCGAGCCTAAAATCCAGGATGCATCTACGGCCCAGCCCCTGCCCCTGGATCAAGTGAGGGGGCACCTGGTGGCCCAGGGGTTGAGCTACACCTATCCCGGCGCCACCACCCCAGCCCTAGACCAGGTTAGTTTCACCATCGCACCGGGGGAACGGGTAGCCATCGTCGGACCGATCGGCTCGGGCAAGTCTACCCTGGCTAATGCCCTACCCCGACTGCTAGAGCTGCAGCCGGGACAGATCTGGATCGATGGCCAGGACCTCACCCAGGTGGCCCTGGCGGATTTGCGGCGGGCGATCGCCTACGTCCCCCAGGATAGTTTCCTCTTTAGTACCACGATCTACAACAACATTCGCTATGGCGTTCCCTTCATGGAGACGCCCGAGGTCCAGTACGTCGCTAAATTGGCCCAGATCGATGAGGAAATTCAGAACTTTCCTCAGCAGTACGAGACCCTGGTGGGAGAGCGGGGTATTACCCTGTCAGGGGGGCAGCGGCAGCGCACCGCCCTGGCCCGAGCCCTACTGGTGGATGCCCCCGTTTTAGTTTTGGATGATGCCCTCTCCAGCGTCGATAACCGCACCGCCACCGCTATCCTGGAGGCCCTCTCCACCGGTACCCAACAAAAAACCGTGCTGTTTATTTCCCACCAGATGGCCGCCGCCGCCACCGCTGATCGGATCTTGGTGATGGATCAGGGGCGAATTGTACAGAACGGCCCCCACCACCAATTGCTGCAGCAGGATGGCCTATATCGCCAGCTTTGGCAGCAACACCAGTTAGAATCGGTTCTACAACAGTAAGGCAGGGTTGACCATGGTAACCACCGTCAGTTTAGTGCGCACCCACAGCTATCGGGTGGAGGAGCTAGGCCTTCAGCTAGAGGCCCTGCTCGCCCCCTGGGGAGGCATGGCGGCCTGGGTCAAACCGGGGGACCGCATCCTTCTGAAACCTAATCTGCTCACCGGGGCACGCCCCACCCAGGCCTGCACCACCCAGCCTGAGCTGGTCTACTGCGTGGCCCAGATGGTGCAGGCGGTGGGGGGCAAACCCTTCCTGGGGGATAGCCCCGCCTTTGGTAGCGCCTACGGGGTGGCCAGGGCCAACGGTCTACTCCCCCTGGCCCAGGAACTGGGGTTACCGATCGTGGAATTGCACGGCGATCGCTATCCTACCCTGGGGTCAGACTTTACCCACCTGCGCCTCTCTAGGGAGGCCATGGAGGCCGACGGTATTATTAACCTGCCTAAGTTAAAGTCCCACGTGCAACTCACCCTCAGCCTGGGGGTGAAAAACCTGTTTGGTTGTGTACCGGGCAAGATGAAAGCCTGGTGGCACATGGAGGCCGGTAAGGACAGCCAACGGTTTGGCACCATGCTGGTGGAAACCGCCCGTACCCTTGCCCCCAGCCTCACCATCCTGGACGGCATTGTCGGCCACGAAGGCAATGGCCCCAGCCAGGGCACCCCCCGCCCCCTGGGTCTATTGGCCGCCGCCACCGATGTCTTTGCCCTGGATCGGGTGGTCACCGATATCCTCGGGGTCGATCCCGCCAGGGTGCCCACCGTAGCCCAATCAATTCACCTGGGCTACTGCCCAGCCTGGTCAGAGATGGCCTTTCCCCTCCTGTCACCCCAGGATCTCTACCAGCCCGACTGGCAATTGCCCGAACAACTGATGCCGATCGACTTTGGCCTACCCAGGGTACTGCGCTCTAGCCTCAAGCATTTCTACATTCGCTTCATAAAGGAAACCATGCCAACGGCCAAGTCGGTAAAGCTAGAAACCCGGCCTTGAAGGGGATGGCGAGTCTACCGACCCTTAAAAACTAAAGGAGCTTCAAGACAATCTTGAAACTCCCTTAGTTTTACTGTTTAAGTGGTGGCGGGGTATGGATTTGAACCATAGACCTTCGGGTTATGAGCCCGACGAGCTACCAGACTGCTCTACCCCGCGTTGCTTCACCTAGTATAGCGATAAACCCTGGAAATGGGTTAGGTTTTTACAGGAGTTTCCAAGTTTTCTAAAACCCTGAGTAAATTCCTGGCTTAGGCCCCACTGTTTTACCCCCCCATGTCTCTAACCTGGGGCATGGGGAGGAGCTTGGGGGATGCTGGCCAGAAACCCTGTAGGTTTGGCCAGAACCCTGAGCAGAACGTTAAAAGCGTCTTGAGTAGGTGTCTAGCCCCCTTCCCCCCTGGAAGGGGGCCAGGGCTAACATATAAATTAGAGCAAACCCGTATTGGTGCCCTGGCGACCGGTGGCCAGCTCCACCTTGACGATCTTGCCGCCCATTTTTTGAATACGTTGCTGCTCTTTAAACCAGTTCTCGTAGGGTACCAACTTGGTAAAGAAGGTATTTTGCAATTCCCGTTGGGTACGAATCCGACTCTGGCTAGGAACACAGGCCGTAATCTTAAACATGCGCATAGTTAAGGCATCTCCTACCGTCTTGCTCAGGTTATTGGGTGGAATTTAGGTGGAATTTAGGTGAAATTTAAAGGGGGGGGTAGCTGGTCAGATCCAACTCAGGATAGGTCCTGAGTGATGATAATGACTGAAATGCCAGAGCCGAAAGCCAATGCTGGGGACATCAGGTAGACAGACAGTATAGCCAGCCCATTGTCCTTAACACTCGCTCCTGACTCTGGCGCAGGGTGCCCTAACCTGGAAGGTAGGGCGATGGGAGAGGGTTAGCTCAAGCCAGAGCTAATGTAGTCAAAGTATACGCCCATTTCCTTGCCGGCATCGGCGCCCACCAGGCTGGCGGTGACTTCCTTCATGGCTTGAATGGCGTTGACGGTGGCGCCGATGGGAACCCCTAGGGAATTGTAGGTTTCCTTCAGACCATTTAGTACCCGCTCATCCAGGATGGAGGGGTCGCCAGCCAGCATGGCGTAGGTGGCGTAGCGCAGGTAGTAGTCCAGGTCACGGATACAGGCGGCATAGCGACGGGTGGTGTACATGTTGCCGCCGGGACGGGTGATGTCGGAGTACAGCAGGGACTTAGCCACCGCTTCCTTGACGATTTCAGCGGCATTGGCGCTGATGGTGGTGGCGGCCCGTACCCGCAGTTCCCCGGTTTGGAAGTAAGCCTTCAGCTTACCCAGGGCGGAACTGTCCAGGTATTTGCCCTGGACGTCGGAGGAATTGATAACCGAAGTAATGGCATCTTGCATGGTGAAGCTTCCTTAAAACTGACGTAATCTCAACAACGAATTGGGGAAATAGGGGAGCCCCAGCTATTGCATGGCGCCAACCACATAGTCAAAGTAAGAGGCTGCTTCCGCCGCATCTTCGCTGGCCAACAGGGAAGTCGCGACACCCTTCATTGATCGCACAGCTTCGGCAACGGCGGGAATGGGGGTACCCAGGGAGTTGTACATTTCCCGTACCCCCACCAGACCGATTTCTTCGATGGGGGTAACATCACCGGAAACCACACCGTAGGTGATCAGACGCAGGTAGTAGTCCATGTCTCGCAGGCAGGTGGCGGTCATTTCTTCGCCGTAGGCATTACCACCGGGGGAAACAATGTCAGGACGCTTTTGGAAGAGCTGGTTACCGGCTTCTTTGACGATGCGTTCGCGGGACTCGGTCAGCACCTGGGCAATGCGCAGCCGGCGCTCGCCCGAGGTGACAAAGCCCTTGATCCGATCTAGTTCGCCGGGGCTAAGATAACGAGCCTCAGCATCTGCATTCACGATTGACTTCGTGACAATACTCATGGATGGATTCCTCCGAAAAAGATATAACCAGACATCTAGGAAACTGGCATTGATGGATCGATGGCAGGGAGTCTAGTGATGCTGACCTGGTGGCTAGGGCAGGAAATCCCCATAGCTCAACCTAGCTTCGCCTAACCCCATAGACTCAGCCTCCTTCCCGACCCATTGTCCAGTATTGCGATCGCCTTCTTGAGAGCGTTGAAATATTTTGTAACAGTTCTGCTCATCTATCTTAAAGGCTTGCCAGACAAGGGGTTGCGGCTTCGGCCAAGGGGCCTTGTCCCTGGCCAAAGTTGGCCAGGGGTGCTTAACCCGGGTGACGGGGAACTAACCGCGGTGGTAGGGTACCCCCTGGTCACCAAAGTACCGCTGGTACTCCTGGGAGGCTTGCATGGCCTGGGCCATGGCCCTTACTCCCTGGGTCTCGGCAATAGCCAGATAGGCCTGGTAATCCGATCCGGGTGACACATCCCGGCCCAGCAGTTGCCGCCCCACGATGGTGACCAACTTGGCCAGGGGATAGGCCTTCACAAACCGATCCTGGTAGGCCGGTGAGGCGATTAGTTCGCCAATGAACCCCTGTACCGTCAGATCCCCCTGGGCTAGCCGGTGCTCCGCCTCCGGTAACCGCCAGGCGTCAGGGATATCCCCCTGGTAGCCCACCATGATTTGTCGATAGACGGCGGTCACCACCTCCTGGCAGGTGGCCCCCGCAGCACCGGGCTGCCAGCGGTAGAGACGGCTGCAGGGTTGGGCCACGGCCCAACTCAAGTCCTCCTCCTGGGAGGACCGGCCCAGACTCCCCACCAGCTCTGCGGTGGCGGCGGCGGCAGCCGTTGTGGCCTCTGCCATCAGGGGCAGGGTGGCCACATCCAGGGTGGATTTGGCCGGGACGAAACTGGGCACCACCAGGTCTCGGGTTTGCTTGGTGAGCCGGTTATAGAGTTTCTCCGTATTAGGGAAGTTAGCCGCCGGCAGGGTGGGGAAGCGGCGGTAGGGCACCGTGTCCTCACCGAAGTTGTCAGCGTACTCGGGGGTGACCAGCAGGGCCCGAATGAACCCACGGATGCCTTCCCTGGCCAGAATCTGGTTGTACTTGCGAATTTCCCCCTGATCGAGGGGCGCCCGCCCTAAAAAGTGCTTGGTGCCGAACTCAATCACCTGGGTATTTGGGTAGGGAGCGTAGAACTCCTTGATGTAAAGACTCGAGCACCCCAACCCCTCGATGAACTCCTTCAGGGTAATCTCCCCGTTGCCCAGTTTGCTTTCCAGGCCGGTGAACTCGCTTTTAACGATGTAGGGAGCGATGTCCCGCTCGAAGATCTGGCGGTAGGCCGCCGCCGTCACCCGTTGCAGGTTGGGTTTATCCGCCAGGGAGGTGAGCTTAAAGGGCTTGGTTTGCTGGCGTTGGAGACTGACCCCCTGGGCGATGCGCTGCTGCACCTCGGGAACCGATCGCTCCGCCCCGACGCTACCCAACTGCACAAAGCGGGGTGGAGTCGTGTCGATAATGGGAACCAACCCCTTCTGGGCCAGGGTGCCGGCTCGCAGGGTGCGCAAAGCCAGGCCCTGGGGAGTAAGGTAGCGCTCGTAGGGAACGGTGTCTTCCCCAAAGGCCTCATTGTATTCGGGGCTATCGATGAAAGCATCGATCAGGGCATAGAAACCTTTCTTGGCACAGATATCAAAGTAGCGATTGGTTTCATTGCGGCCGTAGGTGGGCCGCCCCAGCAGCCGCCGGTGGATGTATTCCACCGCCTTCATAACGTAAAGGGAAGACCAGTAGGTCTTGCGGAAGGCTTCAGATTTAGCGATCGCCCGGATGAACTCCTTGAGGGGAATCTCGCCGTTTTCCAGCTTGATTTCCGCCACCTGAGATCGCTGCCCCGAGTAGACCTCCCGACCAAACACCTGCCGGTAGGCCGCACTAATCACCGCCTGGGTAGCACTTTCGGAGTAGCGCACACTGGCCCGGGTGTTACCGGTGGCGGGCACCTGATCCAACTTAAATACCTTAGCCCCCAGGGACCCAGGACCCTGCCCCCGGGCGGCTGGGTTACTCAACTGGTTGTTAATCCCCGGGCCGCGGTGAATCAAGATCCGCCGAGTATCCTTACTGAAAAAGGCGGGGGTAGCACTGGGGTTGCGGGTTTCTTTAGGGAAAATGGCGCCAAACTGGATTTCCAGGGGGTCATTACCTGCGCCGTAGGGATGCTGATCCGGCAGGGGCTGCTCGTAGGCGGCAAACAGGGTAATGAACTGGGGAATTTTGCGGAAGGGGGCGCTGTAGTTAAACAGGTCAAACTGGGGCCCCCAGTTGCGACATTCCTGGGCTTCCTGGCCCAGACCCCGCAGGTAGGGCACCGTTTCTTCACCGAAATAATCGGCGTACTCCCTGGAGTCCACCAGGGCATCCACCAGGGCCGCCAACCCCCCACTGGAAACGATGGCAAAATAATTGCGCACCTCTTCTCGAGAGCTGGGGGCGCGACCGAGAATATGGCGGAAAGCCAATTCCAGGGCGCGACTGTTGATGTAACGGTCAAAGAAGTTTTTACGGTAGAGCGGAGTCTTGCAGAGGCGACGGATAAACTCCTTCATGGAGATTTCCCCGTTCTTTACCTTTGACTCCAGATCGGACACCGACAGGGAGTAGGCGCGGGTGATATCCCGCTCAAACACCTGCCGATAGGCGGCCTTGACCACATCGTTTTTCTCTACCGCCGATAGCCCAGGCTTCATGACGTACTTGGGCCGCCGTTCCGCCGCGTTGTAGTAAATCTGGGGCAGGGCCAGCCCCTGCAAATCGCCGGAGGGGCGTTGCCGGACTTTATTGGAGGGGGTAGGGGCCTTAAACTCACTCAACAGCACATCAAAGTACTGGGCCACAATCTCCCGGGCCTCGGGGTCGCCGCTAACGTAGCGCAGGGAGGCCTGTTGCATGGTTTGAATGGCCACGATGGTGGCGGCGGAGGAGCAGGCCCTCTCAATAATTTCCCGTAGACCGCGGACGTTGACCGCAATAATATTGGGGTCTCCCGCCACAATGGCGTAGGTGACGTAACGCAGAAACCAGCTCAAATCCCGCAGGGATTTTTTCATGTTGCTGGCGCCGTAGCGGGAGATATTAATGGGCCGGAAACCCGGGGGAATGGGGCCAGAGGGAGTGGAGCTAAACAAACCACTCAAGAACCCGCCGCCACCGCTACTCTCGATAAAGGTGGCGGTACCCAGCTTGGTGGCCTCCTGGTCATCCAGGACGGTGCCCGCCCTGGTTTTCTCCAGGGGCTGTTCGGCGGGGGGGCGCTCCAGGTAGGCCAGGGGGGAGCCACCGGTAAAGATCCGGTTAGCCGCCTGGGATACGATCAACTCTGAATAACGGGTCAGAGTCTCAGCAATTTGTACCCGTTTCAGGCCGGAGTTAAAAAAGCTAGATAACTCCTCCAGTTCCCCCCGAGCCATATACCGGTCTTGCTGCTCAGCCTGGGAAATGGTTGAGGCCGGCAGGGTTTGATAGAGTTGGGGCCGCGCCAGGGCACTGCCACCACTTGCTTTAACACTCATGCGTATTCAAAGGCTCCCTATGCGGACTATCAATGCATTAATAAATTCAACAAACCTGAACTCAGATTAAACCGTTTCAGAACCGCAATCCGATTTGTTAAAAACTGTGTCGCATTCTTTTGCAGGAATGTCTTCGGCCATCATAGATGGATAGGCCGCCCTGAACTGGGGCGGTGAAAGGTTTTTTAACCGATTTTTAACCTGATCGATGAGGGGGATGGGCCTATGGATGATCTGCAGTCTGTGGCGGCGGCCGGGGAACCGGTGACAAGGGCGGTGGCCCGCCTCTACGATACCTATCCCTTTCCCCCCGAACCCCTGCTAGATGAACCTCCCCCGGGCTATAACTGGCGCTGGTACTGGCCGACGGTGCATAGTTTCTGCACCGGCGCCAAGCCGGCGGACAATCAGGTACGGGTGTTAGATGCGGGCTGTGGCACCGGTGTCAGTACCGAGTATCTGGCCCACCTGAACCCGGCGGCCACGGTGCTGGGCATTGACCTGAGTGGGCAGGCCCTGGCTAGGGCGGCAGAACGTTGTCGGCGATCGCAGGCCACCAACGCCAGTTTTCGCCACCTCAGTCTTTACGATGTGGACCAGTTGCCAGGGCAATTTCACTGGATTAACTGCGTCGGGGTGCTCCACCACCTGCCGGACCCCCTGGCCGGCCTCCGGGCCCTGGCCAGCAAATTGGCCCCCGGTGGGTTTATTCACCTGTTTGTCTACGCCGCCATCGGTCGTTGGGAAATTTCCCTAATGCAGCGGGCTATTGCGTTGGTGCAGGGCGATCGCCGCGGCGACTACCGGGATGGGGTGGCGGTGGGTCGCCAACTCTTCGCCAGCCTGCCCCCAGAGAATCGCCTTAAACAGCGAGAGCAGCAGCGTTGGTCCCTGGAAAACCAGCGGGATGAATGCTTTGCTGACATGTACGTCCACCCCCAGGAGGTGGACTACACCATGGATATGCTGTTTGAGCTGATTCAGGGATCGGGCCTGGAATTTGTAGGCTTTTCCAACCCAGCGGTGTGGCGGTTGGAACGCCTGCTGGGGGCTGATCCAGCCCTGCTGCAGCGAGCCCAGGCCCTACCGGAGTGGGACCGCTACCGTTTGGTCAGCCTGCTGGACCCGGAAATCACCCACTTTGAGTGGTTCCTCGCCAAGCCCCCCCGCCCTCGCTGGGACTGGAGTCAGGGGGACCAGCTGTTGACCGCCCGGGTGGAGCGTAACCCCTGTATGGAGGGCTGGCCCAGCCAGAGGATTTTTAACCACAACTACGAAGTGGTGACCCTGTCGGCGGTGGAATTTGAGGTGCTCCAGGCCTGCGATCGGGCCGATTCTACCCTGGAGGGAGGAACCGGTGAGATCTCTAGTATGACCGGGGCAGAGCTTTTGGCCACTACCCAGGCCAGCCTGGCGGACCTGGCTCGGATGCAGGAAAACCAGTTAATCCTGATATATGCTTGAGCCTGGCTCCCTGGACCAGCCCAAAAAAAACTTGACTTCCTGAGCCAGGCAACAGATTAAGTATTATTGCCGTGATATGATCATCTACGGCCTGGTAAATCGGGTCAAACTGGTGATGGCTTAAGGGTTAGTTCTGTTGTGACCCAAATTTCTTCCGACCCCATCGATGGGGCAGTTCCGACGGCAGCCGAGGCAAGCATCCTTCCTCCTGCTGTAAATTCTGCCATGGAAGAATATTACAGGTTGCAGCAAAATCTCCTGATCTGCACCCTGATCTTCAGTGGCGTGATTTTTCTCTCGGTCTGGTTAGCCTACTCCTTACCTATTGCTCTGAATTATTTACTTGGAGCGTGCGGTGGTGTGGTTTACTTGAGAATGTTGGCGAAAAACGTTGCCAACCTGGGGCGGGGACAACAAAAGGTTGGCAGTGGTCGTCTGGCGATCGTTGTGGGCTTGATTTTAGTCGCTACCCAGTGGCAACAGCTGCAGGTGGTGCCTGTTTTTCTAGGGTTTTTAACCTACAAGGCCGCTTTGATTGCCTACACCCTATGGACTGCGGTGCTACCGGATCAATCCTAGGAGAGACATTGAGAAGCCGCCTGAAAATTAGGTTATTAGCCTAGCACAACTTTTTAGTTGGGCCTAGGTGTTGTGTCAATTTGTTAAAAATGGCGCTGAGTATGTCTATGTTTTATCTTTTGCCCCTCGCGAAGTTAGAGGTTGGCCAGCACCTTTACTGGCAAATTGGCAACCTGAAGCTCCATGGCCAGGTATTCCTGACCTCTTGGTTTGTGATTGGGCTGCTGGTGCTGGTATCCCTTTTGGCCAGTCGTAACATTCAGCGGATTCCCTCTGGCCTCCAGAATGTGATGGAGTACGCCCTGGACTTTATTCGAGACCTGGCTAAGAACCAGATTGGCGAAAAAGAGTACCGAGCCTGGGTTCCCTTCGTGGGTACCTTGTTTCTATTTATCTTTGTCTCCAATTGGTCCGGTGCCCTGGTGCCCTGGAAGTTAATTCACCTGCCCGCAGGAGAGTTGGCAGCCCCTACCAACGACATTAACACCACCGTCGCCCTGGCCCTGTTGACATCTCTGGCCTACTTTTATGCGGGCTTTAGCAAGCGGGGATTGAGTTACTTTGCCAAGTACATTGAACCCACCCCCATCCTGCTACCTATTAATATCCTAGAAGATTTCACCAAGCCCCTTTCCCTGAGCTTCCGTCTGTTTGGAAATATTTTGGCGGACGAATTGGTGGTGGCGGTATTGGTGTTGCTGGTTCCCCTATTCGTCCCCCTGCCGGTGATGATTTTGGGGTTGTTTACCAGTGCCATCCAGGCCCTAATCTTTGCCACCCTGGCCGCCGCCTACATTGGCGAAGCCATTGAGGGGCATGGGCATGGTGGAGAAGAGCATGGGTGATCTAGCTTCAGTTTGAACTTAGGTCATTCAGTTTACCTTGGCTGACGAGTCAGGTTCTGTCAGCCACTGCTGCGGCTCCGAGGGCCGCGATTTCAGAAACGCCGATTGGGCGTTGTCTATCACCTGATTCCCCTGTTGTTGATTGTCTAACTAAAAATCGAGGTTAAAGACATGGATCCTATTATTGCAGCTGCTTCCGTATTGGCCGCCGCTCTTGCTGTTGGTCTGGCAGCCATTGGCCCTGGAATTGGTCAAGGTAACGCCGCTGGTCAAGCTGTGGAAGGGATTGCCCGTCAGCCCGAAGCGGAAGGTAAAATCCGTGGCACTTTGCTACTGAGCTTGGCCTTTATGGAAGCGTTGACGATTTATGGTCTGGTGGTAGCTCTGGTATTGCTCTTCGCTAACCCCTTTAGCTAGATGGTTAGGGGCCGGGAGAAGGGTAGCCTTCCTTTTCCCGGTATTTCTTCTCCCCGTCGAGTCTAGCCAAGGCTGGGTTTGGCGATCAGCCCGAGGATAGCCCTGGGGCAGTGCATTAGAGGCGCGAGTTAGGAACGCAAAAACCGATGATGAATTCGATCCTGTGGTTGGCGGTAGAGGCGGCGGAGGAAGCCAGTGGTGGCCTGTTTGATCTGGACGCCACCCTACCTCTGATGGCCCTGCAATTTATCCTTTTAGCCGTGGTGTTGAACGCCTTGCTGTATAAGCCCCTGGGTAAGGCGATTGATGAGCGAGACGACTACGTTAGACAAAACAAGGTTGACGCAGCGGAACGGTTAGCCAAGGCTGAGCAGACCGCTAAGGACTACCAGCGACAATTGGCAGACAGTCGGCGTCAGGCCCAGTCAGTGATTGCTGACGCTCAGGCGGCGGCTCAAAAACTGGCGGCTGAAACCATTGCCCAAGCCCAGCAAGAAGCCCAGGCTCAGCGAGAGCTGGTCCAGCGAGAGCTGGATGAGCAAAAGCAGGCTGCCCTGGCCACCCTGGAGCAGCAGGTGGAGGGGCTGAGTCAACAGATTTTGGACAAGTTGTTAAGCTCAGCGGCCTCCTAAACCTGTAGTAGGGGGGCCTGTACTAGCGGGCAGAGGGTTCTGTCGGCATCCTAGACGGAAAGAGAGACATAGTTATGGGTTGGTTTCTAGCAACGGAAGAGGGAGGGCTTGGTCTTAATTTCGATATCCTTGAGACCAACCTGATCAATCTGATCATTATTATTGGTGTCCTAGTTTATTTCGGCGGCAAGTTTTTGGGCAAAACCCTATCTACCCGCAGGGATGCCATCGCTGCCGCTATCACCGAAGCTGAGCAGCGCAAGCAAGAGGCGGTTAAGGCCCTGGCGGAACAGCAGCAGAAGCTGGCCCAGGCCCAGGCGGAGGCCAAACAGATTCTAGTAGAGGCCGAAACCATGGCCCAGCGGTCCAGGCAGGAAATTCTAGCCCAGGCCCAGGCGGATGTGGAGCGACTGCGGGCTACGGCAGCCCAGGATTTGAGTTCCCAGGAGACTCGGGTGATGCGGGAGCTGCAACAACGGGTTGCCGCCCTGGCGATCGCCCGTACCGAGTCAGAATTGCCCCAGCGCCTCAATGACGAAGTCCAGCGCCGTTTGGTGGATGCCAGTATTACCATGCTTTCAGGAGGTCAATCATGAAGGATAGCAAAACGACCTCAGAGGTGGCCCTGCCCTACGCTAAGGCGCTGATGGACGTCGCCCAGGCTCACCAGGTGACCGATCAGATCGGAGCCGAGGTAGGGGATCTGTTGGTCCTATTGGAAGACTCCGATGAACTTAAGGCTTTCCTGGCTAACCCGGTGCTTGATACTGAGGCCAAGAAAGCCGTCCTTCGCCAGATTGGCGAAGGCCAGGTGAACCCCTTCCTGCTCAATTTCCTGATGATCCTGGTGGATCGTAATCGGGTGATGTTTTTGGAAGATGTCCTATCCCAGTATCAGGTTTTGCTGAGGGCTTTGAATCGCAGCGTATTGGCTGACGTGATTGCCGCAGTTGAGCTTTCTGAGGCGCAACGCTCACAAATCCAGGAGCGGGTCAAGCAGCTAACGGGTGCCAGTAGCGTCGATCTCGCCCTTACCATTGATCCATCCCTACTAGGAGGGGTGATCGTTAAAGTGGGCTCCCAGGTAATTGATGCCAGTTTGCGCAGCCAACTTCGACGGATCGGTATGCAGTTGACCGCCACCGCCTAGTTTTTCTTGACAGCTCCGGAGCTGATTTAAGAGTCTACCGTTTTGATTTTCCCGTTCTAATGTAGGTTTACCAGAGCAGATCCTATGGTTAGCATCAGACCCGACGAAATTAGCAGCATTATTCGGCAGCAAATTGAGCAGTACGACTCGGGCGTTAAGGTATCCAACGTCGGTACTGTACTCCAGGTGGGTGATGGCATTGCCCGTATCTACGGCCTGGAAAATGTCATGGCCAGCGAACTGCTGGAATTTGAAGATGGCACCGTGGGCATCGCCCTCAACCTGGAGGAAGATAACGTCGGGGCGGTGTTGATGGGCGACGGCATCAATATCCGGGAAGGCAGCCCGGTGTCTACCACCGGCAAGATTGCCTCCGTACCGGTGGGGGATGCCATGCTGGGCCGGGTGGTGGATGCCCTGGCCCGCCCCCTTGACGGTAAGGGGGACATTGCCACCAGTGAATCCCGTCTGATCGAGTCCCCCGCGCCGGGTATTATTGCCCGTAAATCGGTGTACGAGCCGATGCAAACCGGCATTACCGCTATTGATGCCATGATTCCCATCGGCCGCGGTCAACGGGAACTGATCATTGGTGATCGCCAAACCGGTAAAACCGCCATCGCCATTGATACCATCCTCAACCAAAAGTCTGAAGATGTGGTCTGTGTCTACGTGGCGATCGGCCAGAAGGCGGCCTCCGTGGCCCAGGTGGTGGATGTGCTGAGGGAGCGCGGCGCCCTGGATTACACCATTGTAGTGGCGGCTAATGCCAACGACCCCGCCCCCCTGCAATACCTGGCCCCCTACACCGGAGCAGCCCTGGCGGAGTACTTCATGTATAAGGGTAAGGCCACCCTGGTGGTCTACGATGACCTTACCAAGCAGGCCCAGGCCTACCGGCAGATGTCCCTGTTGCTGCGCCGTCCCCCCGGTCGGGAGGCCTACCCTGGGGATGTGTTCTACCTCCACTCCCGCCTGTTGGAGCGGGCGGCTAAGCTCAGCCCCGAACTGGGTGAGGGGAGCATGACCGCCCTGCCGATCATTGAAACCCAGGCGGGGGACGTTTCGGCCTACATTCCCACCAACGTAATTTCCATTACCGACGGTCAGATCTTCCTGTCCTCTGACCTGTTCAACTCCGGTTTACGGCCCGCCATCAACGCCGGTATCTCCGTGTCCCGGGTGGGGTCGGCGGCTCAAATTAAGGCCATGAAGCAGGTGGCCGGTAAGGTGAAGCTGGAACTGGCCCAGTTTGACGAGTTACAGGCCTTCTCCCAATTTGCCTCCGATCTAGATGCCTCCACCCAAAAGCAACTGGCCCGGGGTCAGCGACTGCGGGAACTGCTGAAGCAGCCCCAGTACTCCCCCCTGCCGGTAGAAGAACAGGTGGCCGTCATCTACGCTGGCATTAACGGCTATATGGATGATGTACCTGCGGATCAGGTGGTGGCCTTTGCCCGCGCCCTGCGGGATTACCTGCGCAACAATAAGCCCAAGTATGCTGAGTTGGTGCGGGGTGATAAGAAGCTCACCGATGATAGTGAAGCCCTTCTCAAGGAAGGCATTAATGAGGCCAAGCAAGCCTTTATGGCTGCAGCTTAGGCCTTTGACTCGCTGCCCTGCCGGCCCCGTCCCGGCAGGGCTATCCCCCTGACTATGCCGAGGACCTCCCTATGCCTAACCTGAAAGCCATTCGAGATCGCATCAAGTCCGTTAAAAATACCCGTAAAATTACCGAAGCCATGCGCCTGGTGGCCGCTGCCAAGGTACGGCGCGCCCAGGAACAGGTGATTGCCACCCGCCCCTTTGCCGATCGCTTGGCCCAGGTGCTCTACGGCCTTCAGAGTCGACTCAAGTTTGAAGATGTCGACCTGCCCCTATTGAAACAACGCCAGGTGAGCCGGGTGGCCATCCTGGTGATTTCCGGTGATCGGGGTCTCTGCGGCGGCTATAACACCAACGTGATCCGGCGGGCAGAAACTCGGGCCCAGGAACTGGCAGCGGAGGGGATTGAATACCAGTATGTTTTGGTGGGGCGCAAGGCTAACCAGTACTTCAAACGGCGGAACCAACCCATAGAGGCTAGTTTTACTGGCCTGGATCAAATTCCCAATGCCGGGGAAGCCTCCCGGATTGCCGATGAGCTGCTGGCCCTGTTCCTCTCCAACACGGTGGACCGGGTAGAGCTGATCTATACCCGCTTTGTTTCCCTGGTGAGTTCTCGCCCCGTTGTGCAAACCCTGTTACCCCTTGATCCCCAGGGGCTGGAGCCCGCTGATGACGAAATTTTTCGTCTCACTACTCGGGGGGGTGAGTTTGAGGTGGAGCGGCAAAAGGTGGCCATGGCCACCCCTACGGCCTTTCCCCAGGACATGATTTTTGAGCAGGACCCGGTGCAGATCCTGGACGCCCTCCTGCCCCTCTATCTCAACAATCAAATTCTGCGGGCATTGCAGGAATCCGCCGCTAGCGAACTGGCGGCCCGGATGACCGCCATGAATAACGCCAGTGACAACGCTAAGGAATTGGCCAAGTCCCTCAACCTGACCTATAACAAGGCTCGCCAGGCTGCCATTACCCAGGAAATCCTGGAGGTGGTGTCGGGGGCCAACGCCCTCGGTTAAGGTACCCCCAGTTGGTTTGGACAGGCTACTGGATAGGTTGGTAGCCGGTTGCCCGTGTCTTCCCTTTGGGTTAAGCCCTCTGACCACCGTCAAGGGGGCTTAATCCTATGCCCCACTCCCCACTCCCTATGCCCCCCGCCATCCAACTCACCCCGGTTCCACCCCACCACACCCTGAGTTTGACCCCTCCCCCAGACCTGGCCCTAGGGGGGCGGGTGCGGGTGCCGGGGGATAAGTCCATCTCCCATCGTTCCCTGATGTTGGGGGCGATCGCGGAGGGCGAAACCCGCATCCAGGGTTTGCTCCTGGGGGAGGACCCCCGCAGCACAGCGGCCTGTTTTGGGGCCATGGGGGTAGGCCTGTCCGACCTGGAGGGGGAGTGGGTGACCGTGCAGGGGGTGGGGTTGGGGCAGTTGCAGGAGCCCGCTGATGTCCTGAATGCGGGGAACTCCGGCACCACCCTGCGGTTGATGCTGGGGCTACTGGCGGCCCACCCGGATCGCTGCTTTATGGTGACTGGCGACCAGTCCCTGCGATCGCGGCCCATGGGGCGGGTGATCGAGCCCCTGACCCAGATGGGGGCCCAAATCTGGGGCCGCCAGGGCAACCGACTGGCGCCCTTAGCGGTGCGGGGCACCCAGCTACGCCCCATTCACTACCATTCACCGGTGGCCTCGGCCCAGGTGAAATCCTGCCTGTTGCTGGCCGGATTGATGACGGCGGGAAATACCACCGTCACCGAACCCAGCCTCTCCCGGGACCACAGCGAGCGCATGCTGCGGGCCTTTGGAGCCAATCTATCAGTGGATCCAGACACCTGCAGTGTCACCCTCCATGGTCCGGCCCGCCTCACTGGCCAGACTATCATTGTGCCCGGTGACATTAGCTCCGCCGCCTTCTGGTTGGTGGCCGCCGCCATTACCCCCGGATCTGACCTGGTGATAGAAAATGTCGGGGTTAACCCCACCCGCACCGGTATCCTCGATGCTCTACAGGCGATGGAGGCGGACATTACCCTGGAACACCCCCGCCAGGTCACCGGGGAGCCGGTGGCGGATCTGCGGGTGCGCTATAGCCCTCTGCGGGCTGCCCAGTTCGGCGGGGACCTGATTCCCCGCATGATCGATGAAATCCCCATTCTGGCGATCGCCGCCCTCTTTGCCCAAGGCACCACCCAGATTTGCGATGCGGCTGAACTGCGGGTTAAGGAGTGCGATCGCCTGGCGGTGATGGCCAGTCAACTCACCCGGCTGGGGGCTCGTCTGGAGGAACAGGGCGATGGCCTGACGATCTACGGTGAGACCACCCTGCAGGGTAATCAGGTCGATAGCCACGGTGACCACCGCATTGCCATGAGCCTGGCGATCGCCGCTCTGCGAGCCACTGGCTCCACCCATATTGATAATGCTGATGCCGCCACCATTTCCTATCCCAGTTTCATCCCGACCCTAGCCCAGCTTTGTCACCTGCCCATTTCTAGCTATAGCAGTAGCCAGCCCGGTTAGGACAAGACGGCGATGATGGGCTGCGACCTATCGATAACCAGGCTAATCTACGATTTCCGAGAAAAATCCTTTTTGAGATCAACGTTCTCTAAAAAATACGCTATAACATAAGCCCTATCGTTAAACAAACCTTGTCTAACTTGAAACCCGGAATTTCCCGCCCTGTGGGAAGCAAGCTAAGTCCTTTGGGAGAGGGGACAGAATTACGGTTCTCAACATGGACTTGGTTTAGATAGAGTGTTCGCCAAACCGGGTTTGAGCGATCTACAACCCTTGCTTTCTACTTCTACAGGTATAGCCATAGCCATCTGGCAAGTGGCTGAGATAAGTGAGAACGCTTACCCAGATCTATACATGACATATGGAAACTACCCATCAATCGCCTTACCCCAGTGTGGATGAACTGGATTACAAGATCATTGATCTGATGAAGGCCAATGGTCGCATGACCTATAAGGACATCTCAACCCGGCTGAATATCCCTGAGGCCACCGCTCGCTATCGAGTTCAGCGGTTACTCAATGCCGAAATTATCCAGATCGAAGCCTGGGCCAATCCAAAACGGCTTGGGGCGCCCCACGCTGCCATTATGAATCTCTTCGTGGAAAGTAGCCGGGTCAATTACGTGGCGGATCAACTAGCGAAGCTAGAGGAAGTCCAGTTTGTGTCGGTGGTGGCCGGTCAGCATAACGTTGTTGTCAACGCTAACTTTGGCACCCACGAAGAACTGTTGGCCTTCTGCAACAAACTCACTTCCATGAACGGAATCATAGAGTATGAGACCCAGATTGTTTTGAAGCTGCTCAAGGCCCAGTATGATTACACCTTCACCTAGATTTGACTTGCCTGGTGCTACCGAGATCATCAGGTTAAGGGCTAGTTAAGGTTTGATGCTAAGGCTCTGAGGCAGCCAGAACGACTAGTTAGTTTAGTAAACGCTTTTACCGATCAACTGTGGCCTCAAGATTCTGGCCAAAGCTCTGTTAAGCGCTGTCTGGTCAGAGTTTTACCGATTATAGCTTACCCCGTCACTGTCCATCCTGAGGGTATGGAGTCAGCAATTATAAATTCAAGAATAGTTAGGATGTATTGCCCGTGGTGGTTGGGGTCGCCTCGTCGAGCATGAAGTCAATCAGATGCTGCCAGGAGTCAAAGAGTAGATACTTCGTTAGGGTCTGAATGTCGTGAAAGAAGCCCTTACGGGTGCCCCGTTGCTGCCGGATCTGTTGGTACGCCGCATCGACGA
>JBEIGU010000048.1:0-24608 GCA_040381765.1 Leptolyngbya sp.
AAGCACAGAATACTGTCTTTTGTAGCCTCCTGTGGATCTAAGTCTAATTTTTTCTGAATTTGGGCATTTTCAAGCTCTTGACCCATATGGATTTGGATATGTCTGTTTTTGTCTATACCAAATTAGATGCGATTACCCTGATATTTCCCGCCTTCCCCTTGCCTGGCTCAACTGGTGATTTCAAAGTTGATGGAGCCCTAGGGAGGCTGTTCGGATTGGACCCAGGTGGATAGTAGCCTGCATGACCCGGTTTATACTGTGTGGGTAACTCGAGTCCAGGCACGGAAAACGTGGACTTAACTGAAGTCTTTAAAACCCCTTACCCCGTGATCGGGGTAGTTCACCTTTTACCCTTACCCCTGTCTCCCCGCTGGCAGGGCAGTTTACAGGCCGTTGTCGATCGGGCTGAACAGGAGGCGGTAGCCCTGGCCTCCGGCGGTGTCCACGGCATTCTGGTGGAAAATTTCTTTGATGCCCCCTTCCCCAAGGACAGCGTCGACCCCGTGGTGGTTAGTGCCATGAGTTTGGTGCTGCAGCGCCTCCAAACCCTGGTCACCCTACCCCTAGGGGTGAACGTGCTGCGCAACGATGCCCGTAGTGCTCTGGCGATCGCCGCCTGTAGTGGAGCCCAGTTTATTCGGGTGAATGTGCTCACCGGTGTGATGGCCACCGACCAGGGGTTGATTGAGGGCTGCGCCTACGATCTGCTACGCTATCGCCAGCAACTGGGCTGCGATGTCAAAATCCTTGCCGATGTGCTGGTCAAGCATGCCCGGCCCCTGGGTTCCCCTAACCTGACCACAGCGGTGCAGGATACCCTACAGCGGGGTCTGGCGGATGGGGTGATTTTATCCGGTTGGGCCACCGGCCACCCCCCCAGCCGGGAGGACCTGGAACTGGCCAAGGCCGCCGCCGGCAAGGCGCCGGTGCTGATCGGCAGTGGGGCCAATTGGGAGAACATCGGATCCCTAATGTCGGTGGCGGATGGGGTGATCGTGGCCAGCTCTCTCAAGCGCCATGGCGATGTTAATCAATCAATCGACCCAGTACGGGTCGGCCAATTTGTTGAGGCCATGCAGGAAAGTCTGACCCTTGCCTCCCCCGACCCCACCCGACCCTCGGTCATGGCCCACTCCAACTGATGCCCTGGATCCTTTTTGCCACGAGACTAAAGCCTTTAGACTAGAATTTCAGAATATTGTCTTAAAGCTAAATGACCTACATGGGGGGCAACCCTTCAAGAGGAGGGGCATAGGCCAGTAGCCTGCTGACCTCCTCACCACTGACTCCTGAAATCCTTGCCATCGGTGCATACCGCCTTAAGTTGATACCCAGAGTTAAGACCCATAATTAACGATTACCCCAGCTAGGAAACTTGATATCAAACCATGGAGAGAACCAGGATGAGACGTCGTCGCCAAGAAACCCGTTGGATTCACCGCCAATCTCGATGGTTGCTGGCCGGCATCGCTGGCCTGGGCCTGCTGGATACGGCCTACCTGCTATTTATCCGGTGGACGGGGGGAGCCGCCTGCCCGACGGAGGGCTGCAATCTGGTGCTATCCAGCCCCTATGCCACCATCCTGGGTCTGCCCCTGGCCCTGGTTGGTTTTCTGGGCTACCTGGCCATTCTGGTCCTGGCCACCGCCCCCTGGTGGGTCAACCCTGAACAAAACAAAGCCCTACGGCAACACCTAGAGGACCGCACCTGGCCCCTGCTCTTTGGCTTAGCTACCGCCATGGTGGTCTTTAGCGGCTACCTGATGAGCGTCATGGCCTTTGAAATCAAGGCCTTTTGTCCCTTCTGTGTGGCCTCCGCCCTATTCGCCCTCGCCCTGTTCCTGATCATTCTCTTTGGCCACCGTTGGGAGGATCGGGGGCAACTGGTGTTCATCGCCGCCATTATCGGGGTAGTCACCCTAACCTCAGTGCTGGCCCTCTATGCCCCGGCGCGTTCCGGCGGTACCGCCACTGGTGGCCAGGCCGGCCCCCCCATTACCCAGACCTCGGGGCCAGCGGAATTGGCCCTGGCTCAACACCTGAAGGAGAGTGGGGCAGTGATGTATGGGGCCTGGTGGTGTCCCCACTGCCATGAGCAAAAGGAATTGTTTGGGGCCGAAGCCGCCCAAGCATTGGCTTACGTTGAGTGTGCCGAGGACGGCGTCAATCCCCAAACTAAACTGTGTCGCTCTAAGCCCGAAATTAAGGGCTTCCCCACATGGGAGGTGAAGGGGCAGTTTTATTCCGGTTCCCAGTCCCTGGATCGGTTAGCAGAGCTTTCTGGCTATACCGGTTCTAAAGACTTTCGCCAGTAGATTGCTCAGCCCCAATGCCTGGTGGAGTTGACCTCCGTTAACGCTTTAGCCACAAGATTCTGACCTGGCCCGCCAAGACCAAACCAAGGCGGGTCGGAACTGGCATAGTCTGCCAACCTCCAGTCGCTGACACATTCTGTAACAAAAGTTGCCTTGACGACCCCGAAAAGTTACGCGACACTACACTTAATGAGGATTTACTCCTGAAATCAATACGATTGATTACCCTTTGTAAGGGTTTATGTGGGTTTAGCCTCCAGCTACCTCCTGTTTTCAACGCGTTGGCCATAGGCGCAGGCCGCTGGCAAGCTTCATCATCTTTTTTCCCCTGGAATTACCCCACGGACTAGCGTTGATTTCTTTTATTTGTTTTGTCGCCTTTGCCCCTCCACCATGGAAACCCTAGAATTTATTATTCATCCCGATGGTCGCGTCCAGGAAACTGTGACCGGCATTGTTGGCCACTCCTGTGCTGAGGTAACCGCTGCCATTGAGGCCCAGCTTGGTGTCGTGCTGGATCGGCAGCAAAACCCCGACTACTATGCCCAGGCCAACCTTGAAGTCAGCCCGTCCCAATGGGTAACACAGACCTGGTAGTGGTTTGATGGCCAGGAGCGACAATTCCTCAAGAATAATTTAAGGATCGGGCCTCATTCCTTGGTAGTTGACGGCAGGAAAGATAGTTAGGCAGCCACTTACCATAAGTTTTCTCCAGTTTTGATCACCCCTTTGACCAACAACTTTTTTTACCCAAATGTCACACTTTAGTCAAATCAAAACCAAACTCCGTAACCTGGACACCCTCACCGCTGTCTTGACCGACCTGGGGGCTGACTGGCAGGCGGGGCCTGCCCAAGTCAGAGGATACCGGGGTCAGACCCAGTTGGCGGATGTGGTGATTTCTCAAGCGAATGGCTACGATATTGGGTTTTGCCGTAACCCTGATACCCAGGACTACGAGCTGATTGCCGATCTGCAGTACTGGCAGCAGCCCCTGACCGTCGATGGATTTCTACGCCAGGTGACCCAGTCCTACGCCTGCAATACGGTGCTAACGGAGGCGGGGCGCCAGGGTTTTCAGCTGACCGAGCAAGAGGTACGCCAGGACGGTGCGGTGCGGTTGGTGGTGCAGCGCTGGCAAGCTTAACCCTTAACCATCTGCGCAGATCTCCTTAAGCCATGGTTAGGGAACCTGGGTTCCCTTTCTAGTTTTGTACCCCGATGTAGCCAGGATGGAAGGAAACCCATGGATGATTTGCCACAACCCTTGCCTGGACCCACGGGCTATGAGCCTGAGCTGGGAGGGTCGCTACGCCAGCTAGAAACTCGCACGGGCTATGAACCCGAACTGGGGGGAGCCCTACGCCAACGGGGAGTTTACGTGGATGAAATCACCTGTATTGGCTGTAAACACTGTGCCCATGTGGCCCGCAACACCTTTTACATAGAACCGGATTACGGTCGATCGCGGGTTTATCGTCAGGATGGTGATACCGAGGCCCTGATCCAGGAGGCGATCGACACCTGCCCGGTAGATTGTATTCACTGGGTCGACTACACCGAGCTGAAACGGTTGGAGACCGATCGGGAGTATCAGGTGATGCCGGTACCTGGATTTTCAGTGGATAAGGCCATGACCATTCGGCGGCAACGGCGGGCTAAGGCTAAGGGACAGCCTCCCCTGAGGGGCTAGACGGAGGCTCTGAGGGCAATCTGAGTTGCACCGTACCATTGGGCCAGAAAACCACCTCCACTGGAGTGCTTGACTCCAGGGTTAGGGGCAGGGGCATCTCGCCGACCTGGGGTAGGTTAAGGCTGGGTTGGTACTGTTTAGCCAGATCATCAAGGGGGTCTACCGTTACCACTTGGCCATTAGGCGCCAGGGTGAGGCGGTAGCGGAGCGGTTGATTAAGCCCCTCCGGCACTGGCCAGGTGGTGGGTAGGGCCTGGGTCAGGCTATCAAGCCAGGGGGTTGGGGGGAGAGGATCAGCGGTGGGGGCAGTTACCGGAGTTTTGATAATGGTGGCGGTTTCCAACCTGGGGGAAGTGTCGGAGTCCGGACCTAGGGCTTCTAGCTCTGGTCTGGCGGGAGGGAGTGAATCCGTCGGTGGAGAAGCAGCAGGACTTGGGGTGGGAACTGACCGGGTTGCCGTCTCTGGTATGGCGCGGGGCGCCATAGATCGGGAGGAATCAGGGGACGAGGGGGTCTGGATGGCCGGGGAGGGGAGGGTGAGGTTGCTGGGTCCCGGCGCCGGCGATCGCACCAGGGAATCCGTCAGGGGGGGAGGGGGTTGGAGTAGCCCCTGACTGCCCACCATCGCTGCTACCAACCCTGCCGCCACTGTTCCCAGGCTGAGGGCTAGGGCCGGAGATCGACGCTGGGGCAGGATCTCGGCAGACAGTAGGGCAACTCCCCGATCCATCTGCTCCAGCACCTCGGACAAATCCGCCAGTTGTAAGGTAGAAAGCTGGAGGGTACGAGGTTGCCGAGATAATCGAGATAATAACGTCGGGCTGGGCAGGGCCACCGACCATCGGCCCAGGATATTCCCCTGTCGGTGCCGCTGGAGATAGCCCTGCACCTGGGCTTGCAGGCTTAGCAGTTGGCCTGATTTTCCCCGCAGAACGACCAAGGGGTCTACTTCCCCCTGCTCTGGCCAAATCTCCAGACGGAACCGAGATCGTCGCAACAGAGACCGATCACTCACCCGACTGAGGGCCGACGGTTCCCCCGTCAGCTCCAGACGACAGGTGCCGGCCTGGTAACGATAGGTGGTGGCGGGGACGGTCATAACCATGGGGAGATTACTCGGATAGTGATCGATCCAGCAGGGCTAACCAGAGCTTGCGACTGCCCTCCGGGCCACTGTAAAAGAGCAAATCGACCAGCAGTTTCAGGGCCAGAGGGGTGACCTGATCAACCGGGAGTACCGCCATCCGTTCCTGGTAGGCATCAGTAAAGCTATCCAGGTAATTGCCCAGGCTAGCCACCCGATGGACGGGCTGGTTCTGTTCTAGGGCCCGCTCCAGGGCAGCTACCGCTGAACGAATAGTGCCGCGATGGTCGGCGGCCAGGCGACCAATCACCAGGACCAGGGCTCGGGCCTCCTCAACATCCAGTCGCTTCCGCCCCTGCCCCTTGCGCAGGGGGCTAGCCTGCCGCAGGCGCCAGAGGGTGACGCGATCGCCCAGCAGGGTATCCAACCCCAGTTGGGCGGCGACCGCCAGGGCTGCCTCTGAACCCACACCAGTCAAACATTCCAGGGCCAGCAACACCAAATCGAGCTGGGCCTTGAGGCTCTGCAACTGCTGGGGCGTCAGGGTAAGGGTAGTCAACTGTGGTTGTCCAGGTTGCAACGATAAACCTTTATACACCAGTCTTGAGGCCTGAATTCATTCAGACATGATCGCTACCGCTGAGTCATCCTAACGGAGTCTGGCGGCATCCTCTAGTGTACAGCCCCAGGTGGGACGGAGCTGTACGCTAGAGCCTAGGGCGTAGGTTATCATGCAAGACAGGCAGATTTAGGTGAAGAAGTGCTGGTGATCGATTGGCTGGGCCGGTCAGTTTCTGGGGCGGGGGCTGGCGGGTCGTCGTTTTTTTCTGGCGGTGCGGCGGCGCTTCGACCTGGAGGAGAGCCAGTCGGTGATCACGTGGCTGAGAGCCCCCAACTCCAGGCCCACTAATAGGGCTAGCCAGATCCGCCAGTGTTGCCGGGCCAGCCACCCCAACCCCTGGCCCAGATCGCTCCAGCTCAGGGCGGTGCGGCCCAGGTTGTTGAGCAGGTCCACCACTATCAGCCCGGCCAGGCCCAGCCACAGGCTGCTATAGAGCACCCGAATGGTGGTGCCCAGCAGGGGCCCGTGGGACCAGCGGGAGCGATGGCGCATGCTGCCCCGGTAGGGCAACCAGATCCACCGCAGCCAACCCCAGCGTTTATACTGCACCGAGTGAATGTCCAGGTCTGGACCGAGCAGCCAGCCCCCCAGCAAAAACCCCAGGCAAACCCAGGCGGTTAACCAACCATTCAGGGTCAGCCGAAAGGTGAGTAAAACCACCGCTGGTAGGCACCAGAGGGTGATGCGATCGTGGGTACGGCCGGAGGACATAGCACAGATGTATCACATCCCTTGGCCCAGGGCAAGGGGGGCCAGGGCTACCCGGCGGACTGCACCAGGGTTTCGATCTGCGTCGCCGTCGTCGGTAGGGCGGCGGTCAACAGCCGATGGCCGCCCTCGGTGATCAGGACATCGTCTTCGATGCGGATGCCCCGCACCGACCCAAAGGCCTGCAGGCGGTCCCAATTCACCACGTCGTCGTACTGCCCGGAGTGGCGGGCCGGTCCTAAAATAGCCGGCACCTGGTAAAAACCGGGCTCAATGGTGACCACCATGCCCGCCGCCAGGGGCCGATCTAGCCGTAGAAAGCAGAGGCCGAAGCGATCGCTGCGCTGCCGGCCCGGGGCGTAGCCCGCCCGGTCCCCCAGGTCCTCCATATCGTGCACATCCAACCCCAGCAGGTGGCCCAGGCCGTGGGGAAAGAACAGGGCGTGGACGTCCCGTTCCACCAGCTGATCCACATCCCCCCGCAGAATGCCCAGATCCACCAGGCCCGCCGCCAGCAGGCGACAGGCCAGCAGGTGTAGCTGGCGGTACTCCACCCCCGGTTGGGCGGCGGCGATCGCCCCGTCGTGGGCTGCCAGCACCACCCCATAGAGATCCCGCTGGGGTGCTGAAAATCGGCCGGACACAGGCCAGGTGCGGGTAATGTCGGCGGCCCAGCCGGCGGCGGTTTCCGCCCCCACATCCGCCAGCAGTAGGTCCCCGGCCGCCAGGGGGTGGTGGTAATGGGGGTTGTGCAGCACCTGCCCCCGGGTGGTGACAATGCTGTTGTAGGCGCAGGTCAGATTTTCCGCTAGAATCACCTGCTCCATGGCGGCCCGCACCTGGGCCTCCTGGTTAGCCCTGGGGGTGGCGGCCATTCCCGCCCAGTGGGCCGCCACTGACACTGCCGCGGCCCGTTCCATCTCCGCCAGGGCCAGGGCATCTTGGTAGAGGCGGGTCTCCACCATGGCCAGGGCCTGCTGCTGGTGCCACTGGTCAGGGCTGGGGGGCAGGCGCTGGGGCCAGTCTAGAATCGGCAGGGTGGCGGCTTCCCCCAGGTGGGCCGGTAACTCCGCCAGGGGGTAGTCGGCGATCGCCCCGATTTCGGCCGCCCGGGTTTCCCGATCCGGTTCGGGGCCGTGCCAGAGGTCCGCCCCCGGCGGCGGATCATCCATAAATAGGGTGAGCTGGCCCTGGTCCAGGTGCAGAGCCGCCCCCACCAGGGCCTGGCCGGCCAGGTAGAGGAAATGGCTGTTAGCCCGGAAGCTGTAGGTATTGGCGGGAAAGTTGCGGGCCGGGGGCTGCCCCGACCAGACCACCAGGGGCCGCTGGCCCAGGGCCGACAGGCGCTGACGGCGAGCCTGCAGGGCCGCCAGGCGAGGGGTTAACACCGGGGAGGAGAGGGAGGACATGGGGCCAGGGGGCAATCGGTTAAGCCGGGTACACAAATCTAAATCTGGGGTTAACCCCGTTGCTCCAGTCTACCCCTTAGGATGAAACTGTAGGCTCCCCCAGCCCCTTACCCCCTTTTCGGATTAGTTCCCATGCACTATTCTAGATAGGGCAATTATCCCCCATCCCTTCGCCCCCACTGAGGCATTGCTATGGCGTCCTTAACCATTCGACCAGGGTCACGGGTTCGTCTCAAGGGCCAGGACCAGCACGTACCGGATTTTTTAGTGGTGGGCTGCAGCCACCAGCACTGCTGGCTCCGTCAGCAAAACTGGCACCCCCAGGCTCAGTTGATGGTCACCTTTAGCCAACTGCTGGTGGCGGAAGCACCGCCGGCGATGCCCCAGCCCCCCCAGGGACCTACCCAGGAGAGACCTACCAATAAGGTAATTTGCCTGACCAGCTATCGACAGCGGCGGGGCCGCTAAATGGCCGTCCCCCCGATCAGCGCCCCCGAGGCCGAGGCCCGCCTGCTGGCCCTGATCACCCCGCCGGGGCCCCAGCAGGCGGAGATTGTGCCCCTGGCGGCGGCCCTGGGGCGGGTGCTGGCCACCCCCCTGAGGGCATCCCAACCCCTGCCCCCCTGGGATAATTCCGCCATGGATGGCTACGCCCTACGGGCGGCGGAGGTGGGCCAGGCTAGCCCCGATCAGCCAGCCCGCCTCACCCTGGGGGAGGTGATCGCCGCCGGCGCGGTGCCCCAGCAGCCCCTGGGCCCCGGCCAGGCGGCTCGCCTGTTTACTGGATCGATATTGCCCCCCGGGGCGGATACGGTGGTGATGCAGGAGGTCACCCGGGTGGTGAGCAACCAGGTGGAGATTTTCGCCCCGCCTCCCCTGGGGCAATTTGTGCGGCGGCGGGGCAGTTTTTACCAACCCGGTAATCTCCTACTGCCAGCAGGGCTGCGGATCGGAGCCCCGGAACTGGCCCTGCTGGCCAGCGCCCAATTTGCCCAGGTGCCGGTGCTGCCCCGCCCCCGGGTGGCGATCCTCTCCACCGGTAATGAGTTGGTGGAGGTGGGCTCACCGCTGCAGCCGGGGCAAATTGTGGATGCCAACCAACCGGCCCTGGTGGCCCTGGTGCAGCGAGCTGGGGCCCTGCCCCAGCCCCTGGGGCGAGTGCCGGATCAGGCGGCGGCCCTAGGGTCGGCGATCGCCAGCGCTCAACCCCAGGCGGATCTAATCCTTTCCTCCGGTGGGGTATCGGTGGGGGACTTTGACTACGTTGACTCGGTGTTGAGGGAGTTGGGAGCTACCCTGTGGATAACGGCGGTGGCGGTGAAACCGGGCAAGCCCCTCACCGTCGCCACCCTGCCTCGCCCCAATGGAGCGCCTCCCCTGCTCTACCTGGGCCTGCCGGGTAACCCGGTCTCGGCCCTGGTGTGCTTTTGGCGTTTTGTGGAACCCGCCCTGCGGAAACAGTCGGGCCTGAGCCGGGGCTGGTCCCCCGAGTGGGTTTGGGCCACCACCGACCAACCCCTGGCCGCCGCCGGCGATCGGGAAACCTACCTGTGGGGTGACCTCAGGGCCGGGCAGGAGGACTACCGGTTTAGCCCCGCCCCCGGTAGCCATAACTCCGCCAACCTGGTTAACCTGGCCGGTAGTAATGCCCTGGCGGTGATACCGGTCGGTACCACCCACATCCCTGGACAGAGTAGGGTACGGGTGATGGTGGTGGGGCGAATCACCCAGTTCTAATGCCACTGCAGACAGGCCATACCGTTAGCTTCTGAGTTCTGCCCCCCCTACTTATGACAAGATGGGAAGGGGCAGTATCAGCTTAGGGATAGAACGCCCTGTTGTTAGAGAGTAGGCAGGAGAAAGCATGGTTAGAGGTATGACGAGGCCTCAGGGTTGGGTCGGGGGCCGCCTGATCGGCCTGGGATGGGGCCTAATGATGATGGTGGGGCTATGGCTGGGATCGATCGCCCAGGCCCAGGCGGTCAGTTTGCCCCCGGGCCTGCCCCTCGCCTACCTGCCCCCTGGTAATGCCATCACCGATGGCCGCGCCCTGTTGCGCAATTCCCTGCCGATCGACAGCCCCGAAACCCGCCAATTGCAGACCACCCTGGAGGGCCTATCGGAGTGGCTGCGTAGCAAGCGGTGGGGACCTGTATCCAGGGACATTGATAGGGTGGAGCGATTATTGGGTCGGGGCCGGGAGGCGATCCTGGCCGCCGTGCCGGAGGGGAAACGGGCGGCGGCCATGAGTTACCTGGAGGATATCCAGGTGCAGTTACTACCGATGCGGGAGGCGGTGGAGGCCCGCGATCGCGAAGCGGTGTGGTTGCGGCGATCGGCCATGCTCGACGATATTGGTCGGCTGGAGGAGTTAATGGTCACCGATTTCCCCTTTGCGGTTCCAGAGGACTACGCCAACCTGCCCCAACTCAAGGGCCGGGCTACGGTGGAGTTTAAAACCAACAAGGGTACCCTGCGGGCGGTGGTGGATGGCTACAGTGCCCCGGTTACCGCTGGTAACTTTGTTGACCTGGTGCAACAGGGCTTCTACGACGGCCTGGAATTCATTCGCGCCGAAGATAACTACGTGCTGCAAACCGGTGACCCCGCCGGCCCCGAGGATGGCTTCATTGACCCTAAGACCAAAACCTACCGCCGGGTGCCCCTAGAAATTTTGGTTAAAGGCGAAGCGGCCCCCATCTATGGCAGCACCCTGGAGGATCTGGGGCGTTATCTAGAGGACCCGGTTTTACCCTTCTCCGCCTTTGGCACCCTGGGCATGGCCCGCCCCAACGATGAGGCCAACGGCGGCTCCTCCCAGTTTTTCTTCTTCTTGTTTGAGCCCGAGTTAACCCCAGCCGGATTGAATTTGCTGGATGGCCGCTACACCGTCTTTGGCTACGTGGTGGAGAACAAGGAGGTACTGGAGAAACTCACCCAGGGCGATCGCATCGAGAGCGCCCGGGTGATCGCCGGCGCCGATCACCTGGTGCAGCCCTCCTAACCCCATGGCAAGCCCGGAAACCGTCGCCGCCCTAGGGGAGCTGGGCTTGTTGGCCCGCCTGTTTCCCTACTGCCCCGCCCAGGTGGTGGGGGATGATGGGGCAGTGCTGGATTTGCCGACGGGGCACCGGTTAGTGGTGACCACCGATGTACTGGTGGAGGGGGTGCACTTTAGCGATCGCACCACCCCCCCCCGGCAGGTGGGCTGGCGATCGGTGGCGGCAAACCTCTCGGACCTCGCCGCTATGGGGGCCACCCCCCTGGCCCTGACCGTGGGACTGAGTCTGCCCCCCAGTACCCCCGTGGCCTGGGTGGAGGATCTGTACCAAGGCATGGCCGCCTGTTTACAGCGCTGGGGAGGGCAACTGGTGGGGGGCGACCTCTGCCGATCGCCCACCCCCACCGTGGCGATTACCGCCCTGGGCAGTGCCCCCGCCGATGCCCTGCTCTACCGATCCACCGCCCAGCCGGGCCAGGTCATTCTGGCTACGGGTTACCACGGCCTGTCCCGGGCCGGGCTGGCCCTGCTGCTGGACCCCCAGGCCGGCTCCGGTCTGGCCCCAGACGATCGGCAGCGCTGGATCCAGGCCCACCAGGCTCCTAACCCGCGCCTGGATGTGGTGGCCCGTCTGCAGCCCCTCCGCTGCGGTGCCCCCATCGCCGCCATGGACTCCAGCGATGGCCTGGCCAACGCCGTGCTGCAGATCTGCCAGGCCAGTGGGGTGGGGGCCCGACTGGAGGCCACCCAGTTACCTCTCGACCCGGCCCTGGTGGCCTGGGTGGGCCCCGATCAGGCCAGGGACTGGTGTCTCTACGGCGGTGAAGACTTTGAGCTGGTGCTCTGCCTGCCGGCGGCGATCTCCCAGGTTTTACAGCCCCAATTGGGGCCGGGCAGCGCCCTGATCGGCCAGGTTACCGAGGATAGGGCGGTGATTCTGACCCCCTGTGATCGCCCGGGCCAGCCCCCCATGCCCCTTTCCCTAGGGGCCAGTTTTCAACATTTCTAAGGCCCCAGAGGGATTCGCCGGATGGGCCGTCAGCTTCAGATAGCATTCCCTAGCCACCAGAACTTTATTGATGCCACAGCGTCGTAATCAGATCTAAAGGAGCATCGCTAGTTATCAAAAGATAGTCAGCCTAGAGCACCCCAGATCTTTTATTCCCTATCAACCTGCGGAATGCAGGAATCCAGCACCTACCGCACCGCCTGTAAAAGACCGTAGCGAATTAGACCCGTCGCCATGCCCTGGCCCATGGCCCCCAACACCAGGGCTCCCTGTATAGTTGGCAGCCCTGCTCGGATTAACCCCGCCAGGGCCTCCAGGCTCAGGGCGGAAGCAATGACGGCGTCCCAAAAGGGGGCTACCGCCTCAGTCCAATCAGCGGTTTGAATAGATTGAAAGCCACAGTCCTTCGCCAGGGCCTGGTAGTCCGGCAGGGCGATGACGTAGGGCAGGCCGTAGGCCCGATAAATCCAGTGGAGTTGCCTCTGTTCTGCCGGGGTCAAGGGTCCCCCCAGGGAATCCGTAGGGCGATGGCACCAGGTGGCCATCAACAGCTTGCCGCCGGGCTTGAGCAGGCGGTAACACTCCTGCAGGAAACGACCCTTGTCGGGCATGTGCTCGCCGCTTTCCATCGACCAGACCAGGTCGAAGCTTTGGTCGGCAAAGGGGGTATGGAGGGCATCCGCCACCTGAAAGCTAGCACAGGGGGGGATATTCCCGCCCTGGTTAGCCGCCTCAGCTCGCTCCGTGGCCCGTTGGGCCTGTACCGGGCTAAGGGTAATGCCCGTTACCCGGGCGTTAAAACGGCTGGCCAGTACCAGGGCACTGCCGCCAATGCCGCAGCCACAGTCAAGGATGGTGTCAGCGCTGTTGACCTGGGCCCAGGCCAGGCAATGGTCAATGAGATCAACCTGGGCCTGGCGGCGATCAACCCGGCGATCGCCCCACGGGCCATAGTAGCCGTGGTGCATATGCTCCCCCCAAATCTGTTCCCACAGACCGGAGGAGCTGTCATAGAAAGTTTGAATCTGCTGGGAGAGGGAGTCGGCCATGGTACAACATATCTCTGGGTAACAACGGAAACTAACTATTCTGGATTGAAGAGAATGACGGTGATGTTATCCCGGCCGCCCTCCTGCTTGGCGGAGTTGACCAGAGCGGTGGCGGCGGCCTCACAGTTGGGTAGGGTGATCATCACATCGGCAATCAGGGCATCGGATAGCTCCTCGGTCAGCCCATCACTACAGATCAAAAAGCGATCGCCCGCCTGGCAAGGGACAGGTTGGATATCAAACTCCGCTAGGTCTTCCCGACCTAAGCATTGAAATAACAAATGGCGCCCGGGATGGTTGCGACTTTGGTCTGGCGATAATTGGCCGGCTCTCACCGCCCTGGCAATCCAGGTATGGTCTTCGGTAATTTGATCCAGTTGATTACCCCGTAGGCGGTAAAGACGGGAGTCACCGACGTGGGCGCACCAGGGCTGGGGGTCGGTGGGTCGACAGGCCAGCACCACCACCGTTGTCCCCATATCCGCCCATTCGGGATAGCGCTGCTGATAGTCTAAAATTCTGCCATTAGCTTCCTGTAGGGCTTGTTTCAGCAGATCTACCGTCGACTGCTCTCCAGTCCAATGGTCCTCCAGGATGATCTTGATGGTTTCCGTTGCCAACCGGCTGGCCTGCTCTCCGCCGGCGTAGCCCCCCATGCCATCGGCCAGAATAAAGAAACGACCAGCCCTGTCAATGTAGTAATGATCCTGGTTGCTATCCCGTAGTAACCCCTGATCCGATACTCCTGAGAAGTGACTGCCCATGACCCTGAACATTAACTTACCTGTCTTAGAGGTTGTTTGAAAAACCAAAGAGAGTCTCAAACTATACCTATGGAGTAGGATAATCACCGCAAGATTCAGTATTTTGGTGACCCCCTGGCGGCGAATTATACCTGAGCCCTTTTCAAGTAACCTCTTAGGGCCAGGGGGAACCCCTTAGCAAACGCTCGGCGATCTGCCATAGGCCACCTAGGCTGCTTGCCTGCCCAACCAATTTACCCTGTCACCAATGGTTTAGGGGTACTGGCCTTAACGGTCTGTCTACCTAGGGCATCCGGTCTGCCCGATTAATTTTAATCAGGACCTGTAGAAAGGCAACCCCAGCGGCCACCGCTAGGGCCCCTGGAATAGCGGCTAGCCAGATCCAATTGGAGAAGAGTAGGGCGGTGGCGGAGAGGCTAAAGGCCCCCAGTAAAATGGCGTAGTTATTGGCCATGGTAATCCCGCCCATCTGGCGCAGGATGCGATCGGTTTCCACCGACCTTACCCGGAGACGAATATCGCCCCGCTCCAGGCGATCTAGGGTGTCCTCAAGGCGACGGGGTAGGCCCAGGGCAGAGCTGCTCACCTGGGCGGCCTGTCGACTCAATTCCCCCAGCAAACTATTAGGGCCATCGGTGGGATTACTATTCATAAGTTGGGCAGCGAACGGCTTAGCCGCTTCCATAAAGTTAAACTCTGGGTCAAGCCCCTTACCTACCCCCTCCAGGGTAGAAAAAGCTCGCATCACAAAGGTGAAGGTGGCTGGGAAACGAAAGGGCTGGTCGTAGGCCACGGCGTAGAGATCGTCACTGATCGCTTCAATGGATTGTTCCTCAAAGGGTTTATCCATGAAGTTATCTAAAATGTACTGAATTGACCGCCGCACCGGGCTCATGTCTTCGACTTCCGCCAGGGCCCCCAGATCGATCAGGGAGCTCATCACCTGGTCAGCATTGCGTTGGGCGATGCCCATAAAGGTGCCCATCAGGCGTTGGCGGGTGAAGGGCTGGATCTGACCCATCATGCCGAAGTCGTAGAAAATTAGAGCACCGTCGGGGTTGACGGCAATGTTGCCCGGGTGGGGATCGGCATGGAAAAAACCGTTGTCCAACAGCTGGTGCAGATAGGCCTGGGCTCCCAACTGGGCCAGTCGTTTTCGGTCCAGGCCCGCCGCCTCCAGGGCTTCGTAGTGGCTAATTTTGATACCGGGCATATACTCAAGGGTGAGCACCCGAGAGGAGGTGAGGCGCCAAAATACCCGGGGTACGTTGACCCAGTTGATACTGCGGAAATTCCGTCGAAAGGTGTCGGCGTTGCGGCCCTCATTTAGATAGTCGATCTCCTGCCAGAGGATGCGGCAGCACTCTTCGTAGATGCCCATCCAGTCGCGGCCTCGACCCCAGGAGGGGTGACTTTGAAAATAATGGGCAATGCCCTTCAGAATGGCCAAATCGATGGTGAACAGCGATCGCAACCCTGGCCGCTGTACCTTCACCACCACCTCCTCCCCACTGGGCAGCTCAGCCCGATGCACCTGGCCCAGGCTCGCCGCCGCCAGGGGAATGGGATCAAAATGTCGGTAAAGACTGGAGATCGGCTTCCCCAGGTCAGTTTCTACGATGGAGCGGGTCTGCTCGTAGCTGAAGGCCGGCACTCGGTCCTGGAGCTTGGAGAGCTCCTCAACGAATTCAAGGGGGAAGATATCCGCCCGGGTGGAGAATAGCTGACCCACCTTGATGAAGGTCGGCCCCAGGTCTAGAAGGGTTTCCCGAATCCAGACCGCCAGTTGCCGTCGCCGTTGGGCTTGCTTCTCTGGGGTAATGACACCGCCGCCGTAGCTCCAGGCCTTGCCGTACAGCCAACGCGCCGCTAGCAGGCGCAGCACAAAGCCCCAAATGTCAACAAAGCGGCGCTGGCGGGAGTAGCGGCCACGATTCCATCGGTAGGAGTTGGCACTAAAGCTGGGGGGTGGATCAGCTAAAATGGCGGATCCCAAAACCAGTGGGGTAGACGCAGTCGACTTGGGTTGGGCAAAATCCACGGCTGCTGGATCCCTTGTAGATCCCAACTCCTCTATTCCCATGGTAGGGGTGGGGCTAAAGGATGCATTCAAGTCATCCTCACCCCGGGGGGGTGAAGCTGCATTAACCTGACCAGCGGCATCAAAGGTGGCGGACACTCAAACTCCTGACTGGGGGGACGTGGAACAGCAGCAGCAATCAGCCAACCCTAGGATTGACTCTGGTTTTGACGGTACTGTTGCAGGGCCACCCGCACCTGGGCCACCTCCGCCCGCAAGGTGTCAATGGTGGCCTGCAGATCGACCCCACCCTCAACGCCAGAGGCTGCAACGGAGGAAGTGGCGGAAGCACCAGCGGCGACTTCGGCCTGCTGGGCCCGGGCCAATACCTCCTCCGTAAACTGACGGAGACGTTCTCGCTGCTCGGCATCAAACTGGCCAAGCCAACTCAGGGAATCGGTCAACAGGTGTTCGGCCTGTTCATTGACGGCCTCCGCTAGGGCCCGACCGACAAAAAAAGCATGGAGCACGGAACTGCTCATAGTCAAACCTCAGCCTATCCAGTCAAAACTGCTTAGAATTATAACGCCCTTACTGCCCTGACTGGCGGGCCCCATGGGTGACCAGGGCCTGAATAATTTGCAAATTGGCCTTAGGGAAGGGATAGTTGCTCAGATCCTCTAGCCTCACCCAGCGAACCTGATCGGAGGCCAGGGGTTGGGGGTCTCCCCTGAGGTGGGTGCAGTGGTGGACCTCCAGGGTGACCCTAAAGTGGGAGTAGGCGTGGGTAACGGTACAGAGGTGATCCCCCACCTCCACCACTATGGCCAACTCCTCTAAGACCTCCCGACGGATGCAGTCCTCTACCGTTTCCCCAGCTTCCAGTTTGCCGCCGGGGAACTCCCATAACCCCCCCAGCAGGCCCTCGGGTTTGCGTTGATCGATCAACACCTGCTGTTGATCGTTCCAAATCACGGCAACGCCTATATGTTTGTGGGGCAAGGGAGCTTGGGGACGGGTCATGGGAATTTCAGACTGTACCTGCAAAATATAAGATTGGCAGTAATCCCGCCAGGGGCAGCGGGGGCAGTCGGGCTGACGGCGACGGCAGAGGGTGGCCCCCAGATCCATCAGGGCCTGGTTAAAGTCCCCAGGGTGGTGGGGATCGAGCAGTTGCTCCGACAGCTGCCAGAGGTAGCTAAGGGCTTGGGTCGGGGGCACCGGTAGGGCGACTAGACGAGCCAGCACCCGCTTAACATTACCATCCAGAATGGCGTAGGGCAGATTAAAGGCAGCACTAAGAATGCCGCCTGCAGTGGTTCGACCAATGCCGGGCAGGGCCGTAATCTGCTCAAAACTGCAGGGCACCTGCCCCCCATGGTGGTGGACAATGTGTTGGGCCCCCTGGTGCAGATGGCGGGCCCGGGCGTAGTATCCCAGGCCCTGCCATAACTTTAAGACGGCCTGCAGGTCCGCCGCCGCCAACATCTCTACAGCGGGGAACCGGGCCAACCATCGTTGGTAATAGGGTAATACCGTCGCCACCTGGGTTTGCTGCAGCATGATTTCTGAAACCCAGATGGCATAGGGATCGCGGGTCTGGCGCCAGGGTAGGGAACGACCCTGGTCTTCATACCAGGTAAGCAGCTGCGATCGCAGCTCCGACCAGGGCAATAGGGGTAACTGTTGCGGTAAGTTTGGCCCAGAGCCCTCTACCTCCCGGTAGCCCCCTTCTCCGTCCCGTAGGGAGCGAAGGGGGGGCGGAAAGAAACTCACTCCGCCTCAGTTCCGGATTCAGCAAGGCAAAGGGCTCGCTCCATGGTCATCCGCTGCTCCGCCCCCCGCAGGAAATAGCCGCTCATCATGGCGGAGGCTAGCAGGCGACCCAGGCTTTCGCGGTTTGTAGTAATTTCCACATCAAAATGTTGGGAGGGTAGCCCACCTAGAAGGCTAATAATATTATTCTCCATCATCTGCTGCACTTCCATGGAAGCCGGACTGGAGAGCTGGGCAACGGTCTCAGGGCTCATGGTATGAACATACTGCATCAAGGAGTTGCCATACTCAGAATTTTTGAAGCCGTTGAAAAGTTCAGGGGTTTTACCGGAAGGATTGTTCACAATGATACCTCGTCTGGCTAGAACTAAGAACTCGGTCGTTTGCAATCAACGGGCTGGATCAACGGGTTCTGGAGTTAGAGAGGAGGCTTGGACTACCACAAGCTACCGCCAATGCACCGCCAGCTCAGGGGCTTACGGACCTCACCCCTCACCGTATCCCTAAGGTAACAGGGATAAATCTGATGACGGGTGGGTAGAACCGTACCGGTAATGGAGGGGTTCTGCCCCGCCCGCCAGGAGTCGTTGTTGGCTACACCCTAACCCCACAGCAGGGGATGGCGCCGTTACACTTCCTTACAAAGTTGAAAGTTTTACAAATCTATAGAGAACTGCCCTGCCCTGACAGGGGGAGTTGACAAAACTGACCTGGAGTTGGGGCTGGAGGTTGTCCTGATTAGCAGCGGCCCTGGCAGGAGTGACAGCCCCAGGGGCCAGGGCTATGCTGAACCCTGGCCAGGGTAACCCCTTACCCCCCAGCCCCTGGCCCCCAAGATAGGCAAGGGAAATCGACCGGATGCCTATTCTGCCTGGCCGATGGACTGCCGGGCTGGGGCCGGGCTCACCGATTTGGCAAAAGGTTTGTTTTGTTTTTGTATCTATTTTCTGAAAATGAAAACCCAAAAACTTTTCTGCCTACTTATTTGACTTCCAAGGTCGACCTCAGGCTTATGATTCTTTTATCCATCTATTGCTGTCACTCAGGTTCTGATTTCGCTGCGGTTGATTTTTGTGCCCTCTTTTCAAGTCCCTGGTGCTGGGCGGATAATCGCAGCAGCCGAAACACCCTGGCCTGCGTCAGATCAACGGCGTAGTTCCAGTTTGTTCTATACGTCCAGTCCCTTCTGCGGGTTCTAATCTGCCCCTGGGGGGCTGGACCCCTATCCGCCCTACTAAAGTATCGTCATCCTATGGAACACCAACCTTTGAAGCTTGCCGTCTACGGAAAAGGGGGCATTGGCAAATCCACCACCAGTTGTAATATCTCGGTTGCCCTGGCGAAACGCGGCCGTAAGGTTTTGCAGATTGGCTGTGACCCCAAGCACGACAGCACTTTTACCCTGACCGGCTTTCTGATTCCTACCATTATCGATACCCTGCAGGAGCGCTCCTTCCACTATGAGGATGTCTGGGCGGAGGATGTGATCTACAAGGGCTACGGCGGTGTGCATTGCGTTGAAGCGGGAGGCCCCCCAGCGGGAGCGGGTTGTGGCGGCTACGTGGTGGGCGAAACCGTGAAGCTTCTGAAGGAACTCAATGCCTTTGATGAGTTCGATGTGATTCTGTTTGACGTCCTGGGAGACGTGGTTTGTGGTGGGTTCGCCGCTCCCTTGAATTATTCCGACTATTGCATGATCGTCACTGACAACGGTTTTGATGCCCTGTTTGCCGCTAATCGAATTGCCGCCTCCGTCCGGGAAAAGTCCCGTACCCACCCCCTGCGTTTGGCTGGCTTGATCGGCAACCGTACCGCTAAGCGTGACCTGATTGATAAGTACGTGGAGCATGTACCCATGCCGGTCCTGGAAATCCTACCCCTGATCGAGGATATTCGGATCTCTCGGGTGAAGGGCAAGACCGTGTTTGAGATGGCGGAAACCGATCCTGGTCTGGAGCCGGTGTGCCAGTACTACTTGAATATTGCTGACCAGATTCTGGCCCGACCGGAGGGGGTGGTGCCCCAGGAAACCGCCGATCGCGACCTGTTCAGCCTGCTGTCGGACTTCTATCTAAATCCCCCCGCTGGGGCGCCCCAGGCCCCCCTGGAGGATTTGGACCTGATGATGGTGTGACCCCAGCGTCCCAATGCCCGATTTCCAGTTCCTCTTTAGACTTTAATGGGCCCTTTTCTGGTTTAATCAGTCTCTGGATAGACCGTTGACCCAGTCTAGGGCTCTGGCAAGAGGATCTGTGAATAGTCAAGAACTGCGGCGATCGCTGAGGCTAAAATGGTTAACCTACTACCACCATAATCGCCCGTGGATCGACAAATTGGGCATCTGGGTAAACGCTGGGGGCCAACGCCGCCCCTCCGCCGGCTTTATGCTGGGTACCCTGGCCACCCTGGAACCGGACCTGGCCAGCCTTCTCCCCCTGGTGGTAGACCTCAGTAATAGCCCCGATCACATCATTGCCGCCCTGGGTTTAAATATCAACCCGGTGGAGGCCCTCAAGGCCCTGGAGCGGGAGCAGGAGTTACTGCCCAGCTCACGGCAGGAGTTACTGCCCGGCCCAGGGCAGGTAGAGATTTCCCTGCCGGCGGTGGCCCCCACCCATGAGGACGATGCCTGTAGCGGCGTTGGCGATCGGGAGAACGATAGACCCCGGCCCTAGTGGCCCGTCCCTTACCCCCCATGTTTGCCATGACCCTTGCCCAAACCCAACCCCAAGCCCTGGAATTTGACTGCGACACCGGTAATTACCATACCTTTTGCCCAATTAGCTGTGTGGCCTGGCTTTACCAAAAAATTGAAGATAGCTTTTTCCTGGTGATTGGTACAAAAACCTGTGGTTATTTTCTGCAAAACGCCATGGGGGTGATGATTTTTGCTGAGCCCCGCTACGCCATGGCGGAACTGGAGGAGGCGGATATTTCCGCCCAGCTAAATGATTACGAGGAGCTGAAGCGACTGTGTGAAGGTATCAAGCGCGATCGCAACCCCTCTGTCATTGTCTGGATCGGCACCTGCACCACGGAAATCATCAAAATGGACCTGGAGGGCCTGGCCCCTCGCCTGGAAGCGGAAATTGGCATCCCCATCGTGGTGGCCCGGGCCAACGGCCTGGACTATGCCTTTACCCAGGGGGAGGATACGGTGCTGGCGGCCATGGCTCAGCGCTGCCCCACCAGTGCCGAGGTGACCAGCCCCGCCGAGAAGGAAGAGCGCCATAGCTTGCAAAGGTTGCTCAACTTTGGCCGTAAAAAGGAAGAGGTGGAGGCGGAGGCCACCAGCTACCAGGACCATCCTCCCCTGGTGTTGTTTGGATCGGTGCCTGACCCAATTGTCACCCAGATTAGCCTGGAGCTGAAAAAGCAGGGTATTAAGGTCTCAGGCTGGCTGCCGGCCAAACGCTATACCGAATTGCCCACCATTGACGAAGGGTACTACGTCGCTGGCATCAATCCCTTCCTCTCCCGCACCGCCACCACCCTGATGCGGCGTCGTAAGTGCAAGCTGATCGGTGCCCCCTTCCCGATCGGCCCCGATGGCACCCGGGCCTGGGTGGAGAAAATTTGTTCGGTCTTTGGCATCGAGCCCCAGGGTCTAGAGGAACGGGAGGCCAAAATTTGGGAGTCCCTCGAGGATTACCTGAAGATTATTCGGGGTAAGTCGGTTTACTTCATGGGGGATAACCTGCTAGAAATTTCCCTGGCCCGGTTTCTCACCCGCTGTGGCATGACCGTCCAGGAGATTGGCATCCCCTACATGGATAAGCGCTATCAGGCGGCGGAATTAGCCCTGCTGGAGCAAACCTGCCGGGAAATGGGGACACCCCTGCCCAAAATTACCGAGAAGCCTGATAACTACAACCAGATTCAGCGAATTCAGGCGCTGCAACCCGATCTGGTGATCACTGGCATGGCCCACGCCAACCCTCTGGAGGCCCGAGGCATTAGTACCAAGTGGTCGGTGGAGTTTACCTTCGCCCAAATTCACGGGTTTAGTAATGCCCGGGACATCCTGGAACTGGTCACCCGTCCCCTACGCCGCAACACCAGCCTCAAGGATTTGGGCTGGGAGAAACTGGTCAAGGAGGAAGCCAAGGTATAGGGCGCTGGAGGTGCCAGGATTCTGTAGAAACCCTGGCACCTGATCTCTACCCAGGGCTACCGACCACCGTCTCCCCAATCCCTGGAGCCATTGCCCCCCTGGGGAACCCCCACCGGTTGGTCAACCCGGGTGGGCCCCAGGTAGCCCAATTGGTCTTCGTAGTCGAGCCCCAGCATGTCGCTATAGAGCTTGACGTACTCCACCGCCGACTTGGACCAGCTAAAGTCCTGGGCCATGGCCCGTTGCTGCAGGGCTCGCCAGGCATCCTTATAGCGATAGCCCTCCCAGGCCCGAATCAAGCAGGTAAATAGATCCAGGGGTTCGTAACGGTCGAAACAATAGCCGGTACCCGCTTGATGTTCCGGGTCGTGGTGCTGCACCGTATCCACCAGCCCCCCGGTGCGGCGGACGATGGGAATACAACCGTAGCGCATGGCAATCAGCTGGCTGATGCCACAGGGTTCAAACCGGGAGGGCATCAGGAAGGCATCGGCGCCGGCATAGATGCGGCGGCCCAGTCCTTCGCTATAGAGTAGGTAGGTGGCCATGCGGCCCCGGTAGCGGGAGGCCATTTGCCAGAGCTGGGTTTCGTAGTAGCGATCGCCCGTACCCAGCAAAATAAACTGGGCATCGGTGTAGGAGAGGAAGCGATCGAGGATTTGCAGAATTAGATCCAGCCCTTTCTGCTCCACCAGGCGCCCCACCAAACCGACCAAAAATGACTTGGAGTTCACCTCCAACCCTAGTTCCTCCTGAATGGCCACCTTGTTGTAGCGGCGTTGGTCCAGGCTGTCGGCGGTGAAGGGCTGCTGCAGATACTTATCCACCGCTGGGTTAAACACCTCCTGGTCGATACCATTGAGGATGCCGCCCAGCTTGCCACTGACAAAGGAGAGCAGACCCTCCAGGTCTTCACCGTAGTCGGCGGTCTGAATCTGGCGAGCGTAGGTGGGGGATACGGTATTGACCCGATCGGCAAACTGCACCGCCGCCGCCATGGTGTTATGGCCCTGCATATACCAGGGACACCAGGTAATCTTTTCCAGTTGCCAGCGCCAGGGCCCCTGGTAAGCCAGGTTGTGAATGGTGAAGACCGTCTTAATATCGGGGGTTTGGTGCATCCACACTGGGATCATGCCCGTGTGCCAATCATGGCAGTGGATGATCTGGGGTTTCCAGTAGTTCCAGGCAAATTCCGCCGCTCCGTTGGCAAAGAAGGTAAAACGCCAGAACTCATCCTCACCGGCGTAAACCTTGCGGGGGTCAAAGGCTGGATGGCCAAACAGGTAGAGGGGGACGTCCGAACCGGGTAGAACCGTTTCATAGATAGCAAAGTCATTAAACATGGCGTTACCCCGCCACACGGGCTCTGCTGGGATATCAACCTTATCGGGTAGAAAGCCGTAGTAGGGAATCAGGATGCGAACGTCATGCCCCATGCGACGCAGCACCTTAGGTAAGGACCCCACCACATCCCCCATACCGCCAACCTTGGCCAGGGGCGCTGCCTCCGCCGCCACGAAAAGAATATCCATTTAACTCCCCTACTGCATAGGCCTAGGTCCAGTCTACGAGGGTGTGGACATTCTGCCTAGATCCCTAGTCTAGTTGGGAGATGAGGCCAATAGCAGGTTTGCAAACTAAAGAAATTAGACCGGTTGGGATATAACGAGAAAAAAACGTTGAAACGTTTGTATAGACTAGGTTTCAACGATTCTGACAAAAAATTACTGAAATGCTCACTGGGTAAAGATTTCAAGGATTTTTGGGCTTATTACCCAACTGATCAGTGATCAGGAGTCAGGAGCAAGAGAATCAGCCTTGGTGCTGTCAGTGGCTTCCCGGTTTTGGGGAGTGTTCAGAAAACCCTGCCAAATCAGGCGAAACCATTGATTACTGGTTGCCAGAATCAGGATTTACACAAAACCCTGATCACTGCCAGGGCCAGCGGGTGCCCATTTGCGTGGCTGCTGACCACATCAGGTAAAGCACCAACAGAGCTAGCGCAGCAAAGAAGGAGGGGAGATCATCACCCATGGCGATCTGACCAGAAATAGACAGGCAATTTCCCAGGCAACTATAGCATGGCAGGAGGTTGGCCGCGATCGCTCCTGCTCCGTCCTTAAGGCTGCTGCCCCCTCCTTCACCCGGTGCAAAGACCAGCTAGTGCAGGGGCCCCTCGAGAATCACCTTCGTGGTCGCCAGCACCACCCACACCCGCATATGACGCTCTCTGCTTAAGGTAGGCAACCACCACTGGCCAATCGGGAAATGACGGCTGACCAAAATGGATATGCTCTCCTCGAAGAAGAACCCCCCTGCCCCAGGTAGGGGGGTTCTCATAACCCCTCACACCACTGGGTCACCGCCACCCCCGTCGCTTCAGCGGTGGCCTGACACTGACCTTGGTATTCGGCAGGATTACCCTGCTGACGAATGGCTGCTAAAACCTCGTGAATAGCTTTGGCCACTGCTTCCTGGGTAGCTAGAACACCCATATCACGGAAAATCACAAAGGCCTGTTGGAGATTAGGTAAGGCCTGATCATAGAGTTTTTGATCGGTATAGGTTGCCCCCATATTCCAGAGGGCCGCGCCTTCCCCCGCCCGATCACCCACCTGGCGATAGAAGGTTAAAACACGTTGCCAAAGCGACGCTGCTTCTGCATAACGGCTGACAGAGTTATAAAACCACGCGAGATCGTTAAGGCTTGCAATGGTGTCGACATGATCTGGCCCCAGGACTTCTTCCCGGATTGTCAGCAGCTGTTCTACCAGGGGAATTGCCTCCCCATAGCGCCCTGACTGGTATAACTCCGTGATCTGTCGGTTCAGTTGTTGGGCTCGCTCCAGATCTTGCTCTTGACTCGCCTGGGCCAGACCAGGGGTGAGGGAGTACTTTAGCTGGACAGTCTTAAGTTTTTTCTGGATCCAAGCTTTGGCCTAAGCTGCTAAAGATGGTGTATCAGGGGACTGTAGGGAGTCAAGTTTAGCCGTCAGGAATTTAGGCAAAAGTAGCGTGGGTGGGCTTTTGGCAAAAATCCT
>JBEIGU010000049.1:0-24494 GCA_040381765.1 Leptolyngbya sp.
ACGTCCTGGGTGGACTGAAAAAACTCTCAACGCTGGCGGCTAGAAGCCGCGCCTAGACAGGCAAAACCCGCCTACGCGGGTTATGGATCAGTCGGCGCAGGCCGACTTCGTCTGGATAGCAGCGGTTTGAACCGCCGTCAGCCAATGTTTTATCAGTCAACCAAGCTACGTCCTCTGGAGGAGGAATCGGGGCTGAGGGGGCAGAACGACGGTTCTCAACCTAAGGATTTATCCTGGCTCGCCTTGAAGGTTTGTTGAACCCATGCCGCCAAACAGTAAGAACGTAATGGCTAGGATTAGCTGCTTACCGGCGGTAGGTGACCATGCTAGGACCTAATAGATCTCGGGCTCGGACTCGGGGATGGCAAAGTTAGAGGGATCGTTGAGGTAACGCAGGGTATCCTCCTCAAGACGATTTATCAGGTAGGGTTCTAGGGCGTCAGCATGGCGCAGAGCAGCTAAATATCCCTCCAGGTAAAGGCGTAGATCGCTGGTGCGGTAACCCCGGTCCCAATGGTCTACAAAAGTATCGGTAAGGCGCTGATAGTACCGAATCGCTCTAGCATCCTGAAGCATAGGTCCTGAGTGGTCTTGGTTTAAATCCTAATCAAATAGATGACGATCATCTAGGTGACGATCATCATCCAGACAAGCGTCCCATCGGGCGGAAAGGGCATCCGCTACCATGGCTTCAAAGGCACCACTGTTGACCGTTTGGGTCAGATGCTCTTTGATTGGATCTGACAGGGGGATCAGGCGCAATCTGCGGTTGTCCTGCACTAGATCAAACTGGCTTTGCTGGCTACCGGCCCGCCCCATTTCCAAATAGTCGAAACTGTGGACGTTAATATAAAGGGCCCGGTTAGCCACCAGGGTAGCCTGTTGGTTGTCAGAGAAGACCTCCATCACTAGACCCTGACCGGTGGAGAGCATTACGCCATCTTCAAAGTGGCTATAGCTGACTTGTCCAAGATCCTGGAGTAATCTAACCATATCAACTTTATTGATCACAACTCCGTTGTCTACCAGACAGGGAGGTAGGGTGTTCAAGGGTTGATTACACTCGTGATTCATATCCTTTTAACCAGGCTGAATTAGGAATCAACACGAACTTACTCAAAAGGGCGCTTGACGGGTTAAGGGTCAGGGTTGGTATGGTTAGAGGCTTAAAATTCCCAACTAATTAATCAATGTCACTAATTGGGTATTAGCACCTCTGCTTTTAAGTACCACGGTCAAGTCACCGGTCAGGTCCAACGGCATACTTTCACGATACTCGATCTTGCAGGGAATGATCTGACGGAGTTTCGTCTTCTGACGGAGGGTGGATCGGATAAGTGGCAGCAAAAGCTTCTCTAAATAAGGATTTCCCCTGAAGAGTTAGGAATCCCTAGCATGATTAAAATCTTTACACTGAAAAGAGCATTACGGAGGAGAGGTGATTTGACCCAGCCGCATCACACCCCGAGGGCCAGGGCAGGGGTGGTAACCCGCCTGGGGGGAGCGATCCTGTTCTACACCCGCTTGCCTCTGCTACCGGGGTGGCAACCCGATTTCAACGGCATCGCGGGCTTGTCCCCCCTGGTGGGGTTAGGCTTAGCCGGCCTGTTGACGACGGCGGACAGCCTCCTGGGTGCGGCGGGGATGTCCCCCCTTAGTCGTAGCGCCCTGGTGGTGGCCCTATGGCTGTGGCTAACCGGTGGACTGCACCTGGATGGCGCCATGGACACCGCCGATGGCCTGGCGGTGCCGGATGCCGATCGCCGCCTGGCGGTGATGGCGGACAGCCGCAGTGGAGCCTTTGGGGTGATGGCGGCGATCGCTATCCTGGGGTTAAAAACCCTGGCCCTGGCGGACCTGGCCACGGGGCGGGGGCCCCTGCTGGCCACCGCCGCAGTGTGGGGGCGTTGGGGTCAGGTGCTGGCCATTGCTCGCTACCCCTACCTGCGTCCCAGCGGCAAGGGCGCCCTCCATAAAGCCCATCTGCGTCTACCGGGGGATTTATTAATGGGTCTGGCGGTAGGGCTATTGCTCTGGGGAACGTGGGCCGGTCTGAACCCCGATCAGCTGGGATTAGCGATCGGCAGTCTGGTGGGGGGAGTGGGGGCGGCCTGGGGGGTGGGGGCCTGGTTACAGGCTCGGCTGGGGGGGCATACTGGCGATACCTACGGAGCCACAGTGGAGTGGACGGAGACCCTGGTGATCTGTTTAGGGGCATTTCTGGCCGGGTTTCAGGGGTAGGATGGAGTCTGGTGTCCTTTTCAGCCTAACCATGGCCTCTATCCTTGATCCACCCATTGCCCTCAAGGTCGCCAAGATGCAGGAACGGGTTTGCTGGCAGCACCCCCTCCTGGTCCAACACCAGATTGATCAAACCCAGCTGATCCTGGAGGACGGTGGCGCTGAGGACCGTCAGTTCTCCTTTTTAGTGATTGGCGATAGCGGCTCGGGGCCCCATCCTGATCACCACCCCCAACGTCACCTGGCGGAGCAGATGCTGCCCCACCTGGCCGATTGTCGATTTATGCTGCACACCGGTGACGTGGTCTACCAGGTAGGATCCAGTGAGCAGTATCCACAAAATTTTATCCACCCCTATCGGGAGTGGTTAGTGGGGGGCGATCAGCCCGATCAGATTGCCTTCGATGACATGGTTTTTAAGTTTCCAATTCTGCCGGTGCTGGGCAACCATGACTACTACAATCTGCCCTGGCTCTACGGTGCCCTGGCCCAGCTAACCCGACCCCTACGGCGACTGCTGGGGGTCAACCTTAACCCCAACATCGGCTGGCATGGATCGGGGGTGGGAGATGCCTACGCCCGCGCTTTCCTTGATTATTTGCAAGCCCTTCCCCAGGATGCCCTCGAGACCCACCTCAACCGCCACTATGGCCCCTGGGGGGAGACTGGTCAGGGATTGCGATACCAACCGAGTAAATTTACCCGGCTGCCCAACCGTTACTACCGCTTTCGGTACGGGGGTATTGATTTCTTCGGCCTCGACTCTAGTACCCTTAACGATCCCACCGCGGCCCTATCAAACAGTGTTGACCGAGCTCAGCAGCAGGAATCTTTAAAGGCCTATGATCAGAAGCTCCAGCATCAACAGCAGGAGATTTTAACAGAGGTCGCCCACCTGGCCCATGACCGCTATCGCCAGGAGCGCCTGGATGATTTGCAGGCGAAACTGGAGCAACTGGAGGAAATCCGCCTGGATCTGCAGAAACAACTGAACGCCAGGGAAAAGTCCTGGATTGACACTGAGCAGTTGACCTGGCTGCGAGATAGCTTAATTGCCTCCTGGGCTAATTCCAACAGCAGAGGGCGAATTTTATTTTTCCATCATCCTCCCTACGTTACAGAAACCACCAAGTGGAATCAGGGACAAACCCTGGCCATACGCCACCAGCTACGCTGGGTGCTTGACCAGGTGGTCGGTGCGGTGCCCCAGTTAGGAACCAGTCAGCCCCCAGTGAACCTGGTGCTCAACGGCCATGCCCACTGTTTTGAGCACCTACGTAGCCTGGATACGGGCTATGGGGATAGCCATATGGACTGGCTGGTATGCGGCGGTAGCGGTCTTAGCCTCAGACGGCAGCGAGCTGAAGGCCCTGACCTGGAGGAGAGCAGGGCTAACTTCCCTGGGGGAACCAGAACCATTGCCCATTCGGAATGTTTTATCGGCCTCACCGGCCACCAGCAGGAACGACGACGACCCTATTCCTTTATCCGGATTGACGTAGGGGAGGGTGACAAACCGAAGTTCAGGGTCACCCCCTACATTTCTGAACGGTACCACCAGACCTGGCGGGACTACCGGCTAAACCCCCTGATGCTGGGGTAGTTATTGGCGACGGTTAATCAACATAATGTAGTAGAACAGGTTGAGGAAGGCGTAGAAAGCGGTAGCCACGTAGGTGAGGGCGGCGGCGTTAAGCACGGCGCGTGCGCCCTTATTTTCGTTACCCTGTAGGATGCCAAGTTCATCAATCAATCGCAGGGCCCGATGGGAGGCATCAAACTCCACCGGCAGAGTGACAACGTGGAAAAGTAAAACAGCGGCGAAGAAAAATACTCCTAACCAGGCCAGGTTCAGGATATTGAAAATCAACCCTGCCATGATCAGCATGGGCCCCAGATTAGAGCCCAGGTTGACCAAGGGCACCAGAGCAGCTCGGAAATTCATAAATTTATAGCCCTCCACATCCTGCAGCACATGGCCACATTCGTGGGCCGCTACAGCGGCGGCGGCCAGGGAGCTAGACCCATAGATACCCTGGGAGAGGCGAACTGTTTTGGCGCCGGGGTCGTAGTGATCGGTTAATTCACCGGCCACGGGTTCTACCCTAATATGACCGATGCCTTTCTTACTTAAAATCGCCTGAGCCACCTGGGAACCAGTCATCCCCAAACTAGACTGGATTTGGGCATAGCGACGATAGGTACCCTTAACCCTGGATTGGGCCCAAAACATGAGCACCATCCCAGGAATCATGAGCAGCATGTAGATTGGATCAAAAACCATGATTCTAGGTCTGGTATTGTAAATACAATTAAACTCTACCAGGTTAGTCAAGATCAGCCGATGGAGTTATCCTGCCAGCACAAATAGGGATTCTCCCACCAGCATTGATCCTTCATTAGAGATAACAGATGGGTAATATTTGTTGCGCCCTTCTGTTTCCCAGGCTCGTCAGTCCTGAACTAAAGGCTTATGGACAGGAGCAAAAGCCCCTTGCCCATCCTACCTCTCCTGATTTCTGATGTATGTAATGATTCTCTCCCCCAGGCTAAACCGCTACAATCCTTGATTTCTCCTTCGAATCAGGGGGGGGATGTGAACGATTGCCTCCTGATTACTAAGTTCTGACTACTGGCCCCTCTCTTTAGGGGGTGATCTAAGGGTGGCCTAGTTTAGGTTGTAGAACCATGAAAAGGCTCAGGGGAATGGCTAAAGCTGGGAATCAATCGACGACAGATTATCCAATGGTCGATCTTCCAAAGGATGGAGAGGAGGTATCCCCTGTTTTGGAATTGGAATAGGAAACACCGGTTGGTCAAGGGTAACCTCAAGCACCCGACCAGTTGATAGCCTAGGCTCAGCCCTTGAACTGAAATTCACCTCTCCAGACAGGAGATTGAGGGTGGCCAGCACCAGTATGCCGGCAGTAGCCATGGTGATGGTTCCTAGGCGATAGCGAAGTCGCTGGATAACCTGGCTAGCAGTCACCCGACCCGGATCATTCTGAAGACCTAGCTCCTGGCAACCCTGGCGGAGGCAGAGGAGACGATGGTAAAGACATTTGACACTGGGGTCAGTCTGCAACCAATGCTGGACCACGGCTCGATCCTGAGCAGTCACCTCACCATCCAGATAGGCGCTTAACAATTCGAAACGATCTCGTCTCACCACATCGGGCTCAAGAGGACAAGTTTTGGGCCCATCCAGGGGCTGTCTAAGCTTGGTCGTGGCCCCTCCACTGGGCTCGGCGTCGCTGGGGACGTAGGGAATAGGCATAACACAAAATGCACTACAGGAGCAAATCAAAGAGAGAAACCCAGGGTCGGCTATATAGCTTTGGCGAAAACGTCTAGGTCAGAGCGAACCGGTCAACTTCATCCTTCCTCAACAGGAGACATCAAAAAAACGCTCACTGGCCAGGGTTTCGGCTTGCTGTCGCCCCATTTCCCTCCGTTACCGCTATCAACAGTAGCTGCTAAAGCCTACGGTCTAGGTCAACAAGGCAACAGCCCATCATTCATCATAGCGGTGCGGGTCAGAAATTGTAATCCTTACCTCAGGGATTTTACGGATCTTTCTGATGATAACCCCGGAACCAAGGTGATTACCACCGGGTTTAGTGAGTAATCTTAGTGACTAAAATTAGTCACTAAGATTACTCACTAATCAGTGAACTTAAGACGGTGTCGGAAATTGGCAACGGATTCGACAATACCCAGGGCGACAAAATTAGTCAGTAAGGAAGATCGACCATAGCTCAGCCAGGGTAGGGGAATACCCGTAATCGGCGCTAGGCCGATAGTCATGCCAATATTAACGGTGGTTTGGAACAAAATCATAGCAAACACACCGATGGCTAGCAGGGACCCAAAGTTATCTTTAGCATTCTGGGCAACGATCACCAGACGGAAGAAAATCAGCAGGTAGGCAAATAGTACTAAAATACAGCCTATGAATCCCCACTCTTCCCCCACGGCGGAAAAAATAAAGTCCGTATGTTGCTCTGGAATAAAGTCTAGCTGGGTTTGGGTGCCCCCCCTCAGCCCCTGGCCCCATAACTGACCGGCCCCAATCGCAATGCGAGATTGAATCAGGTGATACCCGCCCCCCAAGGGATCCTTATCGGGGTCCAGGAACAGGATCAAACGGTCCTTCTGATAGTCTTCCAGGAAGCCCCAAAACACCTGACCCAGCTTGCCGGAGATCAGGCTGACCGCGGTAGCTAGAACGGTGAATAGCCAACGCCAGGGTAAGGTATACCAGGCGATCGCCCCCATGGCAGCCGACCAGAGTAACCAGGCTGGCACCGAGAGATTAAAGACAATCGCCGCCACCAGGGGTGACACCAGTAATACCAGCCAGCCGGGCTTGCAGTTAGCCCAGTAGAGCATGCCCAGGAGAATAGCCCCAAATACCAGGGAGGTACCCAGGTCCGGCTGGACAAACACCAACACCCAGGGTAGGGCGGTGATTCCCAGGGCGGCGCCTAACCCTGCCAGGGTGGAGGCATCGCGACGGCTCAACACCACCGACAGGCAGATAATCACCCCCACCTTGGCAAACTCCGAGGGCTGCAGATAGAACCCACCCACGCCAATCCAGGACTGAGCCCCATTGCCGACGGTGCCGATCAGCATCACCAAAACCAGGGAGGCATTGGTCAATCCGTAGATAATCCAATACCATTCCTGCAGTCGTTCATAGCGACTGCGGGCAATCCATAGGGCCAGCCCCAGGCAGACCAGCCCCAGACCGAGGTGATTAAGGGCATAGTGGGTGTCTGGCATAGTGGTCTGAATACTACTCAAGACCAGGCTGGAAAAGCCCACCAGCAGGCTGGGCAGAAGAAACAGGAGCCAGTCCACCTCCTGCCAGCCCTCCAGCAGGAACTGCCAACGTTTTTGCCACTCTAGGTTCAGCATACTGGGTTCAGCATAGTGGGTACCGATGGAGGTCTAGGCCTAGGGGGTGAGGGCGGCTACGGAAACCCGGGCCGCCACCTGTTGAGCGATCGCCCAAAGGGCCTTGGCCGCCGCCGATTCTGGAGCCTTCACCAGGATCGGCAGGCCCTGATCGCCCCCCTGACGTACCGGCATCTCCAGGGGAATGCAGCCCAGCAGGGGAAGGTCCAACTCCTGGGCAATTTTCTCACCGCCGCCGGAACCAAAAATATCGTAGGCCTTGTCGGGGGCATCCGGGGGAATGAACACACTCATGTTTTCCACCACCCCCAGCACCGGTACCTGCAGCTGTTGGAACATGCGCAGGCCGCGTCGGGCATCGGCGATGGCGACGGTCTGGGGGGTGGACACAATCACCACCCCAGCCATGGGCACCGCCTGGGCCAGGGTCAGTTGGGCATCACCGGTGCCGGGGGGCATATCCACAATGAGATAATCAAGCTCGCCCCACTCCACCTGGTAAAGAAACTGGCGGATCACCCCGTTCAGCATGGGGCCACGCCAGATCACCGGTTGATCCGGGTCAATTAAGAAGCCCATGGAGACCATTTTAACCCCATGGTTAAAGGCGGGCTCCAGCACCTCCCCCTGGGGGCCCTGGCGGACCTTAATATCGGCCCCGGTCAGCCCCATCATGATCGGGGCATTGGGGCCGTAGATATCGGCATCAATCAGCCCTACCGCCGCGCCCGCCTGGGCCAGGGCCACTGCCAGGTTCACCGCCACGGTGCTCTTGCCAACCCCCCCCTTACCGCTGGATACGGCCACAATGTTTTTCACGCCGGCAATACCGGTGCGATCGGGGAGGGATTTTTGTTGAGGCGTTTCCGCCGTCACCGTCACCGTTACTCCAGTTACCCCCGGCAAGGTGCGCACGGCTCGCTCACAGTCCTCCACGATAAACTCCCGCAGGGGGCAGGCGGGGGTGGTCAGCACCAGGGTAAAGCTAACGTCCCCCCCCTGGATGGCCACCTGGCGAATCATATTGAGGTCCACCAGGCTCCTTTGTAGTTCAGGGTCCTGCACTGGCTGCAGGACCTCCAGGACAGCATCGGGGGTTAGGGATAGGCTCATAGCCATGGATTCACAGCGCAGTAGGTTAAAAAATTTAGGTGAAACAGTCGCCGATGAACGGGATCAGATAGTGACCGACGGGAGCTGAGCAGGAGACACACAGCTGTCTTAACTTCCCTCAGCTTTACACAGAGTAACGTATTGTGGGCCGGGACAACCCCTGCCAGTCGTCCCTTCCCCCTACCTAGCACAACAGGAGTCAGGGCAAAATGTTGCGAAACTCAACATTTTGCTGGCACGGTGGGGTTACCTCTGGTCTTGGGTACAGGTTTCAAGGTAGCTTGAATAGCAAGCCTGGTAATCTCACTCTGTATTAGCCTCATTCCAGCCCCTATGACCATTTCTTCCCCTACCCCTGTTTCCAGCTCCCCCCCCAGCTACGATCGCCCCCCCAGCCATTCCCGGGAGCGGGCCAGCACCATGCTGAAGGACCTGCAGGACAGTATCTGTCAAGCCCTGGAGCGGCTGGATGGCGGTGCCACCTTTGAGGAGGACAGCTGGGAACGACCGGAGGGGGGCGGTGGTCGATCGCGGGTACTCAAGCAGGGTCAGGTGTTTGAGCAGGGCGGAGTAAATTTTTCCGAGGTTTGGGGGGATCACCTGCCTCCCTCCATCCTGGTGCAACGCCCCGAGGCCGCTGGCCACCGCTTCTACGCCACCGGCACCTCCATGGTGCTCCACCCCTGCAATCCCTACATTCCCACCGTGCACCTCAACTACCGCTATTTTGAGGCGGGGCCGGTGTGGTGGTTTGGCGGTGGCATCGACCTCACCCCCTACTATCCATTGGATGGGGATGTGGTGCATTTTCACCAGACCCTGAAGGCGGTGTGCGATCGCCATAACCCCCACTACTATTCGGTGTTTAAACCCTGGTGCGACGAGTATTTCTACCTCAAACACCGCCAGGAAACCCGCGGCGTGGGGGGGCTATTCTTTGACTACCAGGATGGCCAGGGCCAACTCTACCGGGGCCCCGATGGGGATAAAACCGCCGCCCAGGTCAGCCAGGCCCTGGGCAATCTCCCCCCCCGCTCCTGGGAGGATCTATTTAGCTTTGCCCGCGACTGTGGTGCCGCCTTCCTGCCGGCCTACCTGCCCATCGCCGAGGCCCATAAAACCGACCCCTACGGCGATCGGGAACGGCAGTTTCAACTCTACCGCCGTGGTCGCTACGTGGAGTTCAACCTGGTCTACGACCGGGGCACCATCTTTGGCCTGCAAACCAACGGGCGCACCGAGTCGATTCTCATGTCCCTGCCTCCCCTGGTGCGCTGGGAGTACGGCTACACGCCCCCCCTCAACAGCCCTGAGGCCAGGCTCTATGAGGTGTTTCTGAAGCCTCAGGATTGGGTAAACTGGCCCGCCTGATCCGGTGTTATGACCCCTGGCATTTCTAATTCATCCCTGTTGCGTCTCCTGCAGTTGACCAGTCCAGCCCTGCCGGTGGGGGCCTACAGCTATTCCGAGGGGCTGGAGGCCCTGGTGGAAGCGGGGCTGACCAGTCCCGCTGACATCCTATTCTGGCTCCAGCAGGAGCTGGCGGCAGGTCTGGTTCGGCTAGACGGAGCGGTGGTCTATCGGGTGCACCGGGCCGCCCTGGAGGGGGATGGGGCGGCGATCGCCACCTGGAATCAGTGGCTATCGGCCCTGCGGGAGGGGGAAGAAAGCCGTCAACAGAGCTGGGCCATGGGGCGGGCCCTGGGCCGACTGATGGCGGATCTCCAGCCTGCCCTGCCGATCCCCCTGTCGCCCCCCTGGAACTTTGCGGTGATCTTTGCCCTGGCCGCCCACCATTGGCAGATGTCGACGGAAATGGCGGTACTGGGCTACCTCCACAGTTGGGCCAGCAACCTGATCACCAATGCGGTTAAACTGGTGCCCCTGGGCCAAACCCAGGGACAGCAGCTGCTATTGGATCTCTATCCGGCCCTGGAGGGGGCCACCCAGCACTGTCAAGGGCTAGAGGTTGATGACCTCACCCTCAGCAGTTGGGGCACCGGCCTAGCCGCCATGCACCATGAGACGATGTATACCCGTCTATTCAGGAGTTGAAGCGCGGTGATGATGGACATACAGGTCTGGCCCGGTCAGCCCCATCCCCTGGGGGCCACCTGGGATGGAGCCGGCACCAATTTTGCCCTCTTTTCGGAGAACGCCACCGGGGTCGATCTCTGTTTGTTTGATGAACAGGGGCAGGAAACCCGCTTGCCCCTGAGGGAAATGGAAAACTACATCTGGCACGGCTACCTGGCGGAGGTGGGCCCGGGTCAGCGCTATGGCTTTCGGGTGCATGGTCCCTACGTACCGGCAGTGGGCAATCGCTTCAATCCCCATAAACTCCTGATCGACCCCTATGCCCGGGCCCTGGAGGGGGATGTTCAGCTGAACCCTCTGATTTTTGGCTACAACATGGCGGAGATTGCCCTCCAGGATGCGGACCTGACCTTCTCGGAGCTAGACAGCGCCCCCTACATCCCCAAGGCGATTGTCATTGATCCCAACTTTGACTGGCAGGGCGATCACCCCCCCCGCACCCCCTGGCACCGCACCATTATCTACGAAACCCATGTGCGGGGCCTAACCAAAACCCACCCCGATCTGCCGGAGGCCCTGCGGGGCACCTACGCCGGTCTAGCCCATCCGGTGATGGTTGACTACCTGACCAAGCTGGGGATCACCGCCGTGGAACTGCTGCCGGTGCACCATTTCCACGCCTTTCCCGGACACCTGGCGGGTACAGGCCTGCGTAACTACTGGGGCTATGACTCCCTGGCCTACTTTGCCCCCTACTCTGGCTATAGTGCGGCGGGGCAGGCGGGGCAGCAGGTGCAGGAATTCAAGCACATGGTGAAGGCCCTGCACCAGGCAGGTATTGAGGTGATTCTGGATGTGGTGTACAACCACACCGGGGAAGGCAATCATCTGGGGCCCACCCTGAGTCTTCGGGGTATCGATAACCCGGCCTACTATCGCCTGGTGGAGGACACCCCCCGCTACTATACGGACTTCACTGGCTGCGGCAACTCCCTCAATGTCCGCCATCCCCAGGTGCTAAAGCTGATTATGGATAGCCTCCGCTACTGGGTGCTGGAGATGCACGTAGATGGCTTTCGCTTTGACCTGGCCTCGGCCCTGGCCCGGGAACTTTACGAGGTGGATAGCCTGGCCGCCTTCTTCGATATCATTCACCAGGATCCGGTGCTGTCCACCATTAAGCTGATTGCCGAACCCTGGGATTTAGGGGAGGGGGGCTACCAGGTAGGCAACTTCCCCCTGCTCTGGTCGGAGTGGAATGGCAAGTATCGCGATGCCATGCGGGATTTCTGGCGGGATCACGACTGCCGCCTGGGGGAATTTGCCTTTCGTATCACCGGCAGCTCTGACCTCTACCAGGCCAGCGGTAAGCGGCCCCACGCCAGTATTAACTTCATCACCTGTCACGATGGTTTTACCCTCAGAGACCTGGTGAGCTACAACCAAAAACACAATCTGGCCAACCAGGAGCATAACCGTGACGGCGAAAGTTACAACCGCTCCTGGAACTGCGGTATCGAGGGGGATACCAAAGATCCCACCATTCTCGCCCTACGGCAGCGGCAGCAGCGCAACCTCCTCGCCACCCTGCTGCTCTCCCAGGGCGTACCGATGTTGCTGGGGGGAGACGAGCTGGGCCGCAGTCAAGAAGGAAACAACAACAGCTATTGCCAGGATAGCCCCCTGGCCTGGTATGACTGGCGCCTGAGCGAGGAGAACCAGCAGCTGCTAGAGTTTACCCGCCAGCTGATTAGGCTGCGTCTGCACCACCCCAACCTCTCCCGCCGTCACTGGTTTTTGGGTCGGGAGATCCATGGTTCGGGGATTCACGACATTGGCTGGTACAACCCCAGTGGCAAAGAGATTACTGCTGAGCAATGGCAGGATGACACCGCCAAGGCCATTGCCATCTTTCTCAACGGGGAGGAGGTCATTAACCCCCAGTCCCAGGTGCAGCGGGTCCTGGATGACAGTTTTTTCTTAATGTTCAACGCCCAGCCCATCGACCAGATCTTCCACATTCCCGCCACCATCCGGGAACGACCCTGGAGTCTGCTGCTGAATACTGACAGTCCGCTAAGTTTAGGACTCGACGCCCCCAGCTACCAACCGGAGCAGGGGCTGCACTTGACCTGTTTTTCCCTGGTGGTGTTGCGATCGCCGGTCCACCTGGGGGAGCGGCCCTAAGCCATGGGTAGGGAGAAGGCCGCTTCAGAAAAGCTTTACCACCGCATCTATGCCGTGGTGCGCCAGATTCCCCAGGGCCAGGTGGCCACCTACGGCCAGGTAGCTGAACTGGCGGGGCTGATTGGTCAACCCCGACTGGTAGGCTATGCCCTCTATCGCCTCCCCCCAGACCAGGATGATGTCCCCTGGCAGCGGGTGGTGAACGCCAAGGGGGAAATTTCCCACTCCCTGCGCCGCCACGGTAGTGACTATCGGCAGCGGAGTCTGCTAGAGGCGGAGGGGATTGAGTTTGATGAACGGGAACGCATCGAGCTGAAACGCTACCGCTGGCAACCCTGTCGGTCTCTAATCAGCTACGACCCAGCACCATAGTGCGTCATGGAAATAGCGAGATGCAAGCGGGTGGGGGGAATCGAACCCCCATCATTAGCTTGGAAGGCTAAGGTTTTACCACTAAACTACACCCGCAGAGTTAAATACTAAGCCTGACCAGTCACTAAGGATCCAATTGTAGGTCAAGACCTATATTTTTTTAAGAGCACTAGGTAAGGCTATTGGGTGACATCCAGGTAGAATAAACCTATTGATTTTAGCCACAACCCTGCATAGTGAATGATAGTTTACCATAATTAGTATGATTACTGGTCCTACCCTTTCCCCCTTAGCCATGGCAGACACTCCTTCCTACTTCACCCCCGAAGAATTGGAGCGATGGCACTTTGGCCTGGCCCAGGCTAACTTGAATAACGTTCTATGCCACTGCCGTGACTGCGATGCCACCTGGGTTACCTCCGGGGCTGAGCCCTGTGCCTGCGGCAGCCGTCGGGTTGAGGCGATCGCCTGTTGGCAATTTCCTGATGATTAGATTAGGCGCAGTTCTAACCTATTCACCGCTGGTTGCCCCCTGCTCGATCCACCGGCCCTGGATATTTTTTAAGAGAAACAGGGCTGACATGTCAGGTGGACTACTATCAAGCCCAGATCAATCAGTTATGATAGCTGAAAATATCAGGTTTAGGTATTGCCAAATATATTTTTGACAATATTTAGCCGGGTAGTTCGTTTTTGCATTTCGGTTCGGAGAAAGTTGTGACTATTTACATCGGGAATTTGTCCTTTCAGGCCTCTGAGGACGACATTAGGGACGTTTTTGCTGAATATGGCGAGGTGTCCCGTATTAGCTTGCCAGTCGATCGGGAAACAGGGCGTAAGCGAGGTTTTGCCTTTGTGGATATGGCTGATGAAGCCAGCGAAGATAAGGCCATTGAAGAGTTGGATGGCGCCGAATGGCTGGGTCGTCAGCTGAAGGTGAATAAGGCTCGTCCCCAGGGAGAGGCCAACAAGGGCGGTTCAGACAGTCGGGGTAATGGAGAAGGTCGACGACCGGGTAAGGGGAAAGGGCCTAATTTTTATCACAATCCCCTATAAAAAGGGGTAGATACCTTGAAGGCGCAGCCCTGGTTGACCCGGGGCTGGCTTTCTTCGTGTGCGGGTAAGGCATCAACTGATTGCCCCTGGGCTCAGACACGATAGCATAGAGGCGAATCCGCCTAGCCGGCTCAACCTCCCTACATTCAGGCGCGAAGGCGATAGAAAGGCTAACCATGGGGCGATGGCAATGGTTAATACTTATGGCAGTGCTAGTAGGGCTGTTGGTGGCGGCTCTGGTGGTGGGGGATGCCATGGTGCGGATTTACCAAACCCTAGCGCTGCTTTCCCCCTGGTTAGGGCGGTTGGTCTTGCTCCTGTTCCTGGCGCTGATGCTGACCATCCTGGTTGTAGCCGGTTACTATTTCTGGCTGTTTCTGCGGCCTCTCCGGCGCTCCTCCCCCTCAGCACCAGAGCAGCGATCGGAGGCGGCCTGGGCTAACCTGGGAGCGGTGCAGCGTCAGGTGGAAGGTCTCCAGGATCGGGTGGCTCAGCAGGCCCTGGCCGCAGCAGCGGCGGATTTGCAAGCCACTATGGCCAGGGGGGATTTGACCATTGCTGTCTTTGGGGTGGGGGCTGCCGGTAAAACCAGTTTAATTAATGGTTTAGTGGGGGCCTCCGTGGGCCTGGTGGGGCCAGCCCTGGGCACCACCCAGGCAGAACACCGCTATCCCTGGCAGTTATCTGCCGTACCCTACCCCCTCTGGTTGATTGACACACCGGGGTTGGCAGAGCCCGGCGTAGCCGGGCGTGATCGGGAGCAGGCGGCCCGCCAGATCGCCACCCAGGCCGCCTTGATTTTGTTTGTGGTTGATAACGATCTGCACCAGGGGGAATTTACCCTGCTGCAGGATTTACTCGCCCTGGGCAAGCGGCTGATGGTGGTCTTGAACAAGGCTGATCGCTACCCCAGTGCCGATCTAGAGGTTCTGCTGGCCCACCTGCGATCGCGGTTAGTGCCGCCCCTAACTCCCCAAGACATTGTGGCCATTGCCGCCGACCCCAAGCCCCTGCCCCAGGTGGGGGGTGGCTGGCTGCAGCGAGCCCCTAACCTGGATTCCTTGCTGGCCCGGATGGCCGATATCCTCAGGGCGGAGGGGGATGACCTGATTGCTGACACCATTCTCCTGCAATCCCAGCAACTAGGGGAAAGGGCTCGACAACTCCTGGACCAACAGCGCCAGCACCAGGCCGATCAAATTATCGATCGCTACCAGTGGCTAGGGGCCGCCGCCATTGCGGTCACCCCCCTGCCCGGTCTGGATTTTTTAGCCACCGCCGCCATCAATGCCCAGATGGTGGTGGAACTGAGTCAGGTCTATGGCTGCAGGGTCAGTTTGGAGGAGGGTAAAAGCCTGGCCCTATCCCTGGCTAAAACCCTAGGGGGCTTGGGGTTGGTCAAGGGTAGTGTGGATTTGCTGGCCTTGGGCCTGCAAACCAATCTGGTCACCGCCCTGGGGGGGCGAGCCCTGAAGGCGGCCAGTGGCGCCTACCTAACCCGCATCGCCGGGAAAAGTTTTAGCGAATACTTCCGCCATAACCAAAACTGGGGGGATGGGGGCATGGCGGCGGTGGTCAGTCAGCAGTTTCAGCTCAACCAGCGGGAGGCCATCCTCAAGGTCTTTATCCAAAAAGCCGTCACTCTCCTGATGCCCCTGGTGGACCCTAATTGATTGGATCCATTCTGCTCTTCGACCTGATCCGGTGATCGGTTTACCAGTAGATTTGTGCTAATATATAATGGTATGACTTCTCTAAGAATCAAGTTTTCAAGCGCTATTCAGCCCCTCCCCAGGAGAATCTGACTGGCGCTTTATAGCTGGGGCCTGGCGCACCTCGGACCTCCTCGAAGGAGGCCAGTCAAAAACCCGCCCAGACTTTGTTTTGACCGGTTAGCTCTGTCCAGAGCCCTCTGGGCAAAGCAACACCATTCCATACCATGGAGTTTTTTCGGCGATGGCAACCCCAGAAGAGCGGATCGTCCCTACTGACCTGCGCAACGAAATGTCCCGCTCCTACCTGGAGTATGCCATGAGCGTCATCGTTGGCCGGGCCCTGCCCGATGCCAGGGATGGACTCAAGCCGGTGCATCGCCGAATTTTGTACGCTATGCACGAATTGGGGTTGACCGCAGATCGCCCCTTTCGGAAGTGCGCTCGGGTGGTGGGGGAGGTGCTGGGTAAGTACCACCCCCACGGTGACACCGCTGTTTACGATGCCCTGGTGCGCATGGCCCAGGACTTTTCCATGCGATCGCCCCTGATCAACGGCCATGGCAACTTCGGATCCATTGACAATGATCCACCGGCGGCCATGCGTTACACCGAGTGTCGTCTCCAGTCCCTGGCCAGTGATTCCCTGCTGCAGGACATTGAGGCGGAGACCGTTGACTTCGTAGACAACTTCGATGGCTCCCAACAGGAGCCCGTAGTACTGCCCTCCCGCCTCCCCCAACTGCTCCTAAATGGATCTTCGGGTATCGCCGTGGGGATGGCCACCAACATCCCCCCCCACAACCCAGGGGAGTTGATTGACGGCGTCATTGCCCTGATCGAAAACCCCGACCTCTCCACCGCCCAGTTAATGGAGATTATCCCCGGTCCTGATTTCCCTACCGGTGGCCAGATCCTGGGCCGCAGTGGTATCCGTGATGCCTACATCACCGGACGCGGGTCCATTACCATGCGGGGGGTGGCTAGCATTGAAACCATCGAACATCGGGCTCGGCCAGACCGGGAGGCGATTATTATTACCGAGCTCCCCTACCAGACCAATAAGGCCGGTATGATCGAACGGATTGCTGAGCTGGTGAACGAGCGCAAGCTGGACGGTATTGCCGATATTCGTGACGAGAGCGATCGCGACGGCATGCGCATCGTCATTGAGCTAAAGCGGGATGCCTACCCCCGGGTGGTGCTCAATAACCTCTACAAGCAGACCCCGCTGCAAAACAACTTCGGCGTCAATATGCTAGCCCTGGTTAATGGGGAGCCCCAGACCCTGGGCCTAAAACGCATGTTGGAGGTCTTCCTCGATTTCCGCATTGAAACCATTGTCCGCCGCACCCAGTACGAGCTGCGCAAGGCCGAAGAACGGGATCACCTGCTCCAGGGCTACCTAATCGCCCTGGCTAATCTGGATGCGATTATTGCCCTGATTCGTGGGGCGGCCGATACCCCCACCGCTAAACAGGGCCTGATGGACCAGTATGGTCTTTCAGAACTGCAGGCCGATGCCATTCTGCAGATGCAGTTGCGCCGCCTCACCGCCCTGGAAACCCATAAGGTGGAGGAGGAACACGCCGAGTTGGTCCTTAAAATTGCCGACCTAGAGGATATCCTGGCCCGGCGGGATCGAGTTCTCCAGCTGATCATTCAGGAACTGGAGGATCTGCGGGCCAAGCATCATGACCCCCGGCGCACGGTGATTGAGGTGGAGGATGGCGAACTCACGGACATTTCCCTGATCGCCAACGAGCAGGTGGTGATCCTGGTGACAGACCAGGGCTACATCAAGCGCATGCCCGTTACCACCTTCGAGGCCCAGAGTCGGGCCACCCGCGGCAAGGCCGGCACTAAGATGAAGGAGGATGACGGAGTCCAGCACTTTATCACCTGCTACACCCACGATCACATCCTCTTTTTTAGCGATCGCGGTGTCACCTACTGCCTGCGGGCCTACCAGGTGCCGGAGGGATCCCGGGCGGCCCGAGGGGTGCCCATGGTCCAGATGCTACCCATCCCGGTGGAGGAGTCCATCACCTCCGTGCTGGCGGTGCCCGAGTTCACCGATGAAGAGTACCTGGTGATGTTGACCTGCAGGGGTTACGTCAAAAAAACCGCCCTTTCTGCCTTTAGTAACATTCGCACCAATGGGCTGATTGCCATCTCCCTAGAGGAAGGGGATCAGTTGCGTTGGGTGCGGTTGGCCCGCACCACCGATAGCATTTTGATTGGTTCGCGGCGGGGTATGGCCATCCACTTTAAAACCGATGATGACCAACTCCGGCCCCTGGGGCGGCCCACCCGGGGGGTTAAGGCCATGTCCCTGCGGTCGGGGGATGAGCTGATTAGTATGGATATCTTACCCACCCAGGTGGTTGAAGCCCTGGTGCGAGCCGGTGAGGAGGAGGACGATAGCCTCAGCCCCGACAGCGAGAGCGGCCCCTGGGTCCTGGTGATTACCGCCTCGGGGTTGGGTAAGCGGGTGCCGGTAACCAAGTTTCGCCTACAAAACCGAGCTGGTCTGGGATTAACGGCCATTAAGTTTCGCAAACAGGACGATACCCTGGCGGCCCTGCGGGTGGTCAATGATGGTGACGAGTTGATGCTGGTGACTAATCGGGGCATCATTATCCGCCAGCGAGTGAATGATATTTCGGTCCAGTCCCGTCCTGCCACCGGTGTACGGCTACAACGGCTAGACGAGGAGGATGCGATCGCGGCGGTGGCGGTGGTTCCCCCAGCCTTGCAGGAGGATCCTGCCCTGCCTGACCTGAGTGCTAATGAGTCGGGGGAACTCCATAGCAGCGCCGCTAGCGAAGAAGAATAGAGACGGGAAAAGCTTTACCATGGCTCGATCCGCTGCCCTGCGTTACTACCTCCTCACCCGGCTGCTGCTAGCCCCTCTGATGATCTGGACGATTACCACCATCGTCTTTTTGTTGATGCGGGCCAGCCCCGGGGATCCAGTAGATGCCCTCTTGGGGGCCCGGGCCCCCGCCGCCGCCAAGGATCAGCTCCGTAGCCAGCTGGGCCTGGATCAGCCCCTTTGGATGCAATACCTGACCTACCTGGGGCACTTGCTGCGGTTCGATCTGGGTACGTCCCTGGCCACCCAAGGACAAACGGTTTGGCAGATTATTCAGGCCCATTTCCCCGCCACGGTGGAGCTGGCCTGCGCTGGTCTGGTGGTGGCGGCCCTGGTGGGGGTGACCGTGGGTTCCCTGGCGGCCACCCGTCCCAATACCGCCCTAGATGCGGGGGGGCGATTGTTTGGCATCATTACCTACGCCATTCCCATGTATTGGTTTGGCATGATTTTGCAGCTGATCTTCGCCGTCCAATTGCGCTGGTTCCCCATTGGCACCCGTTATCCCCTGCGGGCCGATCCACCGGTCGGGCCCACCGGTCTGTACCTGATCGATAGCCTCCTCTCCCTCGATCCGGTTGCCTTTGCCACCAGTCTCTACTACCTGGCCCTACCCAGCCTCACCCTGGGAATTTTGATTAGTGGGGTATTTGAGCGCATGGTACGGGTTAACTTAAAGCAAACCCTGGCCTCGGATTACGTGGAGGCCGCCCGGGCCCGGGGTATTCCTGAATACCGGGTAGTGTTGGTGCACGCCCTCAGGAATGCCCTGATTCCGGTGGTGACGATCCTGGGCCTCACCTTTGCAGCCATGCTAGGGGGAGCGGTGCTGACGGAGGTGACCTTTTCCTGGCCAGGTCTGGCCAACCGCCTCTACGAAGCAATTACCCAGCGCGACTATCCAGTGGTGCAGGGGTTAATGGTCTTTTTTGGCTTGATTGTGGCGCTGATTAGCATCGCCATTGATATGCTCAGTGCCTATATCGATCCCCGGATTCGCTACTAACCCTGAAGACCTCCAGGGCTAGAGGGCCTGACCTATCTGCCCCCAATTCAGCTAGAGCTATGGGTTAGCCAGGGTGCTGGCTGATTTCCGTCCTGGGCAACAGGGCGGAAGCGATAAAAATGAAAGGCCCTGGACAAATTATCCAGAGCCCTTGCAGACAAAGCGAAGGAAAATCAACTAGCTGGGTAGACGCTCACTTTTTTGCCGGCCTTGCCACGACGTTCAAAGGTGACCACCCCATCCACCAGGGCAAAAAGGGTGTCATCTCCCCCCCGGCCTACATTTTCACCAGGGTGAACCTTGGTGCCCCGTTGCCGAATCAGAATATTACCGGCGCGCACCGCCTGGCCACCGTAACGCTTAACGCCCAATCGTTTGGAATTAGAGTCGCGACCGTTACGGGTGCTGCCTGTCCCTTTCTTATGAGCCATGGTGAGTTCCTTTCTCTGCTAGAAAATCTTAGCCGGTGTTGTCAGGTTAGCTATCGCTATCGGGGGTGTCGGCGGTGGGGGGGGCATCGGTAACAATGGTGGCGGTGACCGCTTCTACCGGAGTGGAGGCAGTCTGACCAGGGGTACCAGCGATCGCCTGGCCGTTCACCTGAATCCCGTCGATCATCAGACGGGTTAGTTCCTGGCGGTGTCCCTGCTTTTTACGGGTCTTTTTCTTGGGTTTCATCTTATAGACAATCACCTTGCGGCCCCGCAGGTGACTGACCACAGTGCCGGTCACGGTAGCGCCAGCCACTAGGGGTTGACCCACCAGCGCCTCGCCGTCGTGGTTGATGAATAGTACCTGATCCAGGGTAACCTGGCCCTCGGCCTCCACCGCCAACCGATCAATGTCGTAGAAGCGACCCGGCTCTACCCGAAGCTGCTTACCCCCCGTTGCCACAATTGCGTAGGTCATAGATCCTCTATACTTGGCCGTACAGGTGCTAACTCCAACACCTCCTGAGGGAGGGTGGTAACTTTAAAAACCTGATCCGAGCTTTTATCGAACAAACAGAATAGTCTTCTATTATGACAACTCAACCAGTTCGTTGTCAACGTTCAAAAATAGTGTATAGTTAGGGATGTTACAGAGTTATCAATCTCAGTCTTTTCCAAACAAAGGTTTTGACTGATTTTGGTAGAGACGTAGTTGGGATCTTAAGCTCGGGGCCAAGCCGGTAACTAGCTTGGCCCCCTAACTAGGTCATTGTAAACTCAGGTAAAGTGTTGAATATTCTCTTATTGCCTCTGCGTATGACCACTCCAATTGAAGACCGTATTCAATCCGCCATCGATGAAGCTCGGGCATTGAGCGATAGCCTGGGCAGTACTTCCCCCGAATCTGCCGCAGCTTGGGATGTTGTTGAGGAACTACAGGCCGAGGCGGGGCACAAGAAACAAGCCCCGGCTAAGTCTAGCCTCCAGGCTTACTGCGATGCTAACCCCGAAGCCGATGAGTGCCGTATTTACGAAGATTAAGCCCTAGCCTAGAAAAATGCTCGGTCTCCCCAGCTTGATCGAGTCCCTAGCACTAGATCACGCAGGATTTTCACCTCTGCGATCGCCGCCCTTAGAGAGTCTTGTCCCGCTGCCGTTACCGGCAGACCTTCTAGTTGTTGGCTAAGCTGCAGCAACCGTTTCTCCAATTCGCTGGCCGGTGAATTATCTGTCCATGGTTGCAGTCTGGGCGAGGCTGAATTGGCCGGGGAGAGAAGGTTGAAATTAGGGATCAGGGGCTCCGGTAGCCTCTGATCACTTTCTTGGTTTAAAGTGTCTTCCACCCCGTACATTTCCACCGGATCAAAGACCCGCAGAAGACTGCTCTGGGTGATAATTCCCAAGCCCTGGCCCCAATTCCAGGAAACCACTAGTCGCTGCACCCGGTGACGCTGCATGGTTTGATGGGCATCCCACAGAGAATCTTCGGGACTGGCCAAAAATAGGGGGCAACTCATCACGGTCTGGGCCAGGGTTTGATTGAGGTTGAGGCCCAGGGCCTGGAACTGAACGATATCCCGTTCCGTGACAATTCCCAGGGGAAGAATGGCGGAACTGGCCGATGGACCTGCATCCACCGTGTCGGCAATGACAATCGAACTCACTGAGCGTTCAGCCATTTGGCGGGTCAGGTCCGTGACCGTCGTGGTGGGAGGGGCATAGAAGGCCTGGGAAGTCATCACCTCCACCACCCGACGCAGTTTCAAAAGATTGGTAGGGCGAAGCACTTGGCGGATACTCTCATGGGAAACCACCCCCACCAGGCTCTGATGATCGTCCACAATCACTAGGTGGCGGATACGGTAGCGACGAAATAGAAAGAGGGCGGCAAAAATTTCCCGAAAGTTGCGTTCCGCCAGGGTTACCACCGGGGTCACCATGACATCGGCCATGATCAAGGTGGTCAGATCGGTCTGCTGGGCCGTGAGGCGGACCACATCTCGCTCAGTGAGAATACCGAGCACCTGCTCTGCCTCAACCACTAGAACACAACTGGACCGGGACTCTAAATGCCAAAAATCTGTCGACGGCAGACCTTCGGATTGATCGCCAAGGGAACAGGTGAAACCCCGGGTCTGGCTCATCAACACAATTGCATCGGCCAGAGGAGTGGTGGGGGCTACCACCAGAGGATGACGGTCAATGGCCGCATCCAGGGGTGAAACCGTTGGATGGGGTTCAGCTACCATGGCATCTGTCCTCCCAGACAGGGATGGGCTGTGGCCGTAGCCACAGGTAAGGGAGCGGAGTCGAGCCAGAAAGCCTACTTAGCCTTCACGTTTACCTATTGACCTCGTCTCAGGCGTTCTGGTCAAAGCCATAGATATTGTGAATGATTTTTTGCATCCCTGGAGGACAGAAAAGTTCTTTAACTTAAAGCTTAATGCCAGATCACGGACCCATTGAGTCATGGGGGGATGTCCTTCAGACTGTAAAACCCCGTCCATGTCGAAGCAAGGGACGTGGATTTGAATAAAATAAAATGCCGGAAGGGTCGATTGAGAATCGACTCCTAGGGCAATGTGGCAATAGGCAAGATGACGCTTAATAGGTACTTTATCTCCTTACCAACCCCTAAACCTAATGGTTTATCGACACTAAGGCGGTAGGCCCAATTTTCCGCCGGCAGGGTGGACTGTCAAGCCTCAGATGTCATAAGTTGTGTACCATATATGTGTTGTGTAAAGTTTTGCAACCATGCCTCTTCCCCAACCTCTAACCACCCTAGATGGGGCTCCCCTGGCCCCAGACCTGCTGGAAAATAAGGTGATTTTATTTGTCAACGTGGCCAGTAAGTGTGGGTTAACCCCCCAGTACAATGGCCTGGTAAAGTTAGACCAAACCTATGGCAATCGCGGCTTGGTGATCGTCGGCGTACCTTGCAACCAATTTGGATCCCAGGAACCTGGTACCCCGGAGGAAATTAAGGATTTCACCAAGACTAAGTACGATGTAGACTTTACCCTGCTAGAAAAACAGGATGTCAACGGTCCCAACCGCAGCCCTTTATACCAGTTCCTGGTGGGAGAAGGGCCTGACATTCAATGGAACTTCGGCAAGTTTTTGGTCGGTCGGGATGGGCAGTTGGTGGCCCGCTTTGAGCCTCAGACTGCACCGGATGACCCGGCGTTGCAACAGGCGATCGAAACGGCTTTGGGCTAGCACCTTACTTCGCCTTGACATACCCCTAGTCTCGAAGGAGGGGACAAACTCCGAAGGTCGGCGCCAGCCCCGATCAAATGGTTAGGGGCTAAGGCTAACAAAACGCTACCCCCATTCAGCTTTGACCGGGTCACCCTGTCCTGAGCCCCCTAGCCATAACGGCTTTTACTCCCGGACAGGGTGGTTGAGGGTAACTCACCGAAAAGGTTTTTGTAGTCGCGGCTAAAGTGACCCAAGCTCCAAAAGCCACAATGACTGGCAACGTCCGCCACCGTTGTCTGCCCAGGTTCGGATTGGCGGAGTTGACGTCGTGCCGCTGTCAGACGTAGGACTTTCAGGTAAGCCATGGGACTGACCCCCAAAAGCTCCTGAAACCCGTAATGTAGGGGTCGTTGACTGGTGTGTAGGGCCTGGCAGAGACTGGCCAGGGTGAGGGGCTGGCCCAGGTGGGTTTCCATGTAAAGCTGGGCTTGCTTAACTAGGGCGGCCCGTCGCAGGGATGGCCAGGTCGGCTGCCTGGCCTGGGGCAGGGGTAAGACATCAACTAGCAGGGGCAGAAAGTCTTCCAAAACCAGGTGCAGCGATCTCGCCTCGGTGACTAACTGGGGTTGGCGGAGGGCTAGATGGTACAGATTCTTAAGATACCCCTTCACCTCCCTGACCTGATGGGGGATCCCCACATAGTTAGCTTGCAGAAAGTCTCGATTTAGGTCTGGCCGACCCAGAGCTTCAGTGCAGAGGTTGAAGGTCTCCCAATCAATTTGCACCACACAAACCTGGCTGTGGGCAGGTAGGACTAGGTTTACCTCCCGATGGGGGTCAAACCCAAACACCATATCCGTGGATATGGGGACACCATGGGACAGCAAATCTTGGGTGGCCGCCTCCAATAAAAAGGAAAACTCCAGACATGCTTTACCCTTGGTGCCCACCACCTGCATGGCAGTCCTAATATCGACAAAACTAAAGTGAATTTGACCGTAGTCCAGGGTGAGGAACTGGCAGTGAAAGGGAGCTAAACTCAGCTGCTTGACCTGGGTTTCCCGGCGACGGTTCAGGGCAATCTCCAGGGCGTCAGCGTCAGAAAAGCTGGCTTTAGCAAAGGTGGGCTGCATAGATTAATCCTGACCACCCCAGTAATTTTGATGTTGATATTTTAATCGCATGATACTCAATTTACTGGACAGTCTTAAGTTTTTTCTGGATCCAAGCTTTGGCCTAAGCTGCTAAAGATGGTGTATCAGGGGACTGTAGGGAGTCAAGTTTAGCCGTCAGGAATTTAGGCAAAAGTAGCGTGGGTGGGCTTTTGGCAAAAA
>JBEIGU010000050.1:0-24349 GCA_040381765.1 Leptolyngbya sp.
ACCAATAGTCAGCAGGTGGCCTGTGGTAGCTGTGGTCTAGTGGTTCACGACCAAGATGCCAGATTCTGCAAACAGTGTGGCACAGCCCTGGAACTGAAACCTTTGCCATAACTTGTCCAACGTTCACCCCCAAATCCAGGGACTTGGCAGGAAACTCCACAACCGTTGTGACCCTACGGCTACTGACTAAATTAAATCACCCAGGGCCTTGGCCACGGTTTGCACATCCTTGTCACCCCGGCCAGAACAGTTGATCACCAGTCGGGGATTACCCACGAGCTGGGGGCAGAGGTGCTCCAGGTAGGCAAAGGCGTGGGCGGTTTCCAGGGCGGGAATAATGCCCTCCAGGCGGGAAACCCGCTGAAAGGCGGCCAGGGCCTCCTGATCGGTGACGCTGTAGTATTCTGCCCGCCCCATATCCTTGAGGAAACTATGCTCGGGCCCCACCCCGGGGTAGTCTAAGCCGGCACTGATAGAGTGGGCCTCCATCACCTGACCGTCCTGATCCTGGAGCAGATAGCTCATGGCCCCGTGCAGTACCCCCACCCGCCCCGCCGTCAGGGTGGCGGCGTGCTGGCCAGTGGCGACGCCACTACCCGCTGCCTCAATGCCAATCATCCGCACCGTGGGCTCCTCCACAAAGTCGTGGAATAGGCCCATGGCATTGGACCCGCCCCCCACACAGGCCATCAAAATATCTGGCAGGGCCCCAAACTTCTGCTGACACTGGGCCCGGGTCTCCTCCCCAATCATGGCGTGGAAGTCGCGCACCATCATCGGGTAGGGATGGGGGCCAGCCACGGAGCCCAGGATGTAGTGGGTGGTTTCGACGTTAGTCACCCAGTCGCGGATGGCCTCCGAGGTGGCATCCTTAAGGGTGCCGGTACCCGCCGACACGGGGCGCACCTCCGCCCCCATCAGGCGCATGCGAAAGACATTAAGGGCCTGCCGCTCCATGTCATGCACCCCCATGTAAATCACACACTGCAGGCCAAAGCGAGCGCAGACCGTGGCAGTGGCGACACCGTGCTGACCGGCACCAGTCTCGGCAATCACCCGCCCCTTGCCCATGCGCTTGGCCAACAGCACCTGACCCAGGGCGTTATTAATCTTGTGGGCACCGGTATGGTTGAGGTCCTCTCGCTTGAGATAGATCTCTGGGCCCTGGCCATCGGGACGGCGGTAGTGGGCGGTGAGGCGCTCGGCAAAGTAGAGGGGGCTGGGGCGCCCTACGTAGTCCTGCAGGAGCCCCTGCAGTTCCGCCTGGAAGCCGGGTTCATGGCGGTACTGGTAAAAAGCCTGCTCCAACTCGGTCAGGGCCGGCATCAGGGTTTCCGGCACGTACTTACCGCCAAATTGGCCAAATCGACCCAGCGAGTCAGGACGGGGAGGGATGGCGGCGGCTATGGATTGAGGAGATAGGGGAGTTTGGGTCACAACAGGCAGGGGATGGAGATAACGGTGAATCAGCCCTGATTGTACCCTTTTAGCCAACGGGTGGATACAGACAGCCTGGGGATTGCAGTAGGGGCAGTGGGCCGGTTCGATAAAGATGAAATATGTTTATGTTAGAGAGAGAAAGTAGCTAAATGCACGCTGACACCTTAGTAGTGCAGAAAACTGTTTCGAGACTCACACGAGACAAGCAATAGAACCTATGAACTATTTTGAAGCTTCATAGAGAGGTCAAGTCACGGCATCGGTCCAGGAGGGGAAATGGAGTCAGGTACCAGCCAGTCTGAGGTGGCCAGGGTGGCCGCCCTGCGCCAGCAACTGCAGGCCGCCAGCTACGCCTACTACGTGCTGGACGATCCGATCATGGCCGACGAGGTCTACGATCGCCTCTACCGCGAACTCCAGGACCTGGAAACCGCCCATCCCCAGCTGGTTACCGCCGATAGCCCCACCCAGCGGGTGGGGGAGAAACCCGCCACCCAGTTTGTCTCGGTGCGCCATGCCATTCCCCTCTACAGTCTGGAAAATGCCTTTGACCTGGGGGAATTTCAAGCCTGGGAAGACCGCTGGCGGCGGCAGGCGCCCCAGGTGGGGGCGGTGGAGTACGTGGCGGAGCTGAAGATTGACGGCTCCGCCCTGGCCCTGACCTACGAGCAGGGGGTGCTGGTGCGGGCCGCCACCCGGGGGGATGGCAGCACCGGTGAAGAGATTACCCAAAATGTCAAAACCATTCGCTCCATTCCCCTGCGGTTGCAGGGCGATCCGCCCCCCCTGGTGGAGGTGCGGGGGGAGGCCTTCCTGCCCCTGGCGGTGTTTGAGCAGATTAACCAGGAACGTCAGGCCCGGCAGGAGGCCCCCTTCGCCAATCCCCGCAACGCCGCTGCTGGCACCCTGCGTCAGCTCGATTCTCGGATTGTGGCCCAGCGACAGCTCGACTTCTTTGCCTATACCCTGCACCTGCTACCCGCAGACCCCCAGGTGGGGCCCCTGCCCGGCAGCCAATGGCAGGCCCTGGAATTGCTGCACCGCTTTGGCTTTCGGGTCAACCCTAACCGCCAGCTCTGCCAGTCTAGCACCGAGGTGCAAGCCTACTACGACGGCTGGGCCAGCCAGCGCTACCAGCTCACCTACCTGACCGATGGGGTGGTGGTGAAGCTCAACGACTTTGCCCTGCAGGAGGAGCTGGGCTTTACCCAGAAGTTTCCCCGCTGGGCGGTGGCCCTCAAGTACCCGGCGGAGGAGGTGCCCACCCGGCTGCAGGGGGTGACCTTTCAGGTGGGGCGGACCGGGGCGGTGACCCCGGTGGCAGAACTGGAGCCGGTGCAACTGGCGGGCACCACCGTGGCCCGGGCCACCCTGCATAATGGCGATCGCCTGGCGGCCCTGGACATCCACCAGGGGGATACGGTGATCGTCCGCAAGGCGGGGGAGATTATCCCGGAGGTGGTGCGGGTGATGCCGGAACTGCGGCCCCCGGATGCCACCCCGGTGACCATGCCCAGCCATTGCCCCCAGTGCGGTGAAGCCTTGGTGAAACTGGCGGAGGAGGCGGTGACTCGCTGCATCAACCGCTCCTGCCCCGCTATTGTGCAGGGAGCGATCATCCACTGGGCCCGCCGCGATGCCCTGGATATTGAGGGGTTGGGGGTGAAGTGGGTGCAGCAATTGGTGGATCAGGGGCTGGTGCACTCCGTGGCCGATCTCTACGGCCTCCGGGTGGAGGACCTGCTGCCCCTGGAGCGCATGGGGCCCCAACTGGCCCAGAAACTGGTGGGGGCGATCGCCGCCTCCCAAACTCGCCCCTGGGCAGCGGTGCTCTACGGCCTGGGCATCCGCCATGTCGGTACGGTCAACGCCAAAACCCTGGCCCAGCATTTCCCCTCGGTGGAATCCCTGGCGGCGGCCCCCAGCGATCGCCTGGCCAGTATCGATGGCATCGGCCCCGAAATTGCCCAGGCGGTTAGCCAGTGGTTTGCTAACCCCGCCAACCAGACCTTAATTGAACGGTTGCAGCAGGCCGGCCTCACCCTGGCCAGCAGCGGGCCGACCGCCGCCACCGCCGCCCAACCCCTGGCGGGTAAAACCTTTGTGCTCACCGGTACCCTCCCCCACCTGAGCCGCCCCCAGGCCACCGCAAAAATTGAGGCGGCGGGGGGCAAGGTGGTGAGTAGCGTCAGCCAGGTGACCGACTACGTGGTGGCCGGGGAAAAGGCTGGCTCGAAATTGACCAAGGCTGAGAAACTCGGTCTCACCATTCTGGATGAAACCGCCCTGCTGAATCTGATGAGGGCGGCTGGCGATGGGTAGCTCAGGGGCTGTTTCGCAACCCGAGTCACTCCATGGACCCAAGCTTGCAGGGCCTTGAGCAGGTGGGCTGTTCTGCCTGAAAGCAAGAGAGGGGCTATCACCGCCGGTCTGTCGGTGAAACCAGCATGTGTGGTCTCAAGGTCACCTTTGGAGGGCGCCTCCGCTCGCGGAGTACTCTTTCACACCGCGCTGGAACCGCTTGGCCAGACCTATGCCGTGCTCAGAGGATGTTTGAAAAGGGGTAGGGGTGTAGCCAATTACGCCAAGCGTCTAACCATGATGCGGATCATGGCAATCTGCAGCATCGCCTCAGCATTTTCAGGCAGCTGTTCATAGTCCTGGACGAGTCGTCGTGACCATTGCCACCAGCCAAAGGTGCGCTCCACAATCCAGCGTTTCTTCAGTAAGATAAACCCCTTGCTCTGCTGCGGTCGTAAGACGACGTGGACGATCCAACCCAAGGTGTCCATCACCCAACGCAGGAAGTTTGGACCGCTGTAGCCGCCATCGACCCAAACCAGATAGATTCGAGCCATGGTCTCGCCTAGTTGATGGAGCTTTTGTAATACCTGTTGGCCCCCGTCGCGTTCGGTGACATTGGCCGCTGTTACGACAACGGCCATCATCAAGCCCAGGGTATCGACCACCAGATGCCGCTTACGGCCCTTGGTCATTTTCGCTGCGTCATAGCCCACTGAGCGATGCACCATGGGCGCTGTAGGAACACTTTGACTATCCAAAATGACTTCTGACGGGCTTTCGGGACGCCCCTCAGAAGCACGTGTCCAGCCCCGCAATCGGTCATGAATAGCGTTCCAAGTCCCGTCTTTCACCCAACCTCGGTAGTAGGTGTACACCGTTTGCCAGGCCGGAAAGTCACCGGGTAAATCTCGCCAAGTACAACCCTGGCTCACCAGGTAGAAAATGGCGTTGAGCACGGCCCAAACGCAGACTGTTCGGGGGCGACCCCCTGGCTTCGCCTTGGGTAGCATCGGCTCAATCAGTTCAAACTGGTCGCGGGTCAAATTGCTGGTGTAAGCTTTACTCATGGCTCTCACGATGCTAGTTGTTTGGTACTACTAGCTTATACCGTGTGAGCTTTTTTACTGACTACCTGACTTTTCAAACGCCCTCTAAGATGCGATTACCCTGACTGACCCCCTTCTAAGGGGCTGCAAAGGTTAGGCCTCCCCCGTACTAGCTTGAGGTTGTTGTGCGAGCCTCCAGGTCCGCCAGGCGGCTTTTTAACTCCTGGTTGGTCTGTTTCAGCTCCTCCAGGCTCTGCCGCAGCTTTTCCAGGGATGCATCCCTGCCGATCGCCCCCTGCACGGTCTGGATCGCCTCCTGGGCCTGACGGCGCACCCGGCCATCACGGGTCTGGTCCGCCAGGGCTTGCAGCAGGGGCAGGGCCCGGGGGGTGACCATGGCCCCCAGGGCGCTGACGATGGCCACCTGGGTGAGGAAAAAGGACTCCCGGGAGATCGCCCCCAGCCGCTCTAGAATCCGGTCCTGGTCGGCCTGGCTTTGCCCGGTGGAGATCGGCCCCAGGGCCCGAATCGCCGCCAGCCGTAGGGGTTGGGGGATGCCGGCCACGGTGTGGCGCAGCAGCAGATCGAGGGCCTGGGGGGAGGATTTGAAACTCTTCAGGGCGGCGATCGCCCCACAGCGCACCACCTCATTCCACCCCGGTGGCCCCGCTAGCACCGTCGCCAACCGCTGCAGGGTTTTGGCCTGCCTCGCCTCACCAGCCCAATCCGCCGACCCCACCTGGCCTAGGGCGGTGAGGGCAGCGGCCTCCACCTGGTAGCTGGGGTCTCCCTGCTTGACCAGGGCCCTGAGGGCCTTGTAGCTGGCCTGGGTTTTCACCTCCCCCAGGGCCAGGGCCACCGCCCGCCGCACCCGGGGCTCCGGGTCCGCCAGGGCCTGGATCAGCATGGGCTGCACCTGATCCAGGGGCACCGTAGCCAGTTGCTTGGCCACCTCGGCCCGCACCCCCCAGAAGGGGTCCTGCTGTAGGGCCGTGGCCAGGGCCTGCACCGCCTCCAGGCTGCCTTTTTGGGCCAGGGCGGTGGCGGCCTCAATCCGCGATAGGGGGTCGGGATCGTAGCGCAGTTGGGTTTTAAGCTCCGGCAGGGGATAGTCCAGGGTGACAGTCTTGAGGTAGTGGTTACCCTGGTCAAAGCTGACAAAGTCAGGCTTTTTCTCCAGGGGAAAATAAAGGGTCTGCTGGTATTCGTGGAGACGCAGGGTGAGGGATCGCCACCGCACCTGGGGTTCGCCGTTGTCCACCGGTTCCAGGTAACCGAAGCCAAGGGGCAGGCGCAGGTCAAACAGGCTACCAGGGTGATCGGCTTTGGCCTGGGTTTGGGTGATGGTGAGTTTAGCCAGGTGATTCTCCCCATCCCAACTGTAGGCCACCCCATAGTCAGGGTGGCCCCCCCGCAGAACGTACTGATCAAATAGGGGGCGGAGGTTGTGACCGGTGGTTTGGTCGATCGCCCGCAACAGATCGATGGTTTCCACGGTTTGGTGGGCGTGGCTTTGGACAAAGTGGCGAATCGCCCTCCAGAAGAGCTCTTCCCCCAGCACCGCCCGGGTCATATGGTAGACCCAGGCCCCCTTTTCGTAGATGTGGCAGTCGTAGAGTTCGATCGCGTCCCGGTATAGGTGGGTGACCATGGGCCGTCGGTAGCGGTTTTTGTCCTCCTCCAGGTAGGAGCGGGCATCCCCCAGGCGGTAGTAGGCCGCCTCGTCAGCACCGTACTCCGCCTCGGTCCAGAGGGTTTCGGCGTAGGTGGCCATGCCCTCCTTCACCCAGGCATGGCTCCAGTGGTTGATTACCAGCAGGTCGCCAAACCACTGGTGGGCCAGTTCATGGAGCACCAGGGCCTCGGAATTGCGGTTATCGATGGCGGCCCGGTCATCCAGCAGGCAGCGATCGGTGAGGATGGTCAGGGAGGTGTTTTCCATGCCGCCAAAGATAAAGTCGGCGGCGCAGACCTGGGCGTACCGGGAGAAGGGGTAGGGGTAGCCGTAGCGATCGCTGAGGAAGGCCATCATCCGGGGGGTTTTACCCAGGGTAAGTTGAGCCTGATGGCCCCGGCCCTTTTCCACGTAGTAGGCCACAGGAACGTTCTGCCAGCGGTCCTCCAGGCAGTCAAAGTCCCCCACCGCCAGGGCCAACAGGTAGGGGGGATGGGGCTGGCGCTGGTGCCAGTGGTAGGTGGTGCTATGGTCCAGGGTTGCCTGGCTGACCAGCTCGCCGTTGGCGATCGCCTGGTAGGGCTGGGGCACCTGCACCCGAATTTCTGAGGTGACCAGCTGCCCCGGGTAATCCAGCCCCGGGAACCAGTAGCGGGAGTCCTCATCCTCTCCCTGGGTCCAGACCTGGAGGGGTTTGGTGGGGTAATCCTGATCGGGGCCAATGAAGTAGAGACCCCGCTGGGGCTTCTCCAGGCGATAGCTAATGATCAGATCAAGCCGTTGATCCCCTGAGGGGGGCGTCGACAGGGACACCTGCAGGTGCTCCCCATCGTAGTCAAACCCCTGGGGCTGCCCCGCCACCGTCACCGACTGGATCTGCTGGTTAACGGCGTTCAGGGTGAGGCGCTGCAGGCCCTCGCGGATGGGCCGCAGGGTGAGGGTACAGGTGCCCTGGCAGGTGCGTTGCTCCAGGTCGAGGACTAAATCCAGGGCGATGTGTTGTAGGTGGGCCGGGCGATCGGGGGTGTAGTGGGGCCGGGCGCCGGGCAACTGGAAGGATTTATAACCGTTATCCTGGTCATAGCGATGGGCATTGAGCATGGGATCAGAGGGGGCTAGGGGCTGGGCTGTTGTTTAGTGTAGGCGATCGCCCCGGCCGCGCCCTTGACTTTTCCATGACAACGATGGATTATTGCCCCAACTAATCGGCTCTGGCCCCCTTCCAGTCCTGGCCTTTGATGGTTTGTAGCAGGAGCTAGGTACGCTCGCTACGAGACGTCAAATGCATTGGCAAACCCTAACCTAAGGTTCCTGGCCAGGGCTATAGTTGTCGAGCAACGCTGCAATGGTCTAATTTGCCGCCATGGGTAGGTTTTTTCCTAAGTTTGACCACCACCGGTACTGGCTCACCGTGATCGCCGTCCTGGCTGGTTTAATTGGCTTAAAACTATTGATCACCGGTTTGGCGGAGGCTTTTCTTTACCCCCTGCCCTTTTTGGGGGGATGGCTGAAAAGTCTTGAGATCATCGAGTTCATTAACATTCCCCTATTTGCCCTGCTGGGGTTAGGCCTGGGGGCAGCCTGCCAATGGCTGCCAGCCAAAACCCCTCTGCCAGTTAAGGCCCTGGCCCTGGTGCTGAGCCTTCCCCTACTGTTTTTCAGTAGCTATGCCCTCCGTTACCATCTCTGGCTGCAGCGGTTGACCGCCGAGGCTAACTTACCCCGCCAGGAGGTGCGGGCCATGGCGGACATCGCCTTGCAGCGAGAGAGTGGCCACCGGGGTTTTGGGGGTTACTACATCACCACCACTAAGATGCCGATCCTGCCCCAATCCATCGCAGAACTACAGCGCATGAACGAGGACCAAAAGTGGTTTCGTTCTGAGCTGACCCACTTTAGTGGCATCGAGCCAGGGGTATTTTCCCTGCTTTTTAACGGAGCGGGCTGGGGTATTCGGCTTTTCTATATGGGTTTAGCCCTGCTCACAGGCATTATCTATTTTCTCAAGGGGCTAGCCTGGAGCCATGCTCAACGCCTCCACCGTCTGGTGCAGAGCAAATCCTAGGCTGGGGAAAATCTAGAGACTTGCCAAAGAATACCAGGAGTGTCAACTCGCTCTTCTACGGACACGCTAGGATGGTGACATAGACAAGGGTCTAGGCTTTACCCAAGGTTAACACTATGGCATCGGCAGCGCAGGTTCGAGACTTTCTGGCCCACTGGTTTCAATTGGGTAAGTCGGTATTGCTCCCGGGCAATCGGGGAGAATGCCTACCCGCTCCCATTTTTCGCCAGGGCGAGTATAGTCAAGAATTTGAGCAGTGCTGGCAGGAGATTATGGCCACTCAGGGGCAGGACTGCTACCTCAGTGGTGCTTACCCCAGCATTGCCACCCTGCTATCCCCCGCCTGGGATGTAACCGCCTGTGCCCGCTGTCCCATGCCGGTCTGTCTGCCTAGCTTGGGGCTGACGGCCCATCCCTGCCCCTGTCATGACCTGTCCACCTGGCCCAACTACGATATGCCCATGCCCCGTCGGGCGGTGCAGGACGATCAAAAGCTCAGCCAAATTCAGGCTCGTCTGGCCCGTTCCACCCCTCTGCCCGATCGCAGCCCTCGAGAGGCCTACCAAGCGGAGGACACCAGGGTCTTTTCTGACTGGCGGGGAATTTCGTAAATCATCAAGTCACTGGCCATGATCGTCTGGGGGAAAATGGCCTGGGCTTCCGCTAATAGGTCACTGAGTTGCAGATCGTTGCCAGGGGCGTAGCGGGGGCTAAAGTGGGTCATAATCAATTGCTTCACCTGACCAGCCAGGGCCACCTGGGCGGCCATGGTGGAGGTAGAGTGCAACCGCTGATAGGCCAGGTCCGCATCCCGGTGGGAGAAGGTAGCCTCGTGGATCAGCACATCCGCCCCCGTCGCCAGGCCCACCGATCGCTCACAGTAGATGGTGTCGGTGCAGTACACCAGCTTGCGGCCAACCAGGTCAGGACCACAGAAGTCAGCCCCATGGACGGTGCGCCCGTCCGCCAGTTTCACCCGCTGGCCCCGCTTGAGCTGGCCATAGATGGGACCGGGGGGAATGCCCAGGGCCTCGGCCCGCTTCACGTCAAAATGGCCTGGGCGGTCCCGCTCCTCTACCCGATAGCCGTAGGCCGGAATACGGTGCTCCAGGCGATCGCAGAGGACTCGGTAGTCCTCATCCTCAAACACCACCCCCGGCTCAACGGCATGGACCTGAATGGGCAGGGTAAAGTGGGTATGGGAGTACCGACGGCAGGCCTGTAGGTAGTCATTCAGGGGTTTGGGGCCATAGATGTCGATGCGCTGTTGCCGGTTGCCGGCTAACCCACAACTGGCCAGTAGCCCCATCAACCCAAAAATGTGATCGCCATGCATGTGGGTGACAAAAATGCGGCGGATCTGGCTAGATTTAAATTCACTGCGCAAAAACTGGTGCTGGGTGGCCTCGCCACAGTCAAACAGCCACACCTCGGCTCGCTGGGGCAACCGCAGCGCCACACTGGAGACGTTACGAGACCGGGTGGGTACCCCAGAGCTGGTCCCTAAAAAGGTAATCTGCACCGGCGTTGTCCTTGAACCTACCCCCCTATCTTGCCATGGCTGGGAGGTTATGGGCGGCCTGGCCGGGGGAAACCTGATCAATCTGGATCTTGTCAAACCGCTCCGAGGATGGTTAGCTAAAACCTTAATCTGTAGCTCAAATACCCATGCCAATAACGCGACAATGGATGGCGACGGTGACCCTTTCCCTGGGCCTACTCACCCTGGGCCGCCCAGCCATAGCAGAGGGGCCGGCGATTTACTACGCCTGGCGATCGGCCGATGTCAACCAGACAGAATGCCTGGATCAGGCTAGCCAAGCCCTGACCGCCCAACAGTTAGCCACCACCCAAACCAATGACACTAGTGTGGCCGGCCAGGGAGAGGACGCCACAGCGGTTTTTGTTTGCCTCCAGGGCGTTGATGCCACCATGGTTATGGTAATTGTGGCCAGCCCTAGCCAGGACCGGGCCATGGCGCTCCGGGAAGCCTTGAAGCAAGCCTTTTAGGGTTTAGGGAAGGGTTGGAATGCGGGTAGTGGCCTACCGCTATGGGGAGGGTAATGGGACGGACCTGTCCCAGTCGGGGTGGGGCAAGGCCGCCCAGCAGTATGAGGTTGCCCAGTACTATGAAGACCTTTGCCTGCCCCTCAGTCCTGGCCGCCGACCCCAGCTGGCCCAACTATTGGTAGATAACCACAAGCAGCCTGCCGATCTGGTCCTGGTGCAGGGTCTGGAATCCCTGGGGGATAGTCTGGCGGAGGTGATTGCTCAACTTCAAGCCCTGGAGGCCATGGGGAGTCAGGTGATGATCTGGCCCGGGGGTACCCTGGTGCAGGACCTTGCCCTGGTGCCCCAACTGGCTGAAATGCAGGACCAGTTGCGGCGCCGTCAACTGCGGCGGGGCCATGCTCGCAACCGCCTCCAATCCCTACCGCCGCCAGGCAAGCCCCCCTACGGCTACCGGCGAGGGCAAGATCGCTATCTGATTGATCGCACCACCGCCCCTGTGGTGACCGCCCTGGTCAATGAATTCCTGCTCTACGGCTCCCTGCGGGGGGCGGTGCGGTTTATCGAACACCGCTTGGGTAAGCGCATCGCCGTCTCCACCGGTCGGCGCTGGCTCACCCACCCCGTCTATCGGGGGGATTTACAGTACCGGGATGGTCACATCCAGCGGGATACCCATGCCGCCATTATTAGCCGGTCGGAGGCGGCCCAGATCGATCGCCTGCTGCGCCGCAACAGGCCCCTACCCCCCCGTACCGCTGGCGCCCCCCGATCCCTGGCCGGGCTGGTGTCCTGTCAAACCTGTGGCTGCCCCCTGATCGTTAGCCAGACCAGTCGGCGGGGCCAGGCTAAAACCTACCTCTACCTGCGCCCCAACGGGTGCGGGCGATCGCCTCGCTGCGGCGGTCTGCCCTACGATGCTGTCCTGGGCAAAATTATTGATCAAATTTGCCACGACCTGCCCCGGGCCGTCGCCCGTTTGGGATCCGGAGGGGCAAGCCCTGCTATCCCTGAAGTAACCCCGGAGGAGGGTGGGGGGGCAAGGCAGAGCCCCGCCCCTGCCCTGGTTGCGGTTGATCCACCGGGTCCTGGGGGCGCTGATCAGGGTGATCAGCTCGCCCGCCAACTCATGGCAAAGCAAGCTATCCTGGACCAACTGCCCGGCCTGATAGAAACCGGCATCCTGGACCCAGAGACGGCGGATCTGCGACGGTATACCCTCGAGGGGGAAATTGCCCAGATTGAGCAACGGCGATCCCAACTGCCACCGGTCAACCTGCAAGAGCTCTCCCGATCGGTTGCCATCCCCCAGTTCTGGCTGGACCTATCGGAGGCGGAGCGGCGCTTCTTCTTTCGAGAATTTATTCGCCGGGTTCAAATTCAGCGCCAGCCGGAGGGTTGGCAGGTGCACCTGGAGTTGGTGTTTTAACCCCTGATTAACAGGACCACCCCTGCCAGGGCCATGATGGCCCCGCCCACGGCTCGCCGGGTCACCCGATCGCCCAATAGGGCCGCCATCGGCAGGATAAACAGGGGACTGGTGGCGGTGAGGGCCTGGGCTACCCCGGTGGGGCTGTACTTGAGGGCGATCTGCTGCAGGTAAATGCCCAGGTAGGTACCCAAGCTGGCCGCCAACCCCACCAGCAGCAGGATCCGGGCTGATCCTAGAGGCTTGAGCTGAGGCCACAACTGGCCCTGGCCCGCCAGGAGGCTGGCAATCAACAGCAGACCCCCAACCAAACGCAACAGGGAACTCCACAGAGGGTCGACACTGGTGTCCGCCAGGGCCGCCCGGGACAGTACCGCCCCACTGGCTTGGCCCAGGGCTGCCAAGGCACCATACAGCACACCCCGATAGCTGGGGCTGGGGGAAACCTCGGCTCCAGGGGGTAAACGCTGGCTAATCACCCATCCCACCCCCGCCAGGTTCAAGGCCATGCCCAGGTAGGCTGACCAACTCAGCACCTCCCCTAACCCCACCCCCGCCAACAGGGCGGCCAGAGCGGGGGCCAGGGTTTCCAACAGCAGGGCCCGCCGGGCCCCCAGGTGGTTGATGGCGGCAAAATAGACCGTGTCCCCCAGGCCAATCCCCACCCCCCCACTGACCAAGAGCAGCACCATGACCCAAGCCTCTAGGTCGACGGGGGGCCGCTTCAGCACCAGTAGGGTCAGGGCCAGCAACAGCAGGGCGATCGCCCCCTTAGCCAGATTTAGCACCAAGGGCAACAGAGACTTGCCTAGTTGACTAAATAGCAACGCCGCCAGGGCCCATAGAAAGGCGGCAGCTAGGGCCGCCACTTCACCGAGCATGAGTACTCCACCGGAAACCGTCTATGGAATCTTCATAATTGTTTTTGGGAATCATTCTGATGGTCAGGGCACGGACTGTATATATGAGCAACGGAATTGAATAAACGGTAGACCTTTTGCTTAATTTTGTTTAGTAGCTGTCTTATGAATAACTCTAGTACGCGTTTCTATACCCTGGCCTCCTGTGGCGGGCTTTTGGCCTTGACCGCCTGTGGTGGTCAAGAGGCTACCACTCCTCCAGCGGAGCCTACCCAGTCGGCTAACACACCGCCCCCTAAAATCAACCTGCGATCGCAGTCGGTGATTCCCCTACCCCGTTCTGCCAGCGGACCAGAGCTATCCCCCACTGCTCTGGTTAGGTCTAGGGCAATAGCCCTAAGCGGAGGAGAGTCTCCCTTTTCCGATCAGGAGATTCAAGCCAGGCTCCAACAAGCCCGACTAAAGCGAGAACATCTGGCCAAGGCTCGGTTGGCCCAACTGCAAGCCAACCGAAGTCCGGTGGTAAATTTAACTGCTACCAGCGCCCCACAGCGACCGATCAACCTGACTCCCAGCTTACCAAAACCCCTGATTCCAACTCCTCCTCCCGCCCCTACCCTGGCAGGGCCGGCTACATCCACAGCAGCTTACCAGGTGCCAGCCACGACCGTTAACCCTGGAGTCGATGTCCATGGGACAGTCCTTGACGCCACCTCCCTATCCCTGACCTCGGTAGCTTCTCCCAGCCCCAGCTTGGCCTGCCCCGGTTTAGTGCAGCCCGGCCCCATCCAGATTGGTATGGAGACGGGTAAAACCGTCGCCCCTACTCCCGGTGATGCCACTGTCCCTACCACCGATCAACTAACCAGCTCCCTGGCGCAGTCCCCTGACTCATCCATGGATAAGGCTTTGGCAGCATCCCACCACCAAAGTTACAGCGCTGCTCGAGGAACCTTCCCCTGTTTGACAGCAACTCGATTACCCAGCCAGGCAATGCGCCTCCATTCACAAGTCCTGAATCAAAATCCTCAGGAATCAAATCAGGGCTCCAGTTTACCCCTCCAGGGGCGAATCGGTGGGGAGTCTCTCTTGAGCCTGGTAAGCTTTAGGCCTCTATCCCTTAATCAAGGGCAGGCAACAGATAAGCTCAGCCAATCTCCCCCGGCCTCGCCAGAAACAACGCGTTATGCTCCAGGCTTCTCTTCCGAGTCCCGGGCTGACTAGGATCTGCCACCCCAGGCCCACATATATTCACATACAGCTTTGCTTTGGCCAGAACTTTTAGCCCAGAGTTAATCGGTCAAAGCAAGGTCTGGGTGGGTGTTTTGGCATACCTTCGTCCGATTAGCGTTATCCATGGCTAAGGCTACGAATCGATAGGCTAGTCCTCTTCGTCGATTTTCGTTACCCTAGATAGATAAACCAAGTTTACGTTGAGAACCGTAGTTCTGTCCCCTCACCCCCCTGCCTCCTCTGGACGAGGGGTCGGGGGGTGAGGGAGGTTCCAGGCTTCAAGTTAGGCGAGGTTTAAAAATGTTTAGGAAAAATCAGGATCGACAGGGCCATGGTTGAAAAAGTCCAGAAGACCGACCTAGAGTGGCGAGAACAGCTCACCCCCGAGCAGTACCAAGTGACCCGTAAACATGGCACCGAGCGAGCCTTTACCGGCGAATACCATGACAACAAAGCGCCAGGAATTTACACCTGTATCTGTTGTGGATCGGAGCTGTTTTCCTCCGCCACCAAGTATGACTCTGGTACCGGGTGGCCTAGCTTTTCGGCCCCGGCCAAGGCTGAAAATGTTGCTACCAAACGGGACCTCAGTCATTTCATGGTACGCACCGAAGTCCTCTGCGCCGTATGTGATGCCCACCTGGGCCATGTGTTCAACGATGGCCCGGCCCCGACTGGCGAGCGGTACTGCATGAATTCCGCCGCCCTTAAGTTCCATCCGGCCGAGACCTAGGCAGGGGCTGAGGATTGCGACTCTACTATCACGTGCAGGGCTCTGGCCCGCCGATTCTTTGCCTGCATGGACATCCTGGCTCTGCCCGCACCATGGCGGTATTCACCGAGCGGCTGTCCAGGGGTTACCAGACCATCGCCCCCGACCTGCGGGGCTACGGTCGTAGCCGGGTGCAGCACCCCTTTACCCTGGAGGAGAGCCTCATCGACCTGGTGGAGTTGCTGGCGGAGCATCATCTAGACCGAGCGATTCTCCTGGGCTGGTCCCTCGGGGGCATTCTGGCCCTGGAGCTAGCCCTGCGCCATCCCCAGCGGGTGGCGGGCCTGATCCTGGTGGCAACGGCGGCCCGGCCGGTGAGCAATCATCCGCCGGCCACCGGCTGGGAGCTGGTGAATACGGCCCTGGCCTCCGCTTTGAATAGGCTGGTTCCTGGGCACCCCTCGGTGACCCAGGGTCTGGGGCCCCGATCCCTCTACCGCTACCTGCTGCAACGCCATCATGCTGCTGCCTACAAGCGGTTGGCCCAGGAGGGCTTCGATGCCTTTTGGGGAACCTCCCGACAGGCCCATCGGGCCCTCAACCAGGCCCTGCAACGAGGCTATAATCGGCTCCCTGACCTGGCTACAATCACCGTCCCCTGTCTGGTTTTATGCGGCGCTGAGGATCGCCATATTACTGCTGCCGCTAGCCTGGAAACCGCCCAGCACCTGGCCCAGGTGGAGACTCGCTGTTACCCTAGCACCGCCCACCTGCTGCCCTGGGAGATTCCTGACCAGGTGCTGGGGGATATAGAGGCCTGGCTGCAGGGTCAGCCTAGCTTCAGGGACCTAGGGCGCCGTTAGGAACTGAGCGATCAGCTTTTCGGAGGGTTCGACCATGGCCCAGGTGCCGTCAGCTTGACGGCGCAGGGTGGCAAAGGCCACCACGCCACCACCACCAAGGCTACTACCCTGGCCCAGGGAACCCAGGCGAGGCTGCTCAATACCGCAAAGACGAAACAGGTAGGCCGGGACATCGGGGCTGGAAACAATCACGCAGAGATCCTCCTGACCAGCAGCGGGTTGCACTTCCCCATCAAAGGGCATAAATACCTTGCCGCCTTTTAGATCAACCGCCACATCCCCAAGCCCGCTTTGGATGCGGTAGCCCCCCAGCTGATCACCGGGCTGCAGGGTCCATTTTTGGTAAAGATTGACGTTACGGGGCGGCGGCGGGTTGAACGTCGATTCACAGCCCGCGGCCAGGAGGAAAACCAGGCCTAGGGCCAGGGGCCAGGGCCTGATCAACTCGGCGCTAAGGGGCAAGCTTGGGAATAGCAGCGACGGGAGAAGGGGCATCAGTTCATTTGTACTGACGGGAACGTTTTCCATTATATAGCTTTGGCCAGAACACTTAGGATAGGAGAATTGGTGCAGGCAAAACCTGGGTTCGGCGTTCTCGTCTATGGGTTTAGTTATGGCGCAGGGCGGCAATGGGCTCGAGCCGGGCCGCCTTTTGGGCCGGGTAGGCGCCAAAGAACACCCCTACCCCCAGACAAACCGCCAGGGAGACCAGGATGGCATCCAGGGGAATGGCTACGGACCAACCAAAGCTCAGGTTAATTACCCTGGAAATGCCGATGCCAAGGGCAATGCCCAGTCCGCCGCCGATCATCGAAAGCAGGACCGATTCCCACAAAAACTGCTGCAAAATATCCCTGGAACGGGCCCCCAGGGCCCGCCGCAAGCCAATTTCCCGAGTCCGCTCCGTCACCGCCACCAGCATGATATTCATCACCCCAATCCCCCCCACCATCAGGGAGATGGCGGCGGACCCCCCCAGGAGAATGGTAAAGACCCTGGCAACTGCACTGGAGGCACTGACCAGGTCCGCCTGGTTACGAATGGTAAAGTCATCGGCCTGGGGGGGCACAATGCCATGGCGCAGACGCAGCAGATTGGTGATCTGAAATTGGGCCGCCTCCATCGAAGCGGCGTCCTGGGCCTCCGCCACAAAGTTATCCAGGGATATACCCTGAATGGCGTTGATCCCTACAATTCGTTGGGCCATGGTGGTGAGGGGAATGATCACCTGGTCGTCCTGGTCGCGGAAGCTGTTGGCCCCCTTGTATTCTAAGGTGCCGATCACGGTAAAGGCTTCCCCCTGGATGCGCAGGGTCTGACCCAGGGCCTGGGTGGCCGTCAGGCCCAGATCTTTAACGACGGTTTGGCCGATCACCGCCACCCGTTTGCCCTGATTTAACTCAATGACACTGAAAAACCGTCCGGTCAGGGGCAGAAAGTCCCGCACCTGGACGAAGTCTGGGGTGGTACCGGCCAGGTAGGTTTGGCTATTGCGATCGCCCCGCACCACCTGGGTGCGATTGCCCAACACCGGAGCCACTCCTTTGACCGCTGAACAATAGCGGGCCACCGCCCTGGCGTCATCCCAGGTGAGGCTGGTGGCGGAGCCCGAGCCCTGGGAGGCGGGGCTGCCGGTGCTGGCCACCCCACTGCGGACGTAGAGCAGGTTAGCCCCCAAGGCCTTGAGCTGCCCTTCGGTTTCCGCCTGGGCGCCACGGCCAATGGTAACCATGGCAATGACGGCGGCAATGCCGATGATAATGCCCAGCATGGTTAGCCCCGACCGTAGCCGATTCATCAGCAGGGAGGACCAGGCCATGGTCAGACTGGCCAGCCAGGGGACTCGGCCGGCGGGGGGGTTCTGGCTCCTCCGGGGGGAGGGGTGGCGGGGCTTGAGCCGTGGTCGGGGGCGGATCACCATGGGCAGTGGGGGTTAACGGGGAGGGCGTCCAGCCCCGGCGGGGGGGGCGAAGGTGGAGGGTTTGGCCGGTTTATCCTGGGGTTGGCGCTGGCCTGGTGAGGTGGTGAAGACTCGCTCCCCCACCGCCAGCCCCTCCAGAATTTCGGTTTGACCGTCTACGGTGGCCCCCACCTGGATGGGCCGAAACTCCGGCTGACCGCTGGCATTCAGCACATACACCCCCATCCCCTCCCTCTGGTTGAGGATGGCCATGGTGGGAATGACCAGGGCCTGGGGCCGTTGCTGCACCTGAAATAGGGCGGTCAGGTTCATGCCGGACCGGAGCTGCTGCTCCGGGTCATCCAGGATCTTAATCCGGACCTGGAAACTGGTGACATTTTGCACCACCACCGAGGCGGGGGCCACCCGGCGTACCTGGCCTTTAAAGGGGCGATCGGGGTAGGCATCCACCTGGAGTGCCACCGCCTGGCCCACCCGAATATGGCGAATATCGGTTTCCGCCACGCTGGCCACCGCCTCCAGATCATTGGCCAGGGCCACAATTGAGGAGGAGGTGGCGGAGCTGGTGGCGCTGGCGGAGGTGGTGGGGGTGACAAAGGCACCCACATCGGCGTATTTCTGGGTGATCAAACCGGCAAAGGGGGCCCGAATGACGGTGTCATTGAGTTGGGTTTGCAGGGTTTTTAGGGCACCCTGGGCCTGCACCACCTGGGCCTGGGCGGCGGCTAACTCCTCCGATCGGGCTCCGGCCCGGGCGAGATCCAGCTCCTGCTGCAGCCGGTTGAGGCGGGCCTGGGCGGCGGCGTAGTCGGCCTGGCTGCGGTCCCGTTCCGCCTGGCTGAGGGCGCCGCTCTGGTAGAGGGCCTGGTTCCGTTCATGGCTCGCTCGAATCGCCACCAGGTCGGCCTGGGCCTCCGCCAGGGCCTGTTCGGCCTGACCAATTTGCTGGGGCCGGTTACCCGCCTCTAGTTTTTGCAGATTAGCCTGGGCCTCCCTCAGGGCCCCCTGGGCCTGGAGCAGGGGGCCCTGGAGGTTACTGGCATCCATGCGGGCCAATTCTTCACCGGCCCTGACCCGATCGCCCTGATCTACCGAGAGGGCCACCAGCCGACCGGGCTGTTTGGGGCTAATGTTGACCGGGGTAATCGGTTGCACGGTGCCCGAGGCGGCAATGGTGATGCTCAGGTCCTGTCGCACCGCCTCGACGGTTTGGTTGTCCACCTGGGTTTGCTGGGCCCGTTGTTGCGATCGCCAGGTTTGCCAGGTCCACATCCCCCCGGCCCCCACCAGCAGCAGGGCCACGGTGGGGATTAGCAACCGCGATAGGGGGAATTTAGCTCGATCCATGGTCAGGGCCGGGCCCAGGGGGGCAACAACGGTCAAGGGGGGGTGGGGCAGTTAGCCCCCACCCCTGGCTCCATCATCGCAGATCATCACAGAACTGGAGATCCTGGGTGGCCTCAGGGTGAGTTTGTCGATAGTCTGCGATCCAGTCACAGCCCTGCTTGACCAGTTGATCCAGGGATTTCACCGGTAACCATTGGCCCTTGCCGTCGGAACCCACCGCCAGCAGGTCTCCCTCGGGGCTAAAGCCCGCGTCCCAGAAGCCAGTCTCGCCCCGGAACTCCGCCACCGGGTTGCCCTGGCTATCCCAGAGGCGGACCCGTTGATTCCAGGAGAGGGTCACCAGCAGCAGTGGTTCCCGACGGGAGCGGGGCTGGTTAAACCGCACACTGGTGATGGGGCTACCGTGGTTAATCGGTTGCGGCAGCCGTTCCCGGCCCTGCAGAGTCCAGAGGCGCAGAGTGCCATCCCGGCCGGCCACCGCCAGGGTTTGGCCATCGGGGCTAAACCGTAGACTGGAAATAGCCGTTTGTACTGGCGAAGGTGGCTTTGGTTCCAGTGGGATCGGCTTGCGGTTAAAGACTCCTAACAGGGGTTGGCGGTCAATCAGGTAGGCATCGCCATCCCTAAACCCCACCGCCAGGTAGCGGCCGTTGGGGCTAAACTCCGCCACCGCTAATCGGGGATTGTGATTTTTTTCTAGGCTAAAGCTCTGGGGATGCTGGGGCCGGTCTCCCTCAATGGACCAGACCGTCACCTGGACCTGATCCTTGCCCGTGGTGGTGAGGGTGGCCAAGTGGGAACTGCCCTGGCGAAAGTCCAGGCCAATGGCTCGTTCCCCCGATCGGGCCTGCCAGAGGGGGGCCAGCCGCTGCCCCTGCCGGTTCCACCGCTCCACGGTGCCATCCCGAGAAATGGCAGCTAGCTCCTGGCCATCGGGCTGGCTAAAGAACACCTGGCCCCTGACATCCTGGGATTGGGTCACGGTGGTGGCCAACTCCCTCAAGAAGTTGCCCTGCCGGTCCCACAGGCGGACTGTGTCATCCAGGGAGAAGGTGGCCAGCCGTTGACCGTCGGGGCTAAAGGCTACCTGGGTAAGGGGCCAGGGGGACCGATTAGCCCCCTGAGGAAACAGTTCTGGCCTGGGCTGGGGACTCAGATCCCAACGGTTAAGGCTGCCGGTCTGGGTCAGGGTGGTCAGGGTGCGCTGGTCTGGGGCAAAGCCCACCGACCAGATGAAGCTATCGTGACCCATGAGTTTCAACGCCTCGGTCCATGCCATGCCCTGATCGGCATTACTGCTCAATCGCCAGACGCGGGCGGTGCCATCGGAGGAGCCGGTGGCCAGGTATTGACTATCCCCACTAAAGGCCAGGCTTAACACGTGGCTCTGGTGGCCCTGAAACCGCCATAGGGGTTTAACTCGGGCGGGCGGAGCGGCTGGGGACGGGCGCCAGGGTACCAGATCGGTCAGGTTCCACAGGCGGGGGGTTTCATCCGAGGCGGTGGCCAGCCACTGGCCGTTGGGGCTAAAGCGGATATCCCTCACCCGGCCAATATCACCGGTGGGCAGGGTTTGCAGGGCCGCCCTGAGGGATCTTTGCTGCAGGTTCCAGAGGATGATATTGCCGTCCCTGGTGGCGATCGCGAGTTTCTGGCCGTCGGGGCTAAACCTCATCTTTGTAATGGATTGACCCGGAAAATTCTGCCTGTCTTCTAGTTTTCCGGTATCGATATCCCATAGTTGAACCTCCTCGGGTTTGCTGGAGGTGATCGCCAGGTAGCGGCCATCGGGACTGAGGCTAATATTGGACCTGCTATCCTCCTCTAAATTCACAGGAAGAGTCCTAAGCCGTTTACCGTCTCGATTCCAGATCCAGGGTCTGGGTGTTTTATCTCTGGCAATTGTGACAATGCGATCGCCCCCGTTACTGACCTCAACCCGAGTCACCTCCGTATCGCCGGTATTGATGGTCTGCAGCCATTTAGAGTCCTGGACACCCCAGAGAAAAACTTTACCTTCTACAGAACCCACCGCGAACCATAGGCCATCGGGGCTGCGGCCAGAGGTGCTGGCGATAGCGGTTTCTGGTAGTAGCCACTGATTCTTAAGGTGAATCTCGGGCAGGGTCTGCTGCAGCAGTGAGGCAGCGGCGGCTGAGACCTCCGGGTTGGGTGTACCCTGGAGCTGCTGGCGGCCGGCTGTTAAGCCTAGCTGCAGGGTGGTTAACTGACTGGTGGCTTCTCGTTCTAGTGAGGCTTGCTTGATATTTAGGGACGTTTCCTTAGCTCCCTGGTATTGTCTGAATGTATACCATCCTGCCCCCAGACCGAGGGACCCTAGAGTAAGCACACTGGCCAGAGCCAAACTCCAGCGCCTGACCAGCTTTTGTCGCATCCTCAACTGTTGTCGATCCGTTTCTAGTCGTAGCTTTGCGGTTTCCTCTGCTTGTTTTTGCTTCAGATTGGATCGTTCTGCTTCTAGCTTTTGGCGTTGCTGAAACTGACGTCGCCAGGTGAGGATGGCGGGCCCCAGGGCGTCGTGGAAAATTTCGTAGCGTTGGTTGTTCAGGTCCCCCGCCTGGGCTGTGCCCACCGGCCGCAGAATCCGCTGGGGGCCGCTGGCCAGTTTCTCGAGGAACTCCTTCAGGGTGGTGGCATCCTCGGGGGTGTACTCCATCAGGTCGGTCACCGAGCAGGCATACTTCGTCCCCGAGGGGGTGATCAGGTGGTGAAAGGCCTGGGCGGCAATGTGTTGCTCTGGGGGGGTCAGTAACTCCATTTGGGAATTCAGGTGGTTCCTGACGATCTGGGGAGCACCCCCCAGGGCCTCCAGGGTTACCAGGCGCAGGTGGGTGGAGCCCTGGCCCTGTTCCTCTCGCCAGAGGCGGTCCATCACCAGTTGCAGGTAGGGGGTGGAAATCTCCATTTCCTCTAGGGATTTGGGGCCGACATCCCGGCCCCCCTGGCCGTTATCCTCCAGGATGGCCTGGTTCACCTCCACACTCTGGAGCACCTGCTCCACCAGATCGGGGTCAACCTCGATGGCGGTGCCCCATTGCTGGTTATACCAGGTGATCGGCTGGCAAATTGCCCCCTGGGCGGCGGGGCCAGACAGGTGGCCGAGCTGCAGCCGGTGGTCCATCAGCTGGGGAATCAAGGGCTTAAAGTAGTCCAGGGAGGCCAGGCTATCCTGCCGGATGGCTATCAAAACATTAACCCGCAGCTGGGGGGTAGTCACCGCCCGGGCCAGCTCCTGGTAGAAGCTACCCTGGCCGCGATCGCCGCTGTGGTAAAGCAGATACTCTTCAAACTGGTCCAAAACCAGGTACAGGTCTCCCTCCCCCGTTTCTCCCCCCAGGGCCTCGGTCCAGGCCCGCAGGGTATCCAGGAAAGACAACTGCGGATCCGGAGGCTGCAGGCCCCAACCCCGCCCCTGGATTTCCCGTTGAATTTGGCGCTTGATCCCCACCAGGGGGTCATCCTTCCAGGAGAGGCTGCCCTCCAGGGAGGGAAACACCACCACCGCCAGGCGGGGATGGCCATAATCCCTGTGGTTTTGCTGGGCTTCCTGGTTCAGGTAGTGGGTCACCCCAGCCCGCAGGATGGAACTTTTACCGACGCCGCTCTTACCGTAGAGGATGGTTAACCGCCAGGCTAGCAGGTGGTTAACAATGTCCTGGATCTTGCTTTCCCGGCCAAAGAAAATGCTGGCATCGGCCTCAGCGTAGGGATTTAACCCCTTATAGGGAGACTTGACCCTGGCATCCCCCTGGGGGTTGGGGTCGAGGCCTGGGGCCCGGGGAGAGGGGCTAGCCTGACCCGGGTCGAGGGTCTTGATGGAGTCCAGTGCGTAGGTCATGATCCGCCTCCTGATCTAGCGTATTAATGTGTCGATATCAGCTTGAAAATCGTCGACGAACTCCTCCAGAGAGGCCCCCATGGGCAGCAGCTCAACATTGCGGGTCTTCCAGAGTTCTTGTTCCAGATCACCGGGTTTGGCCTGGTGCAACAACCAGGACTTACTGGCCAGTTTGTTGTCGGGCCACAGGCAATTAATCAGCAGTTGCAGGTCTGAGTCGCTGGGGCTATAGCCGAGAAACAGCAGATTGCCCCTGGTGAGGATGCTGATCAGGCTGGGGGGCAAACTCTGCTTTAGGGTACTGATCAGGTAGGCCAGTTGCTCATCGGTGGCAATAAAATGGTTTTCCCAGGCCTGTTCCCAGGTGCCAAATAACTTCAGAATAATCGGCCGGGGTTGGGGGCAGTTGCCCCAGGGACTGCGCAGAGGTAGCTGGCTGGAACCATCGCTGGTCATGGTTTTCACCGTCTCCTGGTAGGCTTGGTATTTAAACCGCCCCTTCTCTGGACCATCGGCCACATAGAAGATCACATCGAAGGGCTGTTGGGCCTTTAGAAAGGCCTGTTCGATCATGTCATCGTAGTTGGTGGTAACAATCAGTTGAAAGGGCAGGCCCGGGCTGCGCACGGGTTTATTCCTGGCCTTCATCTGGGCCGGTAGTTCAGCAATATATTGATGGAGGCCATTGGGGGGGTAGGTTTTTCTCAGCCGACTTAAAATTTCGTAGAGGCTGGTGTAGAGGGAATCCAGACTGCTACTTTTAAGGATGTAATACTGGGACAGGTAACGTAGGTTAATCTTGGAAACCGCCAAGCCCTGCTCGGTGTAGAGAGGGCAATCTTCAATGTTGTCAGCTTCGCTTATGCTTTCCAGCATGGGGCACTCTGGAGGACGGTCCTGGGGCCAATAGGCGCATACGGAGCAGGGAATGCCGATCAGTTTGTGGATTAACTTGTCATTGCTGGGGTTGTCGTCCAAATGGGCGGACCACAGTTCGGTTTTGACGAACTCCGCCAGTTCCAGGGCTAATTGGGTATAGAACTGGGGGTGAATGCCAGGGCCTAAAAAGGGCACCAGGTTGCCATTTTTGAGGGCATCAATCATCACCCGATAAGGGCTGGGCTGGGCTGGGTCCGCCGGGGGATAGGCCTGTTTTTGGGGAGTCAGGGGCCGGTCCCCTAGAAAGTGGCGGGTAAAGGCCGCCGCCGCCAGGGCCGCATAGGGTTGCCAGTCATCCCCCTTATGGGCATCGGCCCGATCGCTAATGCCCCGAATCACCAGGCAGGGCACCGGTTGATCCAGCTTCCAGGCGGCGGCACTGACCCCGTAACCCTCCATCTCAATGGCGGCAATTTTGCGGTTGCTGGCGGCGATGCGATCGCGCACCGCCCCATCGGCAATCACCTGCTCGCCCGAGGCGATCACCCCAGGAATTACCCGGGGACGCCCAGGGTAATCGCATCTAATTTGGTATAGACAAAAACAGACATATCCAAATCCATATGGATCAAGAGCTTGAAAATGCCCAAATTCAGAAAAAATTAGACTTAGATCCACAGGAGGCTACAAAAGACAGTATTCTGTG
>JBEIGU010000051.1:0-24136 GCA_040381765.1 Leptolyngbya sp.
GGGTGTTGTACAGGGTTTGGCGAAATTGCTGAAGTTGGTTGAAAATCATAGGGTCAATCGAATTTCTACTTCATTGACCTTACGGCAGTCAGTGCCACTCATTGACTGCCTTCCTTTACAGAATTAGTCCAAACTCAAGTGGTTAAGTGACGGTTGTTTAAGGTGTACCCTTCCTGATCACTGATTCCTGACGGGCAGCAACTTAAGTGGGGACACACCGACGGGTAAGAAATTCAGGGGCCAACAGTTTCAGGCAGAATATGTAAACCTCGTCAATTGTAAATGAGGGGTTTTATGCCTCCAGCAAGAATCAGGCCGGACCTGGGATCACAAGCGTAACTCCAGAATCGCCCCGGTATTTTCATTAAACTGCTCGTAGCTGGTCACCCCCCGCAGGGTGAGTCGGTCGTTAATCCGATAGCGGACGCTAAACAAGGCTGGGGTCACGTTGGTAAAGACCTTTTGCACCGATAGGGAAATATTGGGAGACAGGTTAAACCCCAGATCAGCGCCGATGTCTAGCTGGGGAGAGTCGGGAGGAGAGGCCGGAAACAGACGCAGTTCCGTATTCCCCAGACCCCCTTCGAAAAGCCCCTGCAAACGGTTGATCAGGGCCGATCCGGCAAAGGTTAACAGCCCCTGGAAACTGTCTCCCCCACCCGACACGCTGCCCAGGGTCGATTCCAGGGCGTACAGCAGGCCACCGCTAATCAGGGCAATGATTTGACCTTCGGTACGGGGGGGGGTGCTCTCCAGTTCCACCCCCTGTAACTGCATCAGGCGGCTGGCGCGCCCCTTGACGTTGGCGCGGATGCGAATGGTTTGCACCCCATTTTGGGTGAGTCCTAATTGGGTAATGGCATCGTCAGCAATTTCATTACGGGGAAAGGGGGAGGCCGTGGTTAGGGTGGTACCCCCGCCGGCACTGTCCGCTAACACCGCCGATAGGTTAGCCACCAGGTAGGGGTCAATGCGGCTATCCCTAGGATCGAACTCCGCATAGTTATCGTTACCGGTCAGCCGAAACTCGGTGGTGAGTAAGTTAATCCGACCGGCGGGCAGGTTAATCCGGCCGGTGGGTTTAATGTCGGGAAAGGTGCCGGCCAGGGCCAGGCCCCCCGCCGCCCGTACATCCACGATGGGGGGGATGGCCAGGCGAATATTATCCGCCAGGGTCAGGCTAAAGTTTTGAAAGACTGGGGGCAGGGGGCGATAGACACTGACCGGCGCCGGACTGGGGGGGGTAGCCTCCCCAGCTTCATCTACATCCGGCAGGGTGAGTACCCCATCGGAGAGGGTAACCTGTCCCGACACCAGGGGCTCTAGCAGGTAGAGACTACCATCTACGGTAACCGCTCCATTCACCTTGCCTCTATAGCTACCCGCAGGGTTTCTCAGATTCAGGGCCAGGTTATTGAGGCGGACCTGGAAACTATCCTCCCCGGGGGTCGCCGCTGGGGTATCTGGGTTGAGGGGAAGGGAGCTAACCGTGCCTGGCAGCAGATCGTTGATCGACGGGAGAATCTTGAGTTTGCCGTTGGCCACCACGTTTCCGTTGCTTAGTTCTCCCTGCAGATTTTGAAAATCTAACACCAGGCCGTTCAGGTAGACCGAAATCGCCGCCCGATCGCTGGTGGATCCATCCCCGCCAGGGCTGTTCAGCTCAGGGGCGGGGGGCTCCACCACCTGAATGGTCCCCCGCAGGTTGGTAAGGGGATCAGGGAAGCCAGCCGCCCTGAGGGTGACGCCGTCAAAGTTGGCGGCGCCGGTGACCACCAGGGAGGTAAGGGCCTCGGTAATGGGTTTGCCCTGGGGCCAGCGGCCATTGACGTTCAGGTCAAGCTGAGCCTGCCCCGACTCCCAGGCTAGATCGGGGGTGAGTAGATTGAGCAGGGCAAAGCCCTCATTCTCGACCTTGAGGCTAAGCAAGACTTCGTCGCTCTCGGGTGTCTGGGTTACTCCCGGCAGGGGGTAGGGCAGACTGGCTAGCAGGGTAAGGGGATCGGAGGTTTCCTGGGTGGCCACATCCCCCCGCAGCAGCAGCCGGGCATCACGGTAGAGGAAATCCGCCGCCGCCACATCCAGGGGGCGATCGTTGATGGTGGCTGGGTTGATGGCCACCCGTCCCCGTAACTGGGGATTGTCCAGGCTACCGGTTAAGGAGGCCCCCATGACGATGGTGCCATCCAGGTTCTCCGGCAGTCGTAGGGGGCGCCGGACAGCGTCTACCGGTAGGTTGGTCACATTCAGGCGGAGGGTGCGATCGACCTGATCCTGGGCTTGCAGACTAAATTCCCCATTCAGCTCCGCCAGAGCCACCGCTGAGGACTCCGGGCCAGGGGGGAAACTCCCAGGGCGAGGGGGAAAGACCGTACTCAAACTCAGGGGGTTAAGGCGCAACACCCCATCCTCGTAGGCACCCTGGGCCACCACTTGATCGATGCGGTAGGCGGCCCCATTGGCTTCGGTGGGGTGTTTCCAGACCCAGTCTTGACCCCTCATATCCACCTGCACCTGGAGCTGCTCAGGCACCTGGCCAGCCGCCCTGACGGTTCCAGAAAAGCTGCCCCGTAGCCCCTCCAGGGGGGGGAGCAGGTCACTACTGGCCTGGGCGGCTCGCCGGTCCCCCCATTCCTGCACCTGGGCAAACCGGCGCAGCTGATCTAAAAAGGTGGCGTTGCGGTTGCCAACCGGGGTGGTTTTAAGGCTATTAAATTCCGCCGCCGTTAGGGGACGAAACCAGTCTGGTGGTTGCAGCGGATTAATGCGAAAGTCAGATAGTTCAAAGATCTTCAAGGTTTGGAGAATATCCTGAATCTGGCCGTTGTTGACCGCCATCTCTCCTCGTAATTGGCGACTCTTCAACCCGTAGGTGCCACTGGCCTGATAACGACTTTGGCCGGAGGCCGATTCAATCCCCAGACCGATCAGGCTAACTACGTCATCTGCGTAGCTCACCCTGCCCCGCAGCCGCCCATAGCGGGTGACCAGGGGGAGCGCGGGCTCCTCCTCGGTGGAGCTATCTGGGTTAGTCTGGGCCACCTCTACGGTGCGCAGCCTCAGGTAGCCCAGACCCGGATTGAGAATATCAAAGTCGGCAGCAAAATTGGGCTGGCGCCAGTTACCCTCCACCGTGGCGGTTTCCACCGTGCCGCTGATGGTGCTGAGGCCATCGATGCCGGTCTGGGGTAATCGCAGCCCATCCAGGGGCACTTGTTGGAGTTCAGCAAAGAAGCGATCGCCCTGAGTGTAGCCGGCGGCGTAGGCTTCCCCACTCCGGATCAACACATCGATATCCCGGTCTGCCCGCTGGGTGGCGACCCAGAGGCGATCGCGCCCCCCCTCTAAATCCACCACCAACCCCTGGCTAGACGAGAACCTCACCGGCCCCTGCAGGGGGGAGGCAAAGGCTAAATCCCCCAGGGCTAGCCCTCGCAGGCTAGCCTGACCCTGCAGATCCAGGGCGGCGGGGACACCCCACAGGCGGGCCTGCAGGGAGGCCAGACCGGCAACCGGCACCAGATCCGGCAGGGGTAGGGCCGCCAGGTTAAAGTCCCTGGCCTGCAGGTTGAGATCAAGGGGGCCAATCCCTACGGGCCTGGCCCCCCGCCACCGGGGGGTGACCCGACCCTGCACCGCCAGGCCAGCGGTCTGGGCCTGACGGATCAGCAGATCCTTGCCATCCCACCCCAGGTCAGCCCGCAGGGGGGCAGCGGCCAGGGCCAGGCTGGGCCAGACCGGTGCACCGCTGGCCAGACCCTGGGATAGATCGAGATGGCCCTCGGCCCGCAGGCCCGCCAAACTCATATCCTGGAGATCGCCGCTGAGTTGAAACTGCCCTCCCCCCTGACCCTGAAGTTGGGGCGACAGGGTGGCCAGGTTTAAATGCTGCCCCTGCAGAGCCGCCCACCACCGTCCCTGGCCCAGGGTGGCCCCCATCTGCACCGATCCCCCCGCCAGAGTGGCCTGGGCTCGACCCCGACCCTCCACCCCGGTCAGACCCGGTTGATCCAGGCGGCCGGTGAGTTGGGCCTGACCCTTCACCAGCCCAGGGGTGGGCAACCCCAACCCCTGTAGCTGCACCTGGGAGGCCTGCAGGTCAGCTCGCCAGGCTCCCTGGCTCAAGCTACCGCTAGCTGCCACCGTGCCGCCGGCCACCTGCACAAAGGTATCGGTAAACCGCAGAGTATTGTCGGCCAGGGACAGTCGCCCCTGGGCCGGGTAGGTGCCCAGGGGGGCTCGCCACTCGGCCTGGCCCCGCAGCCCGGTAAGGGGGCCGGTGATCTGGGCCGTGGCAAACACCGGCCCTAGCCGCAGATGGGTGGGTAGGCCGTAGGGTTGGGCCAGGGCATCGGCGGGCAGGCGATCGCCCTGCACCGTCAGGGCCACCGGCCCACCGGTCCTCAAGTCCAGTTGGCCCTGGGCCACCAGGCTACCGCCGGCCTGGGGTAGGGCTTGGAACCGATCCAACCGTAATTGACCGTCCTGCAGGGTAGCCTGTCCCCCGATCTGGCTGAAGGGTACCCGGTCAACCTTAACCTGACCCAGGGAGGCCAGTTGGGTGGTCACCACCGGCTCCGTCAGCCCTCCTTGGACCTTAATTTCCGCCCCAAACCGCCCCTGGATGGGCAGGGGCAGGGGTTGCTGCCACAGGCCCGCCACCTGGACGGCACTGAAGGGGTTAACCTGAGCCTTAAGATTGTAGCCCTGGTTGAGGTCCAGACTACCGCTACCGGTGGCCCCCAGTTCCCCCAGGCGGGCCTGAGCCGATTCCACCACCAAGCGCTGGCCCTGTAGCCGTAGGGCACCCTCAATCCCATCCACCGGACGGGGGAGCAGGGGACTCACCACCTGCCCCCGCTGCAGTTGGGCAGTGCCGGTAAATTGGGGTAGGGCCTGACCTGCCAACTGCACCTGCACCTGACCACTCACCTGTCCCTGGGGGATAGCCACGGGCAAAGGCTGCCAGGTCGCCTCCACCAGGGGAATGATGTCCGCCATTTTCACCGCCTGGGCCCGGAGGTTGAGCTTACCCTGCAGCCGCGATCCATCGCTATCGGCGTCGAGGAGGGGAGGGGGCGGCCCCCACCAGAGGCCGATGAAGCCGTCGTAGGCCTGGGTTAGGGTATCCAGCAGGGGCCGGGGGGGGGGCGCTGACGGCGACGCTGGTGTTGTCAGGGGTAACTGCAGGGATCCCACCAGCTGTACCGCCCCCCCTCGGGGTGAGGTGCCCTGCAGATCTAGATCCAGATGGTCAAGGCGCGGCGGTCGGGGCCGGTCAGAGGCTACTTGTCGAGGGCTGATGGCAACCTGGCCATTAATCTTTTCCATGACCACGGGGGCGGGCCGGGGGCGATCTCCGCCCTCCGGGGCCAGGGTGAGACGACTATCCCGCAGTTGTACCTGACCCACCCGCACCTCCAGCCAGGGAGGGCGGTCCTGAGGTTGCCGCTCCGGCAGTTCCAGGTCTAGCCACCGTCCCGTGGCATCTTGCTCCAGGTAGGCATCTACCCGATCGAGGGTAATCTGCAAAGCCAGGTTCCGACGTAATAAATCGAGGGGATTGAACCGCACCTCCACCCCCGCCAGGCTCAGGTAATCTGGATCGGTGGCGGTGGGGGGTAGGCGACTGGGCCCCAGGCGCACCCCCGTCGGCCCCACCCACTGCAGGGGCCCCAGTTCCACAGGCCGTTCCAGTTCCTCGGAAAGATAGGTGGATAACCAGGGGGTGGCCTGCTCCCGGGCCCATAACCACCCCCGCCAGGCTGCCACCGTCCCCACTAGCAGTAGGGCGGAACCGGTCCCCAGGCCAATGCCAAGAGCCAACCAGCGAGGCCAGCGGGGTGGCGGCGGAGAAGGGGAGGAAGGAACCATAGCCGTCGGGGCCACCCTAAACATAGAACACTCGAATAGTGTAATGAACAGATCGGGATCTGCTATCGGTTAGAAGGGCAAAATGTTAGTTTTTTTAAATGTTAGTTTTTTAGGAATTGCTCCCCCGACGGCGGACCTGACCTGGGGTTAAGGGGGGCGTTACCCCGCTACAATTAGGGGGCAAGTGGTTGGCGCTAGGAATAACGAGCCATGGTGGTGTACGTACTGCTGTTCAATGCCCGCAGTGAAAATGAAGGTATCCACAGCCTGAAGGTGGAGGATCAAGACGTGGTGTTGATGTTTGAGGCCGAAGACGATGCCACCCGCTTTGCCCTGATGTTGGAGGCCCAGGACTTTCCGGAGGCGACCGTAGAAGCCATCGATCGGCAGGACATTGAGGAGTTTTGTCAACAGGCGGGCTACCAGAGTAAGATCGTTCCTGTCGGCACCCTGGCCATGCCCCCAGAGCAGGCGGTTGATCAACTAGACTGGGATCCCAGCCAGCCACCAGACTCCAGAGATCGGGCCGTCTCCAGTCAGGATGACACCCTGGAGGCTCTCTCCGATGAGGAACTAGACCGCTGGCGCCGCCAGTTGGAACGGCTACTTTAGGTTCCCCATGAGTACTCCAAATCCAACCATCCATAACCGGGGTCACCTGCTAACGGAGCAGGCTAACCCCCGCAGCACCGATCTAGATCAATTGACGCCTCTGCAGTTGGTAGATCTGTTTAACCAGGAGGACCGCCACACCCTGGCCGCCATCGCGGCGGCTCGGCAACCCCTGGCCCAGGCGATCGCCGTCACCACCCAGGCCCTGGGGCAGGGGGGGCAGCTTTACTACATTGGGGCCGGCACCAGTGGCCGGTTAGGGGTGCTGGATGCGGCGGAGTGCCCCCCCACCTTTTGCACCCCCCCCGACCTGGTGCAGGGTATTCTGGCCGGGGGAGCAGCGGCTCTGGTGCGTAGCTCCGAAGGCCTGGAGGACGTATTTGCCGATGGCCAGGCCGCCATTGCCGACCACGGGATCACCGCCGCCGATGTGGTGGTGGGGATCACCGCCGGTGGCACCACCCCCTACGTCCACGGTGCCCTAGAGGCCGCCCAGCAGCGGGGGGCCATCACCATCTTCATCGCCTGTGTGCCGGCTGACCAGGTGCCTGGCCTGGCCGATATTGACATCCGCCTGCTGGTGGGCCCTGAGGTACTGGCCGGTTCCACCCGTCTCAAAGCCGGCACGGTCACCAAGATGGCCTTGAATATCCTCTCCACCGGGGTGATGGTGGGGTTGGGTAAGGTCTATGGCAACCGCATGGTGGACGTGGCGGTCACCAATAGTAAACTACGCGATCGCGCCACCCGCATCCTCTCCGATCTGACCGGCCTGGATCGGGAGGGCGCCATGGATTTATTAGATCGCAGTGGTCAGCAGGTGAAACTGGCCTTGATGATGCACCTGGGGCAACTGGAGGCAGCACCGGCGGCGGCCTGTCTGGCCCAGCATGAGGGCCATTTGGCCCAAGCCCTGGCAGCTAGCCGCCAGGTTCAACCCTAGGATTGGGCGGATCTACCGGGGATAACCCGGCCAGGGCCTGGTATAAATCCTGACGGTGTCGCCAACCCACGTAGCCGGCGTAGAGACAATCCCCCTGGGCAGAGGCCACGTAAATATGGTCAATGGCCAGGGGATGGTGCCAGATCCGCAGACTCAGACCATCGGCGCTGGTCAGGTAGGGCTGGGCCTGGTCAAACCCCCGGCGGTGGGCATCGGTCATCCCCGGTATCCGCCGCAGATAATCAATCAAGTCACAGGAGGTGAGGGGTTGGGTCGGGGTCTCTGCCGCCCAAAACCCAGCAATCGCTTCCACTACCCGGGGATGGTGGCGCAGGGTAGGGTGATTGAGGCCCTTCAACACCTGAAACTCAGCTCCGGGCACCTTGGTACTCTCCACGGGAATGGTGCCGTCGCTCCCGCCATCCACATCCCCAGCCAGCACCAGGGTCCTGACGGCGGCGGCCAGCTCGGTGGCCAGGGGGCGACGATCCTGGCCCAGGTCGGCGGCAATGCCCACCCCCCACCCGAAGGGATCCACCAACCGACCCAGGTCCGCGCCACCCACGGGGGAGGCGAGTAACACCAGGGACTCTACCCTGGGCCACCACTGCCGGTGGCGATGGAGCACCTCTAGCCAGATCAGGCCCCCCATGGAGTGGCCAATGATCCGGAGGGGCAGGTGGGCCTGCTGTTCGATCACCGCCGCCGCCAATTGCTCCACCTCGGCGATCAGCGGAGTGATGCGTAGCCAGGTCATCCCATAGTTGAGGCTGGGGGCAATCACCCGCACGGCGGGGGGCGCCAAATCCGCCGCCAGAGCTAGCATCATTTGATTATTATCAGCCCAGCCATGCTGGGCAAACAGAATATAGTTTTGGTCAGAGGCCTGAGGGGTGAGTGAATTGGCTAATTCCATCGGATTTCTGGCCTCATCGAGGTAATCTGGATAAAATAGTACCGGCGTTCTTGCGGGGTTCTATGGATCTATTCTCCCAGCTTAGCCGCTGCCGTCTCGGTAAGGTGGTAAAGTCCAACTCCCATTGTGACTATGTGGTGCAGGTGGATGATGGTCAGGATGTGGCGCACCCGCCCTGTCCTGAGGACTGCGGCTTTGGCCAGTTTGTTAGCTTTGACAACGACAGTCGCCACTGGGCCGTGGGGTTAGTTTATAATTCCCAGCTGTTCAATCCCCTTTTCTTCAACAACGGCCCCCGCCTCTCCAGTGAACCCGACCCCCTGTTCACCCCCGATCTGGTGCAGGAGACCCGAACTCTGCTGGGGGTGGTGTTGGTGGGGACTCTGGCGGGCGAAGCGGGCGATCGCTACGGGGTGCATGGCATTCCTAAGGTGGTGGTGCCGGCCAACACCCCCGTCTACAAAATGGATCAGGGGCAGGTGCATCACTTCCACCGTAGCTCAACCGGGCAGTCCCAATTTAGCTACTACAGCCATCTGCTGCGGGCGGGGGGGCTATTTGCCGCCCAACTAGCCCAGCAGGTACTGGCAGAGTTGGCGGAGAGCGATCTATTTAGTGAGACCGATCAAAAAGCCCTCAGCATGCTGGTCAAGGAGCTAAGCTGGAAAAATACCCTGGGGGCCATTCGCTAGCCCTGGTTGCCTAAGAGACCAGGGCCTACGGTAGACCTGGGCCCTAACTTAGGACTATGGTATACACTTGTGCCTTAAGGGCCTACAAAGTAAAACAGATCAGGGTAAACAGAAATGACCATCATCAGGAAATTGGCTATCTAGGCAGACGACTTTGCCCCAGGAAAGCTTTTTAGCGATAGGAAGATGAATGGACCCACATTACAGCCAGCGAGATCCTCAGGGTGACCTGCAGCGGATTCGCCAGACCTTTCTATTTAAAGATTTACCAGAGTCGGTGGTCACCCAAGCCATTAGTCAAGTGGTTTCCCGCAGTCATCCCGCTAACCAGGTGATCCTGCTAGAGAATGACTGGGGCAGCTCGGTTTACTTTATTCTTGAGGGCTGGGTCAAGATTCGCACCTACAATCTTGACGGCAAGGAAGTCACTCTCAACATTTTGGGTCGAGGGGAGCTATTTGGGGAAATGGCCCCCCTGGAGGAAATTCCCCGATCCACCGATGTAATTACCCTGGTGCCCACCGTGATCAGCAGCATTCCTGCCACGGATTTTGTCAAGCTCCTCAATAGCGAACCCCTGGCCGGCATCCATCTCGCCCAGTTGATGGCCCGTCGGCTGCGCCAGGTCAACCGTCGGCTGCGCCTCCGGGAATCTGACAGTACCTCCCGGGTGGCCGACGTGTTGCTGTTTCTGGCGGACGGTCAGGGCAAAACCGGCTCGGGGGGAATTGAAATCCCCAATTTACCCCACCGGGAACTAAGCAGCCTCAGTGGCCTAGCTCGGGAAACGGTCACCCGGGTGATTAGCAAGTTAGAAAAGAAGGGCCTGCTTATCCGGGAGAAGGAGGCCATGGTACTGCCTGACATCGATGCCCTGGAGCAGTTGTTGGTTTAACCCCCATGGCTAATTCTCCCCCCCCTCCGCCTGAGCCGGGCCACTCGTCGTCGCCAGGCCCCTTACCGATGGGGCAGGCCGCCGATCCCCTGGAGCTTGAATCAGTAGAAACCTACCTGGACCAGGTGGTTGTTAATGCCAGCGCCCCCCAGGGCATGGGGCTAGGGGTGCCTAGCGGCCCCCGGACTGGGCCCGTAGCCCTGGTGGAAACTGCCTTTCTAGCCAGTACCGCCGCCCTGATCTGGCTAGTCAATACCTATTTCCCCCCGGGGCCAATTCTGCGCATCTTTTTTCCCCTACCCATGGCCCTGGTTTACCTCCGCTGGGGACCGAGGGCGGCTTGGATGTCCGCCCTGGTGGCGGGGTTGCTGTTGGCGGTGTTGATGGGCCCCCCCCGTAGTCTTTTATTTCTCATGCCCTACGCCCTAATGGGGGTACAGCTGGGGTTTAACTGGCGACGCCAGACCCACTGGTATGGATCGATCGCCCTGGGCACCCTGTTGGGGTCCCTGGGGTTTTTCTTTCGTCTGTGGCTGATGTCGATTCTACTGGGGGAAGACCTCTGGGTGTACCTCACCACCCAGGTGACTCAGATGTTGAATTGGGGGCTAGACAAGTTGGTGAACTTGGGGGTGTTGTCAGTGGGGGTACTGAGTCAGGCTAATGTGGAGGGGGTTCAACTGCTAGCCCTGGCCATGGTGTTATTGAGCAATGGGGTCTACCTGTTCACGGTGCATCTGGCCGCCTGGCTACTGTTTGAACGATTAGGGATGCGTTTGCCCGAGCCCCCCGGCTGGGTACAAAGTTTGCTCGATGATCCGCATCTATAGCCAACTGGAACAGGGCCTGGCCTGGCAACGGCAGGTGGTTGGGCAATGTCCCCTGATGGTATTAACCCTGGGCTTTACCGCAACTGGTTTACTGCCGGGGATTTCGGCGGCGGGCGCCACCCCCGCCGATCGGGCCTACACCGCCCTAGCCGATGCTGAGTTTCTGGCCTATGGGCCCCTTCCCCAGCCCCACTTTCCCCTACCTCCCCTGCAGGCGGGGGCCTCACCAGCCCTGATTAGCCGAGCAATTATCAGCGAACTGGCCATCCCCCTGCGACTGATCAACGCTGGCCTTCCCCAGGCCCCGCCGGTGCCCCACCTCAGCCTGGGCACCCAGCCCGCCCAATGCCTGACCACCGGGCGGGCCATGCCCCTCGAGCAAGTCCAGCAACTGTGGCACGCCGGTCTGCACTGGGGAAGCCAACTGGCGGCCGGCGACGAAGGCTATCTATTGCTAGCAGAGTGTGTGGTGGGGGGCACCACCACCGCCCTGGCCCTGCTCACCGCCCTGGGCCTTGATGCCCTGGGACGGGTGAATAGTAGTCACCCAATCTGTAACCACGCTCAAAAGCAGCAGGTGGTGCTACAGGGGTTAGGGCGGGTCGGCTGGCAGGCCGGTGACCCGCCACTCCAGCCGTTGGCGGCGGTGGCGGCGATCGGTGACCCCATGCAACCCCTGGTGGCCGGCATGGCCATGGCGGCTAGTCGTGATCAGCCGGTGATGCTGGCTGGCGGCACCCAAATGCTAGCGGTGTACAGCCTGATGACGGCCTTGGCAGAAACCGAAGCCGTTTTCTGGCGACCCGATCGGGTGGTGGTGGGTACCACCCGCTGGGTAGCGGAGGACCCCAGCGGCGATACCATCGGTCTAGCTCAGTTGAGCCAAGCTTGCCTGATGGCCACCCAGTTATCCTTTCAAAACTCCAGGTTTGCTGCCCTGCGTGCCTATGAACAGGGATTTGTCAAGGAAGGGGTTGGGGCTGGGGGCTGTGCCATTGCGGCTCATCTTTATCGCAACTGGGGCCAATTGGAGTTAGGCCTAGCGGTGGAAAGGGTATTGAGCCAAAAAGTCCATTGCGAGGGGCGATCAGAGAGGTGATGAATAGCCTCTGATTGATTAGCCATGAATTTTCGGCTGAAACCAGAATATTTTTACAGTTAAGGGGGAGACAAATTATTGCAATATCTTTACAATCAAGAGAAAATTAAAAACTATAGACGGATGCGGTTCACCCTTAGTACATTGCATACTTGAAACTAGCAATAGGTAATCTTAACCATGAGTGAATACAATATTTTTACGTCGGAGTCAGTCTCTGAGGGACATCCAGATAAGATGGCTGATCAGATATCGGACGCCGTTTTAGATGCCATTCTGGGTGAAGACAAACAGGCTCGGGTGGCGGTGGAAACCCTGGTTAAGACTGGCATGGCGGTGGTTGCCGGGGAAGTTCGTACAAGTACCTATGTCGATCTCGAGGACATTGTCCGAAATGTGATTCTTGACATTGGTTACAACAGCTCCGACATTGGTTTTGACGGCGCCTCCTGCGCCGTCCTCAACGCCATTGGCAAGCAGTCGGCGGATATTGCCATGGGGGTGGATGAAGCTGACAACAAAGACCTGGGAGCGGGCGACCAGGGTTTGATGTTTGGTTATGCCACTAATGAGACCGAGACCCTGATGCCGGCACCTATCTACTATTCTCACCGGTTAGTAGAGCGGCAAGCCTATCTGCGCAAGCACCGGGTACTGCCCTGGTTGCGGCCCGATGCCAAGAGCCAGGTTACCCTGCGCTACGAAGATGGCAAACCAGTGGCGGTGGATGCGGTGGTACTTTCGACCCAGCACGATGCTGACATTAGCCAGGCCGACATTCGAGAGGCGGTGATGGAGGAAATCATCAAGCCCGTACTACCCAATGCCTGGCTCCATGCGGGTACCCAATACCACATTAATCCCACCGGTCAGTTCATTATCGGTGGTCCGGTGGGGGACTGCGGCCTGACCGGTCGTAAGATTATCGTTGATACCTACGGTGGCATGGCTCGCCACGGTGGCGGGGCCTTCTCAGGTAAGGATCCCTCCAAGGTAGACCGCTCAGCGGCCTATGCTGGTCGTTATGTCGCTAAGAATATCGTAGCGGCGGGTTTAGCCGATCGCTGCGAGATTCAAGTGTCCTACGCTATCGGTGTGGCCGAGCCCACCTCCATCTCCATCAACACCTTCGGCACCGGTAAGCTCTCCGACGAGCGGGTGGTCTCCCTGGTGAGGGATCACTTTGACCTCCGGCCCCAGGGTCTGATCGATATGCTTAACCTGCGTCGCCCCATCTACCGTCAAACTGCGGCCTACGGTCACTTTGGCCGTGAGTTGCCAGATTTCACCTGGGAGCAAACCGACAAGGCAACCGCCCTCAAGGCGGCTGTCTAGATAAAGTTTCAGTATAGATGTCAGGGGAAATTGGGCCAGGGCTCAGCTCTGGTTCAACTCCGCCTGATACATTGCATCGCTTGTGTTCGCCTGTTTTTCTTGATCCTAATTAATCCTTAAAATCCATAAATCCATGACTGCTACCCTAATTGCCCAAGACTACAAAGTTGCCGATATTAACCTGGCTGACTGGGGCCGCAAGGAAATTGCCATTGCGGAGAGTGAAATGCCTGCCCTGATGACAATTCGGGCTAAGTACAGCCAGGCCAGGCCCCTGCAGGGTGCCAAGATCCTGGGCTGTATTCACATGACTATTCAAACCGCCGTACTGATCGAAACCCTACAGGAACTGGGGGCCGAGGTGCGCTGGTCCTCCTGCAATATCTTTTCCACCCAGGACCACGCTGCGGCGGCAATCGCCGCAGCGGGGGTGCCGGTGTTTGCCTGGAAGGGGGAAACTGAGGAGGAGTACTGGTGGTGTTTAGAGAAAACCTGCCGGCTGCCCAATGGCCAGCTCTGGGAGGCCAATATGATTTTGGATGATGGCGGTGACCTGACCGGCTACATTCACGAGAAGTACCCTGAAATGCTGGCACGGATCAACGGCGTTACCGAGGAAACTACCACCGGTGTCCACCGCCTCTACGAAATGCTGGAGAGTGGCGAGCTAAAAATTCCCGCCATCAACGTTAACGACTCCGTTACCAAGGCTAAAAACGACAATAAGTATGGTTGCCGTCATAGTCTTAACGATGCCATTAAGCGCGGTGTAGACCACCTGATGGCCGGCAAGAAGGCCCTGGTGATCGGTTATGGGGATGTGGGCAAGGGCTCGGCGGCCTCCCTGCGCCAGGAAGGGATGATTGTTAAGGTGACTGAAGTCGATCCGATCTGCGCCATGCAGGCCTGTATGGATGGCTACGAGGTGGTGTCCCCCTACCTGAACGGTCAAAACGACGGCACCCTGGCCAGTGTTAATCGGGAACTGCTGGTTACCACCGATCTGTTGGTGACCGCCACCGGTAACCTCAACGTCTGTGATGCCAACATGCTGAATTGCCTGAAGCGAGGCGCGGTGGTGTGTAACATCGGTCACTTTGACAACGAAATTGACACCGCCTACATGCGTCAAAACTGGCGGTGGGAAGAGGTGAAGCCCCAGGTGCACCAGGTTTATCGCAGTGATGATCCTCAGGATTACCTGATCCTGCTGTCGGAAGGGCGCCTGGTTAACCTGGGTAATGCCACCGGCCACCCCTCCCGGATTATGGATGGATCCTTTGCTAACCAGGTGCTCGCCCAGATGTTCCTGTACGAGCGCCAGTTCGCCAACCTCGCTCCTGAGGCTAAGGCCAGGGCCTTGACCGTTGAGGTGCTGCCCAAGCACCTGGACGAAGAGGTGGCCCGTTACATGGTGGAGGGCTTCGGCGGTGTGATCACCCAACTCACCGAACCCCAGGCCAAGTACATCAACGTTCCCCTGAGTGGCCCCTTCAAGCCCGAGAGCTACAAGTACTAAGAGCCTTGAACAGGGCCCAGGGGACTACTGAACCCCCTGGGCCCTGTCCCTTGGCCTGGCCCAGGCTAGGCGCCAGATTAGGTGATTGTCGCCAACCCTAGTAAAACCCCTATAGTTATGACCATTAACACCCTGCCCATTAGCTTTGAGTTCTTTCCGCCGAAGGGCGAAGATGGCATTAGTCAGCTGATGGTTCAGCATGACCGGCTACTGCCCTACGGCCCCCGGTTCTTTTCGATTACCTACGGGGCGGGGGGATCGACCCGCGATCGCACTCGCCAGATTGTCACCACCTTTCACCAGCGAGCTGGCATTCCAGCGGTCCCCCACCTCTCCTGCATTGGGGATACCAGCGAGTCCCTCAAGCAACTCCTGGATATCTACAAAGCCGCTGGCATTAATCGGATTGTGGCCCTGCGGGGAGATCTGCCCCAGGAGGTGGAGGACATCGCCAAGGAATTTCACTACGCCGATCAGTTAGTCAGCTTTATTCGGCAGCATTACGGTGACACCTTCGAGCTGGTGGTGGCCGCTTACCCGGAGGTCCATCCCGAGGCCAGTAATGCTCAGCAGGACCTGATCAACTTTAAGCGCAAGGTCGAGGCGGGGGCCAGTGCCGCCATCACCCAATATTTTTATAACCCCGACGCCTACGAAGACTTCCTCCATCGTTGCCAGCAACAGGGTGTTACCATTCCCATCTATCCTGGCATTATGCCCATCACCAACCATGATCGCCTGGTGCGCTTTAGTGCTCGCTGTGGCGCCGAGATCCCCCGTTGGATTGAGAAACGGTTGTTGGACTATCAGGGAGATGATGCCAGCCTGCAAGCCTTTGGCGCCGAAGTTGTGGCTCAACTCTGTGAAAAACTTATAGTCCTGGGGGCTCCAGGTTTCCACTTTTATATCCTTAACCAGGCCCAACCCACCCTGAATATTCTGAGTCACCTGGGGCGACGACCCCTAGTTCGCCAAGCGGCCTAGGGGTGACTGACGGGTGCATTGAAGCTAGCGGTTACCCCTGGCCAGAGGCCGATCCCATAGGCCGCGCCAGCCGGTACCTGGCCTGGGTACGTCGGCTCTTGCCCGGCTGCGATTGGGTAACCCTTACCGCCATCAGTCAAACCGAGTTGGCGATGCTCGTTGCCCTTGGCTCCCGTATCCAGGCTATCAACCAGGAACTGACTTTGCTGCTGGCCGACCTGATCAGCTGCTGGCCCAACCACCATCGGCGATCGGTACAAATCTTGGCGGCTCCCCTAGCCCCCCACCTGCGGATCGATGGGTTTTGCAACATGGCAGTGGTGCCCACCACCCTGATCGTTGATCCGGGACGGGTAGATCCCAGGGATTTGACCCACTTAGTTGCCCATGAATTGGCCCATGCTATCGCCCAAACCCCTGGCCATGGCCCAGGGTTTTACCAGGCCCTCGAGCATCTCTGCCTAGCCCAGGGATTACCCCTACCGCCGCCCCAACCTGAACTTCTAAAATTCTGGCCGCCCTGCCAACCCCACCCCGAATCAACTCAATTTTGGTTAGGCAATTGGCCCCAGTCCTCCCGTTGGGTGGGACAATAGTTATTATTTAACTTTTCTTAGGATAGAGCTCATGAAGCGGCTGTGGGTAGTTTTAACAACGGTGGTGGTGCTATGGTGCCTGAGCAGCGGTACCGCCAACGCTGCCATCGCTGACGATGTGCAAAAGCTGTTAGATACCAATGAATGTCCCGTGTGTATTCTCAATCAGGCTCCTTTGGAGAACCTCGATCTAGCCCATGCCAATCTGAAAATTGCCGTACTGACCAACGCCAACCTGGCCGGTGCCAATCTCCAGGAGGCCAACTTAATGCTTAGCGATCTGGAGGCAGCCAATTTAAGCGGAGCTAACCTTACCCAGGCCCAGTTAAATGGAGCCAACCTGCTGAAGGCTAACCTGTCCGGCGCTAATTTAACCGGTGCCGAAATGACCCAGGCTAACCTGGAGGACGCTAACCTGGAGGATGCTAACTTGGAAAATGCCATTATGTTGAGCGTAACCCTGGGCCAGGCCAACCTGAAGGGAGCTAATCTGAAGGGAGCTAACTTGAGGGGGGTAAATCGTAGCCAGGCTGTGCTGTGTCGAACTATCATGCCCGATGGAGCAGTGGAGAATCGGAGTTGCCCGCCCTCCTAGGGAGGCCACTATCGTCCCTCACCCAACCTTGAGCAACCCATCTTGATTACATAGAGGGCGCCTCCTGGTGGTAGGCTTGCCAGGCTAGATCTATCAAGCCTTCCATAATTGCTGTAGCCACCGTAGCTCCCCCCTTACTACCCGCCACCGTTACCTGGGCCACTGAGGTAAGCCGCAGCCGTCTTTTGAGGTCATCCCCGTCTAGAAAAGCGGCCGGGGTAGCCACTACCAGGGCGGGCTGGATCTCACCCTGCTCAATCAGGTCCACCAGATCCGCCAGGGCTGGCTCTGCTGTGCCCACCACAAAGATGGCTTCAGGGTAGCGCTGGGCCAGGGTTTCCATTCCCCAGGCGGTTTGACTTTTGCCCCGTTGGGGACGGGTGAGGGCATCCATGCTGCAGTACACCGGGTTGGCAAAGCAGCCCTGGAGGATGGGGGTAATCCCCACCTGGACCATGGGCACATCCACCACAATGGTGGTGCGGGCCGCCAGGGCTGCAGCACCCGCTGCCAGGGCCTGGGGTGAAAAATACAGACAGGCGCCGTAGTCAAAGTCCCCCGTAGCATAAATGACTCGCCTAATAACTTCGTACTCCGCTGGCGAAAAGTCGTGGTCGACCATTTCCTGATCAATTAGCCGGAGACTTTGAGCGTCGCTCCTATGCCATTCCATAGATTAGATTTACATATAGGTTAGGCTTACATACTGAAGATGCTTGGGGCCCAGCACAATCTTGAGTCTATGCACTCTGGTTGCCCACGACCCTGACGCGCTATAGTAAGAGGCCTGATTAGACAGCCGCCCTGATCAATGGCATGCTTTATCTACGTCAAGTATCTTACCACCCCCCGGCCAGCCCCCAGGCCATTTTAGACCAGGTTTCCCTGGAGTTGGGATCCCAGCAGTTAGGGGTGATCTATGGACCTAGTGGTTCGGGTAAAAGTACCCTGCTGGAACTGATGGCGGGGTTGGCCCGGCCTACGGCGGGTACGATCCAGTGGCGCGAGCAAATTCTCGACCCCGAATCTCTTAGGCAATTAGCCGGGTTAGTGTTTCAATTTCCCGAACGTCACTTCTGTGGTCAGACAATTTTGGAGGAGCTGCGGCTGGGTCACCCAGAACTAGAGCGCCAACACTTGGACCAGGCGCTGGCGGCCGTGGGCCTCGACCACCTGTCTCCCCAGGCCCTGCCCCATGCCCTCAGTGGCGGCCAACAGCGCCGCCTGGCCCTGGCGGTACAATTGATCCGCAAGCCCTACCTGCTACTGCTGGATGAACCCACCGCCGGACTCGACTGGTCCATGCGTCAGCAGATTATTCGCCTGATCCAGGAACTCAAGCAACGATGGACCTTGCTGGTGGTGTCCCATGATGCGGAGGAGCTGGCAGCTCTGGCGGATCGGCGCTGGCAGCTCAGCCACGGCCTTCTGACCCCCGCTCCCTGAGGCCCTAGCGATCGCATGGCGACCCTACCCCACTACCCTGACCACTGGCAGGCCAGCCTCAACTGGCAACCAGATACTCGACTCCTGCAGCACTTTCAAGCCCTCTACGATGCCCTTCAGCCGGCCAATCAGCAGCTTAATCTGACCCGTATCACCGCCCCTGAGGATTTTTGGGAGAAACACCTGTGGGATTCCCTACAGGGGGTAGGGGCCTGGCTGACGGTGCCCTTCTCCTCTCCCCAGCGAGTGATTGATATTGGCACGGGGGGTGGCTTCCCAGGGTTACCGGTGGCCCTGGTGTTCCCGCAATGGTCTATCACCCTGTTGGATGCCACCCAAAAGAAAATTGCCGCCCTGACCGACCTCTACCAGTCCCTGGGGCTTAGCAACGTGGTCGCCCGAGCCCAACGGGTAGAAGCCCTGGCTCACCAACCAGACCAGCGGGAAACCTACGATTTAGCCTTGCTGCGGGCGATCGCCGGGGCCAACACCAGCGCCGAGTATGCCCTACCCCTGCTCAAGCTGGGGGGGCAGGCGGTGCTTTACCGGGGGCAGTGGTCTCGGGCGGAAGAAGCTAGCCTGGCGGCCATACTGCCCGGCCTGGGGGGCGAGATCGCCGCAGTGCAAGCCAGCACCACTCCCCTGACCGGCGCCCTGCGCCATAACATCCTGCTCAGCAAGGTCAGCCCTACCCCCGACCGCTATCCCCGAACCGTGGGGGTACCCGCCAAGTCACCCTTGCGCTAGGGGAGATGATCATCCCTCCCCCTGGGTCGACTGGTCTGGGGCAAAATTACCATGGCATCCCCAAAGGAATAGAACCGATAGCCCTGCTGAATGGCTTCCTGGTAGAGGTCAAGGAGGCGTTGACGGCCGATCAGGGCGCTGACCAACAGCAGCAGGCTGGAACCGGGTAGGTGAAAGTTGGTAATTAACCCGTCAATCACTCGGAATCGGTAACCAGGATAGATGTAGAGGTTGACCTGCCCCCGCCAGGGTTGCAACTGGCCGGCCTGGGCCGCTCCCTCCAGGGCCCGCACCACCGTGGTGCCCACCGCGATCACCCGATTCCCCCGGGCTTGGGTGGCCTGGATCAGATCGACGGTGGCGGCCGGTACCTCCACCCACTCCCCGTGCATGGTATGGTCCAAAACGTTATCCGTAGCAATGGGGCGAAAGGTGCCCACCCCCACGTGCAGGGTCAGATAGCAGCGCTCGATGCCCCGTTGGTTGAGGGCGGCAAACAGGAGATCGGTGAAGTGGAGACCGGCGGTGGGGGCGGCCACGGCCCCCGGTACCTCAGCGTAGATGGTTTGGTAGCGATCCGGATCGGGGCTGCCGGTAATGTAGGGGGGCAGGGGAATCTGGCCCAGTTGCTCCAGCAGAGGGTAGAGGGGTTGATTGTCCCTGGTGTGAAACTGCAGCAAGCGGCCGCTGGTATCGGGGTCCTGATCGATCACCTCCGCCCATAGGTCGCCGGGTTGGTCAGGGGGGCCAAACTGGATGACGGCCCCTGGTTTGAGGCGCCGCCCTGGCCGTACCAGGGCTAGCCATTGATCGCTATCCCGGGGCTCCAGCAACAGCACCTCCACCGTTCCCCCGGAGGGTTTTTGGCCGATCAGACGGGCGGGGATCACCCGGGTGTTATTCAGCACCAACAGGTCCCCGGGGTTGAGCAGTTCCGGCAGGTGATAGAAATGTCGATGGTGGTGATGATCCGCCCCCTGCACCACCAGCAGTCGGGAGGCATCTCTGGGGGTGACAGGGGCCTGGGCGATCAACTCAGGGGGCAGGGTGTACTGGTAAGCGGCCAGGGAGTGGTCTGGGGAGGAGGGATCGGCCATAAACAGGGGGAAACTTGAGATTGGGTGGATACACCCAGGGTGAACCCGGGGAATGCCCCTAACTCTTTAAGGGCAGAGCCATGACAATAAGAACTGTAGCATCTGCTTTCAAGGTCAAGGTCTAAAGGTTTGCCATGGAATATATCTACTATCTGGCCAATGCGAGTCTAACCCTGCGGGTGGTGGAGCACCTGCTGGCCAACCCCCGCCTACCCCTGCTGTTTATGACCGTGATCCATCAGATCGATGGCTGGGTGCTGCGCATCAAGATGTCCCCCAGCCTGGGTGAGGCAGTGGCGGGGGATCTGCGAGCCTACCTGAATGAACTGGGGGTAGCCCACGAACCTGGTATGCGGGTGCGGATGGCCCTGTGGGGGCTGGAAATGGGCCAATCGCCAGTGGAGGTGATGCGGCGCTACCAGGTGGCGGTGGTGTCCCACGGCAAACCCGATCGAGAAGACATTGAGGCCTTTCGTCGCCAGTTTGTCATGGGGCTGGGTTACTGCCCCGAAACCCTGGCCTAGACCTGAGGACGTCGCCGTTTTAACAGGGCCCAACCCAGGGCGGCGACGGTGGTGGTAATCAGGGGGGCAACCAGAGAGGCGGTCAGGTAGTGCTGGTCGTGGGTGGCGTCAAGTACGATGCCCTCCTCCACAACCCCCTGACCATCCACGGGGACTGTCCAGTAGTCGGCGTGACCTTGGTTTTCATCCTCAATTCGGACCTCCCAATTGCCCGGTATGGTGCGATCGGGGAGAAAGGAAAACTGCCCCTGGCTGTCGGTGGTCAGGGTCTGCCAGGGCTGGTCGGGTTGGTTGGGGGCGTAGATGGTCACCCGGGCGCCGGCAAAGGGCTCGCCGGTGCTAAAGTGGGATTGAAATTGCAGTTGGGAGCCCATAATATAGTTGGTCTCCACCTGATGGGCCCAGGCCTGGCGGGGAAAGCCCACCAGGGCGAGGCCTAGAGCCAGAACAAGTAGTAGCGATCGCATGGCACAGGACCGAACTCTATACAGGCCCTATTTTAGCAAGCCGGTTTCAAATCGCTACCTGTGGGGTGGGATAACTTCTTACCCTGGTTTATCAGTCCTTAACCTGCCGATCACCCCAGGGTCTTACCCTGGTATGAGGTCCTGGGTTGAGGGGCGATCGCAACCCCCAGAGGGGCACCCCTAAGGGATGAGCGCATGATCACCCGTCAGGACCTAACCCTGGGAATCAGCGCCCTGGTGGTACTGCTGGCCCTGGCCCTGTTGATCCAGTCAGAGCCGCCCCCCTCTGCCCCCCTAGCCAAGAGACCAGCGGTGATGTCCAGCCAGTTCCTAACCGATCCCTTCCTACAGGACCCCACCCCCACCTCAGTGGTGGTGGTTTGGTTTACCGAGTTTGAAGGTCGGGATCACAGCGTCTACTGGGGTGACCCTGGCCAGCAGCCCCCCCTTCCCCACCAGGTGATGGCCACTAGCCGGCCCCTGAGTCGCAGCCGCGAAGATGCCGACTCCCAGCTCAACCATCCCAACTTTGCCGATCTAACCGGCACCGTAACCCGGCCCATCTGGCGTCACCAGGCCCGGGTCGAGGGGCTCACCCCGGGTCAGCGGGTGCCCTACCAGGTGAGGAGTACCCCCCCCGAGGGCCGCCCCCTCTACAGCCCCCTGTTTAGCCTGGCCCCCGCCCCCCAGGCGGGCCAACCCTGGCGGGTGCTGCTCACCTCAGACCACCAAACCATGCCCATGACCGCCGCCAACCTGCAGAAGGTGGAGGAAACCCTGGGCCGGGTTGACGCCGTATTCCTGGCGGGGGACCTGGTCAACGTCCCAGATCGGGCCTCCGAATGGTTTGACGATAGCCGGGGGAATGCCTTTTTCCCCTGCCTCCAGGGGCGAGCCCACTACCCCCTGGAGCGGGGCGGACGCACCACTGACTACCGGGGCGGTGAAATTATCCAACATGCCCCCCTCTTTCCCGCCCTGGGTAACCATGAGGTGATGGGCCGCTTCTCCCACACCGCCCCCCTGAAGGAACAATTTAATAGCCCCCGGCCCCGATCGGTGGCCCTACAGGACTACGAGACCCGGGCCGACCTGTTTAACCCCAGCGGCGATGGCGACCTGCGGCGGCGCTGGATCATCGACAACTCCTTCAACAGCGACACCTACGAAGAACTTTTTACCCTGCCCCAGACCGCCGTGCCTAACCCCGATCGCCCGGAGCAGACCTCCCGCTACTACGCCACTACCCTGGGGGAGGTGCGCCTGGTCAGCCTCTACGTCACCCAAATCTGGCGGCCCTACCAACGGCAGGCCACGGTGCAGGGCCGCTATCAAGAGCGAGAGTCAGACCTGGCCACCCCGGCCACCTGGGGCTACGGTCAGCACATTTTTGAATCCATCGCCCCAGATAGCCTGCAGTACCGGTGGTTGACCCAGGAACTGGCCAGTCCCGCCTTTCGTCAGGCCTGCTATCGGGTGGTAATGCTGCACCATCCCCCCCATACCCTGGGGGATAACATTGTGCCCCCCTTCACCGATCCGGTGCCCCGCTACGATCGCGACGGCGATGGCCGCCTGCGGGAGGTCTACTACGACTACCCCATCGCCCAGGACCAGATTGCCCGGGATCTAGTTCCCCTGCTGGAGTCCGCCGGGGTAGATCTGGTGTTCTACGGCCATTCCCACCTGTGGAACCGCTTTCTATCCCCCAGTGGCACCCACTACCTGGAAACCTCCAATGTGGGCAATTCCTACGGCGCCTTCTGGCGAGATCAGTCCCGCCCGGTGCCCGGGCCTGACCACGGTAACCCCCAGGACTATGTTGCCCAGGGGGATCCCAACGGTCTGGAACCGGTGCTCCCTAGCCTGGTATCTCCCCAGCAGGATAGCCAGGGCCGGCCCCTCCCCTACCTGGCCAGCAATGACCTGACCGCCTTTAGCCTGCTCTCCCTACCCGAGGGAGTGGTGAGTAGCTACTACTTTGACACCCGCCAACCCCAGTCAGCGGTGGTTAAGTTTGATGAATTTCAGCTGCGGGGTTAGGCTGGCCGCTACCCGGGAAAGGATTTTAGGGCTGGGCCGGGTGTTAAGCCGGGTGGTTTAGGCTACAATCGCTGGCAGATTTGGCAGGTAAGACAGGCAATGGTAAAAGGGTCTGATCAGGCTAGGGGCGATTCTGCTGCGAAGAGACGGCGTTCACGCCAACTGGGGTGGTTGGGGGTGCTCGGTGGGGGTTTGGTCAGCGCTGGGCTGGGGGTGATGCCGCCAGGGGCGGCCGCCTTTCCCCCCTGCCCTCCCCCCCAGAACAACGAGTACCTGTTGTTGGTGCGGGGCAATACCGAGCCGGAGCGACAGCGGGTGCAGCAGTTGCTGCCGGCCAGCAGCACGGTGATGGTGTGTGATTACCTAAATGATACGGTGGTCAGGGCCGGCGGCTTCAGCAACCTGGAGAACGCCAATGCCTGGGCCCAGTACATGACCGAGGTGGAGGGCCTGCAGGCCTTTGTGGCCCGTCCGGCTGCCCCCACCACTACCCCTGGCCCGGAGCCCACCCCGGCCCCCACCGCTACCGCCGGCTCTGGGTCAACCCCGACCACCCCGGCCCCAGCGGTAAATTCCCCTGCCCTGGCCTACGCCCCCCAAGCCCTGGGCCCGGGCTACGCCGTCCTGGTGGACTACCAGTACCAGCCGGAGCTGGCCGAGGCGATTCAACGCCAGGTGGGGCAGGCGGTGGGTCTGGCGGTCTATCGGCAACGCGCCTACCTGTTGATTGCCTACAGCCCCGCCGTGGAGGGGGCGGTATCCACCCTGACGGTGCTGAGCGATTACGGTATTTCCGGCTTTATTGTGGATAGTCAACAGGTGATCATGCTCACCCCAGCGGTGGCGCTGAAAAGCCTTTGATGACTGGTTTTCAGCTCCTTGTTTCCGGTTATCGATCGCCGCCAAGGGAGCCAATGACTAC
>JBEIGU010000052.1:0-24023 GCA_040381765.1 Leptolyngbya sp.
ACCCAATCAGCGACAAACTGCCCCCCAGCCCCCAATTCCGGGGGAGCCGAACCCTTCAAAATCCACCAGAATTGGGGGATTTTGGGGACGCAAAGGACTCAAACGAAGTCAGACCCGACTTATGTGTACACCGTAGCCTTGCCAAGGGGGGGGGACAGCGTCAAACTTACACAGCCAGACGCTGGGGGGTAGGACTGAGCAATGACGTGTCTCACTCTATCGAAAACCGCTATATCTTAGGCAAAGTCTTAACCTTTTCGAGGAGGAGTACCTATGCGATGGCAGTCAGGACGTCGTAGTGTCAACGTGGAGGACCGACGCGGTATGCCCAGCGGCGGGATGGCGGTGGGCGGCCTGGGGGCCATCATTCTGGCCCTAGTCGTAGCCTTGTTGGGGGGTGATCCGACGGTCGTGCTGCAATCGGGGACTAGCCCAGGCAGCTATGGCGGTTATGCCCAGGTATCTCCCGCCAGCTCAGACGCGACCGCTGATTTTATGGCTACGGTGCTGGCGGATACGGAGGATACCTGGCAAGCTATCTTTCAATCTAAGCTAGGGGCCCCCTACCGTGAGCCCAACCTGGTGCTCTACACAGGGGCCACCCAGTCGGCCTGTGGGTTAGGCAAGGCGGCCATGGGGCCCTTCTACTGTCCTGCGGATCAAAAGGTTTACCTGGATCTGAACTTTTTTGAGGACTTGAAAAAGCGGCATCAGGCCCCTGGAGACTTTGCCCAAGCCTACGTGGTAGCCCACGAAATTGGTCACCACGTGCAGAATCTCTTGGGTATTTCTGACCAAGTGAGGCAGATGCAGCAGCGGGTAAGACCCGCCGATGCCAATGACCTGTCCGTCCGTTTAGAGCTACAGGCCGACTGCCTGGCTGGGGTTTGGGCTCACCAGGCCCAACTGGCTAGAAATGTGCTTGAGGAGGGGGATATTGAGGAGGCTCTGAATGCGGCCAGTCAGATTGGGGATGATCGCCTACAAATGCAGGCCCAGGGCTATGTTACTCCCGACTCCTTTACCCACGGTTCAGCCAAACAGCGGGCCACCTGGTTTTATCGCGGCATCGAAACCGGCGATCTGGCCCAGTGCAATACCTTTGACGTGGCCCGTCCCTAGGGGTGGGAGAGGGCTGAGCCAGCCTGAACTGAGGCACCGATCATTCCTCCAGATAAAGGGAATTCTGGCCCCATAACGTTACCATTCTACCTCCTGGAGAGCGTTTATCAGTTCCTTATGTTTCTGGTCTACCATCCTCAACGGGAAACCATGGCATACGACTTACGCTTTCCTTCTCTTCTGACTTGGGTTCTGCTCTAATAGTAAGGTTAGTGCTGGCTGTTGACAGCTGACGCCTAGCTTTTAAGTTGATGCCCAGTCCTATCCCCCTACCTCTGAAACCGTCCTGCTCATACTTAATCGGTGCTTGCTTATGTTCCATTCCAATACTACGGCTGGCGTTTTGCGGCGATCCCTGGTGCTGGCGGCCACCGTGCCAACGGTTTTCGCCCTGTCTTTGGCCTTAGAACCTAAGTTCGACCTGCGGGCCCAATCTGTCAATCCCCTGGAAGGGGTGAATATCCCCACTGAGCTTGAGCCTGGCAGCCGGTTGACTATCCAGAGTTCAGAAGCCATGCGACCGATTAACGAAGCTCTGCAGTCTCGCTTTTCCGGTCAATTTGCCAATACCGACCTGAAGGTGGATTACACTGACTCCGATCAGGCTGTGAAATCGGTCATTGACGGGGAGGCCGACCTGGCGGCCATTGGCCGTTCCCTGACGGAGGAGGAAGCCCAGGCTGGGCTCCAAAAGGTTCCCCTATCCCGTCACAAGATTGCCCTGGTGGTTGGGCCGGAGAATCCCTTCTCCGGGAGTTTGACCGTGGAGCAGTTCGCCAAAATCTTCCGGGGAGAAATCACCAACTGGTCTCAGGTGGGGGGGCCGGATGCACCCATTAAACTGGTCGATCGACCAGACAGTAGCGATACTCGTCAGGCCTTCCGCGCCTATCCCATCTTTAGGGTCGCACCCTTTGAGGTGGGCATTGGCGCCACTCGCCTGAGTGACGATACTACGGCGGCCATGGTGGCGGAGCTGAGTACTACAGGTTTGGGCTACGCCATCGCCGATCAGGTGATCGATAACCCGGCGGTTAAGATCGTGCCGATGCACGATACTCTGCCCGATGACCCCCGCTATCCCTTTTCCCAACCCCTGGGTTACGTTTATCGCTCTGACAACCCTAATGCAGCGGCCCTGGCGTTTTTGGGCTACGCGGTTAATCCAGATAATGAGGCGGCGATCGAGGCGGCTCGGCAAGCGGCGGCCCAGGCTCCCACCGTCAACGAACCCACCGTCAGTGAACCCACCGTCACCCCGGCCCCTAGCCCAACGGTGGAGGCCCCAGGGGCGGTGGCGACCTCCCGCCGTTTCCCCTGGTGGCCCTGGTTACTTGCCCTACCCCTGCTGGGAGGGCTGTTGTGGTGGTTATTAAAGGATCGGGGTGCGGCGGCGGTGGCCGGTGACTCCCGTCGCCTGATTCTGACCCCCCGCGATTGCCATGATGCCTACGCCTACTGGGAACTACCGGAGTCAGAGGTGGCGGCCCTGCGGCGGCAAAACTACCCCATGGCCCTCAAGCTGCACGATGTGACTGACATTGCCGATGTGGATCAGCAGGCCCCCCACAGCACCCAGCAATTTACCTGCGATGCGGTCGCCGTTGGGGATTACCACATGCCAGTAGGCCAGGACGATCGGGATTATCTTGTGGAGCTGGGCTACCTGGGCGCCAATGACACCTGGCATGCTCTGGCCCGTTCCAGCCATGTGCGGGTACCGGCCTGCCCCAATGTTGGTGGTCCGTTGCTCACCAGCGCCGCCGTGGTCGGCGCCGCCGGAGCCGTAGCCGCCACGGCGGCTACCCTGCCAGCCCAGGGTCGGGTGGTGTTTGCCGCCAGAGACTGTCGCCACGGCTATGCCTACTGGGAATTACCCCAGACTCAGGTGAATGATCTGCTGGCTAAGGGGCGTTCCCTCCGTCTGCGGCTTTACGATGTTACCGAATTGCCGGGCCAGGTGGTGGGTACGCCCAATAATGTCCAGGAATTTGAGGCGACCCTCACCACCCAGGGGGATCTGCAGGTGCCGGTGGCGGTCGACGATCGCGACTACCTGGTCGAATTGGGCTATAGCGAAGGCCCGGGGCACTGGCATGTCCTGACTAAGTCGGAGCCAGTGCGGGTGCCGGCCTGCCCAGATGCCGCTACGGCGGCGGCGGGAGTCCAGGGCGTGAGTCATAACCTGACCAATCCCCTGGTGGGCAAGGTGGGCGGTACTCTCACCGGAGTCGGCACCGAGCTAGGCAAGTCCGCCACCGATGTTGGCCAGGGGGTCGGCAACCTGGCCGGTGCAGCCTTGGCCGGTGGCGCCGCCGCTGTCGCCGGGGTAGGAGCCGCCGCCGGGGCCCTCTTTGGCAAGACCACCGAGGCGGTGCAAACGTTCACCTCCGGTCTGGGGGCGGGGTCTCGTACCGATATGGGGGCCGAGAGCAAAATCATTCTGGTGCCCCGGGGGGCGGATGCCGCCTACGCCTACTGGGAGGTGGCCGACGTCCATCGGGATGCCCTCAAGACCGAGGGTGGTCGCACCCTGGCCCTACGCATCCACGATGCCACTAACCTGGAGCTTGATTATCAGAGCCCCCACAGCACCCAGGAGTACCTTTTGGCGGAGGCAGATCAGGACAAGCACGTTCCCATTTTCGTTCCCGATCGGGACTACGTTGCCGAGCTTGGCTATCTCACCAACCAGGGTGATTGGTTGCAGCTGATTCGCTCCCTGCATGTGCGGGTGCCCGCGGCTTAGGGAGCGATAGGCTTCGTTGTTTGAGTAAACCTGTCCGAATTATTCGTAAGGATTTTTTCCCATGTCTCTTTTCTTTGACGTTCTCAGTTCCATCAACAATCCTAACCAGCAGGGTAGTGTCGACCAGCTCAGCTCTGTGTTCAGTTCGGTGCAGCAGTTGGCGGGTAGTCAAGGGGTTAACCCTGACCAAATGTCCTCCGTGCTGAATGCCCTGGGGGGGGCTCTCCAGCCAGCCCTCAAGCAGCAAGCCAGCACCATGGGGGTTAACCAACTGGAGGGGGTTTTGGGGCAACTGGCGGGAGCCGGCGGCTTGTCGGCCCTGCAGTCCGCCATTCCCCCCCAAATTCAACAGCAGGTCATCCAGGCGATCGCCCAGAAGACCGGTATGAATGCCGGTATGATCCAAGCCATGCTACCCAAGTTACTGCCGGTGGTGATGGGCCTACTGGGTATGGGGGCGACTAAACCCGGGGTGGGCGGGGGTAACGCCCTGTTGAATGCCTTTCTCAACACCAGTGGGTCAGGCGCCACCGATCTGGGCACGGTGATGAACTTTGCAGGTCGGTTTTTGAATCCCCCCCATTAGCTGGTCTGCCCTCCGCTGGGCACTCTAATTTAGACCCGATTAGAACGCAGGGCTGCCCTCAGTAGCCCTGCGTTCCCCTTAGGGTTACCCTGAAGGGAACCTCTCGAAAGAGCGCGCTACAGGGGTGGACAAGATGAGCCAGGCCGCACAAAACACCGTCAAGTTGGCGATCGCCCAACTAAATCCCACCGTGGGGGACCTGGAGGGCAACGGCCAGCAGATCATCCTGGCGGCTCAACAGGCCCAGCAACAGGGGGCGGAGGTCTTGATCACCCCAGAGTTAGGGCTGTGCGGCTACCCCCCCCGGGATCTGCTGCTGCGGCCTAGTTTCATCACCGCCATGGGGCAGTGTCTGCAGCGACTGGCCACCCAGGTGCCTCCCCAGATCGCGGTGCTGGTGGGCTTTGCTGCCCCCAACCCCAAGGCCCACCAGCAGGGACAAAAGCCCCTCTTTAACAGTGCCGCCCTACTCCAGGCCGGGCGGGTGAGCCAGGTGGTCCACAAGCAGCTTCTACCCACCTACGATGTCTTTGACGAAGACCGCTACTTTGCCCCGGGGCCAAACCCCAAGCCGGTCACCATTGCCCTGGCCGGGGGCCGGCAGCTGCGCCTGGGCCTGACCATCTGCGAAGACCTCTGGAATGATGAGGAGTTTTGGGGTAGTCGCCGCTACCCCCATAACCCCATCGCCGATCTGGTGGCCCAGTCCGTCGATGGGGTGATAAATTTATCCGCCTCCCCCTACGCCCTTGGCAAAGCCGCCCTGCGTCTGGCCCTGATTAGCCATAGTGCAGCCCGGTTTGACTGCCCAATTATCTACGCCAACCAGGTTGGCGGTAACGATGATTTGATTTTTGATGGCGCCAGCCTGGCGGTTAACCGCCAGGGACAGCGGGTGGCCCAACTACCCGCCTTTTCTCCGGCCCTGGCCCTGGTGGAATACGATCTGGTAAGGGCAGATCTGCAGCCAGCCCCCGTCCCTCCCCTGGCCAGGGATGACCAGGGCTCCCTCTGGGGAGCCCTGGTGCTAGGGGTGCAGGATTATGCCCACAAGTGTGGCTTCACTAAGGTGGTGTTGGGGCTCAGCGGTGGGATTGACTCCGCCCTAGTGGCCGCCATCGCCACCGCCGCCCTGGGCCCCACCCAGGTGCTGGGGGTGTTGATGCCCTCCCCCTACAGTTCCGACCACTCCATCACCGATGCCCTGGCCCTCTGCGCTAACCTGGGGATTGATCACCAGATTCTGCCCATCGCCCCCCTGATGGCGGCCTACGACCAGGCCCTGGCGCCAATGTTTGCGGACACGGCCCCTGGTGTGGCGGAGGAAAATATCCAATCCCGGATTCGCGGCAACCTGTTAATGGCGATCTCCAACAAATTTGGGTATCTGCTGTTGTCCACCGGCAATAAATCAGAAATGGCGGTGGGCTACTGCACCCTCTACGGTGACATGAATGGTGGCCTGGCGGTGATTGCCGATGTCTCCAAAACCCGGGTCTATAGCCTTTGCCACTGGCTTAACCAGCAGTCTGGTCAGCCCGGCGCCTCTCCGTTACCCGGTCTCTGGAGATCTTCTGATCACCCCCTGATTCCCCAGGCGATTCTCGATAAGCCTCCCAGTGCGGAGCTCAAACCCGGTCAGGTAGACCAGGACTCCTTGCCCCCCTACGATATCCTGGACGATATTCTAGAACGCTTGATTGAGCAGCACCAGGCCAGCGCCGACATCGTTGCCGCCGGTCATGATCCAGCGGTGGTGCAGCGGGTGATAGGGTTGGTGGCCCGGGCCGAGTTTAAACGTCGTCAGGCGCCCCCGGTGTTAAAGATCAGCGATCGGGCCTTTGGCATGGGCTGGCACATGCCGATCGCCTATCGTTGGCCAAGGGATGATTTTTAGCCCCGTCTGACATACACTTTGGCAGTAAAACTTTTTGGCAGTAAAGCTTTGGCAGTAAATTAGTGGTCTATCCCAGACTCCCTGGTCAGCTCTAATCTTGGTGGATCAAAGCTCTTCTCAGGGTTTTGGCCCAGGCCATAGAACCAAAGGCTGGCTACACTATAGGTAGGTTCTCCCTATAGTCGGGGGGAGATAGTGGGGGCCACCATGGGGCCTATAGGGGTAAGGGAAGGTGGAACGTGGTGACTTGGCAGCGGCAAGAACTTCAGGCCTTAATCGCTGAAATCGACAGGGCTCTGGCAGCCACCACCAGCCCTGAGGGGGGCAATTCTCCCCCAGAGCAACAGCTCCTGTTAACTAAGATTCGCAATCAGCTAGGGCAGTGGCTAGCCGTTACGCCGGTCAGTCCAGAGGTGCCCCTGGGGGATGCCACCGCCACCGCCGCCAGCCAGGTGCTGAATGCCCTGCTCCAGGAAATACAGTACCTGAGGGGCCAGACCCAGCAAATTTTAACTCCCCTGGAAACTGAAGTGGCCACCCTGCGGCAGCAACGAGAAACCCTTCTGGCGGAGGTCCAACAATTACAGCAGCAGCGCCTGCAGGGTCAGATCAGCGCCCCCCCCGACCTGATCACCACTCTGGTTCCGGAGTTAATTCAGCAATTGACAGGCCAGGTTGATCGCCATGTGGCTAGCCAGCTTGAACAGGCCATGGCCCGGTTGGAAACCGCTACCGCCAATCGCTACCTGCTCAGCCAGGAGGTTCAAGCCACCGACAGCCTGGGGGAAGGCAACGGAACCGCCATCACCCCTGAACAACGCCTGGCCTACCTGCAGCAGCTACAGTTGGAAACCGATCAGTTGGTGCGACATCTAGATATATCCCTACGGGCGGTGTTTGACAGCCTGCACCAAACCCTCTCTAGCTATCAGGACTCCCTTAACCAGGGCCTCAACACCATGTATCACCTGGGGCAACAGGGGGAAGGGGTGTTTGCCACCCTGGTCAATCGCCTGACTCAGCAGTTGACGCCGGAAACCCTTACTTACCTGGAGTCCGGTTCCCCCCGGGCAGCTCAACGGTTAGGCTTGCCCCTTTCTCCCCCAGAAACCACTGCTGCCTCTACCTTTACGCCCCCTGCAGTATTACCTCCCCTGGAGGTTGCAGAGCAGAGTCTAGACTGGGATCACTTTACCTTTGACCTGGATGATGACGTTACCCTACTACAACTAGATCAGGAAATTGACCAGCTCCAGATTAATGCACCCGCAGGTGAGGATAGGCTAGAGCCTTCCCTGGCCGCCGTTGACGATGTTTCTCTGCCGACGCCCCTTGCAGAAATTTTAGAGGATTTGCCCCTGTTGGATCGGTTAGGGCCGCCGACCGCCGATCCTGCCATGGTGGTGTCTGGGCCACCAGTATCGGGTCAAGACCCGGTGAGCCGGGTCTTGACCATGGAGTCAGATCCCATCCCCCTGGTAGACAGTGAGGCACCCTTTGGTTCTGCACCCTCCGGAGAGTTAGGCGATGATTTAGGGGAGACCTTGACCATCTCCTCCCTGCAGGAGTTGCTGCCATTCAAGGATGGGGGTGACCTGGGGGATGGCTTGTTTAGCTTCAACGATGCCTCCGAGGCCCTCTATCCATCCACCACCGCCTCTCCCCAGGAGGATTTACTGGCGGTTGATCCGCCTCCACCAACCTATGACCTCAACCTAGACCCTGCCACCCTGAGTTTTCTCACGGAGGACCTGACCAACCTGGAGGTCAATTGGTATGCATCCGGTGATCTGGCGCCGATTCTATCCGATCAGGACCTGAGCCTGACCCCAGGGTTTGAGCCAGAATCCCCGCCGGAAGTTGACCTGCCTTTGCTGGAGGAGGCTGGCCTGAGTTTGGCGGACTTAATGGCCATTTCCAGTGCGGTGGCGGCCATTGATCAGGATCGGTATTCCCAAGATCAGGACCAGCCTCTAGACTCCTGGCCTCTCCCAGCTGAGCAGGACACTGACCTGAGGCCAGAGTCTCCCCCAGAGGACTCTCTGCCAATGCCAGGGTCAGAGTATACAGGATTCTCCCCCCTAAGTCCTGGGGAAGAGACCTGCTTAACCGAGGACCCTGGCCAGGATGCTTTATTGAATTCCTCCCCTGGGGTTGATCTGGGGATGGGAATCAATGGGGGGGCTACGGTTGACCCGCTGCTGGACCTGGATCTTTTGTTGGGGGACCTGAGCCTTGACCCGGTATTACCAGTACCAGCGGTTGAGCCGGCGGAGAGAACAGAGCCCATCCCTGGGGTTGAAGCGGGGGAGGTCGGGCTGTTCCCAGAGGCAAACACCCCTGATCCCAGCTTGCCTGAGGAGATCCCCCTCCAGACCGCCAATCTATCCCTGGAACCTGAACCAGAGTCTGGGGCGGCAGAGGGGGAACTGTCGGAGGCCGAACAGGGTTCTGATCAATTGATCGAGGAGCGATCGCCCCTGTTGAGGGAGCCAGAGCCTCTCGAAGTAGCTCCAGAGGTAGGTCAGGAATCTCCGCCGGCAGGGCCTGCCGATTCGCTCCTTACCAATTCAGCCCAGGGGGAGGCAAGCCTGCCCTGGGTTATCCAGGAAACCACCCGTTCTGAGGGCCCTGGCGAAGACCAGGAATCGCCATCAGTGATTCTGGAGGAGGATGGGGAAGATCCCTCTGACCGACTCTATTCCCTGGCCCAGGTAGATTTTCTGGCTGACCTGGAGGACGAGTCGCAGCCGGTGATCGATGATCGCCCCGAGGTTGAGTCCGCCCTACCCCCTGGACCCGCTGCGATGGCGGCTCAGGAGTCTACCCTCTGGTTCTTGGGCCTGGATGTAGGCACTACCGGTCTCTCCGCGGTGCTGTTGGAGCGTAGCACTGGGCGTGTTTACCCTATCTATTGGGTTGATCGGGGCATATCCGGGGCTACGGCGGATAAGTTTTTCCGCCTGCCGGCCCTGGCTACGGTGCGGCTAACCCAAGACGGCAAGGTCGACCAGATTGAGTCCGTAGGATCCTCTGCCCTGGCGGTTTCCTGGGGCAATGGCGAGGACCCGGAGGACTCCCTGGTGATGTTGAGGGGGCTAAAACCCTGTTTGAAGTTGGCCATTCCAGCGATGCTGACGGAGGGTGAGGCGGCCCAACCCAACGTCCAGTGGTCTGAAACCCTTACCCTATCCCTCCAGACCTTTCAATCAGCCCTAGAGGCCCTATGCGCGACCTTAGGAAGGAGGCAAGCTACAGATCGGCCCTTCAGCCTGGGGGCGATCGGCCTGGAACCCCTGGCCCTAGAGCAGGCTTTAGGAAAACTGGAGGGGGTAATCGTTAGTTACCCGGCAAACTGGCCCGACACCTACAGCTTTAATATGCGGGAGGCTATCCTGGCGGCCGGGCTGGTGGGCTCCCCCGAGGACATCTATTTCCTTGAGGAGGCGATCGCTGCCCTGCTCTCGGGTCTGCCCGATCCCCTGGCGCCCTCTATCACCGGACAAAGTCAACCCATTCAACAGCAGACCCTCTACGCCTGTCCCTGGGTAGGGGGCACCGTTGTGCTGGCGGCCGGTAGTAGCGTGACCGAACTGGCGGTAGCTAACCTGCCTAGCCATTTACTGGACCTCACCTACCAAGACTTTGCCCTGGCCTCCCTGGGCTATGCCGGTGATGCCATGGATTTGGATATTATTACCAACCTACTGCATCCAGCGGATCGTCGTCGGCAACGGTGGTCTGGGAGCTCAGAATCTACCCCAGAGGGATCAGTTGGCTGGGGTTGGCAATCGGCCCTGCCGGAATTACAAACCGCCCAGTGGCAGGATCTGGGCCTAGATAACCTGGAGCTACCTCGCCTGGTTGAGCCTGACCCGGTGCGTCGTCAGAAATTGCAGCAACGGTTGGAGAGCTCCCCCCTGGGCCAAAGTGTTTTGGATGCCGCCCGCCACTTAAAAATCATCCTACAGCACCAGCCCCAGTTTGATCTGGAGTTGGCGGATCAGCACTGGGTAGTACGGAGCAAAGACCTGGAGGATCGGATTATTGCTCCCTACATTCAGCGACTAAATGGCCATTTGAATCGGTTAGTGAGCCAGGTAGGCCTCTCCTCCCAGGGCATTAACCAGGTGATTTGTACTGGGGGGACGGCGTCTTTACCCAGGATCTCCCGTTGGCTGCGGCAAAAGTTTCCCAATGCCACCATCGTACAGGATACCTACCATAGCGATCGCCCCCCCAGTTGTAGCCGGGTCGCCTACGGCCTGGTGAATCTGGCCCGCTATCCCCAGGTTTTGGATATAACCCGTCACCAGTACAACGATATTTTTCTACTGATGGAGCTTCTGCGCACCTTTCCCGACCAGCCGATGCCCTGGCAGGGGATTGCCCATTTACTCCAGCAGCAGGGTCTCAATTTGGAACTCTGTCAAGCCCACCTGATGGCCCTGCTGGAGGGGCACCTACCCCCTGGGCTGGTGCCCAATGTCGACCACCATCCCTGGATTTCCCTGGGCACAGGGGAAGACTTCGGAGCTCTGCTAGAGGCCTCACCCCTGTTTAGTCAGCCCAGCCCTGGGGTTTACCTCTGCAACCCAAAATCTCGACAACGACTGCTAGAGTACCTGGAACGGCTCCTGGCCAATAAACATCAGACCCTTGCGGATCCGTTTTTAGTTAAATTGACCGCCCTATCGGTGGAATCAGCTTACTAGTGGAGGCTATCCACACCCTCGGCAGCGGTGATGGCCAGGGCTTCCCCATCGGCGGTTTCCAGGACAAAGCCAGCATCGCGAATCATATCGTAATCAGCCTGGGCCGCCTGACCTGGGGTGGTCAGGTAATCGCCAATAAAGATGGAATTGGCGGCGTAGAGCCCCAGGGGCTGGAGCTGTCGCAGCTGTACTTCCCTCCCCCCGGCAATGCGAATCTCCTGACTGGGGAGGAGCAGACGAAATAGACAGAGAATCCGCAGGCACTGGCGGGGGGTGAGGGGCTGTTGATCCGCCAGGGGGGTGCCTGGAATGGGAATTAAAAAGTTGAGGGGCACGCTGGTTACCTGCAATTGCCGCAGACTCAGGGCCATGTCAATGATGTCGTCGCTGGACTCACCCAGACCAAAAATCCCTCCAGAGCAGGTGGTTAACCCCGCCGCCTGCACCGCCCTGAGGGTGTCGATGCGATCGCTAAAGCTATGGGTACTACAGATATCCCCGTAGTGATCTGCCGAGGTATTTAGATTGTGGTTGACCCGGTCTACCCCCGCCGCTGCCAATTGGATGGTTTGATATTCAGTTAACAAACCCAGGCAGGCGCAGAGCTTCATGGGGTAGCGAGCCTTCACCTGGCGCACCGCCTCCAGCACCTGATTAAAGACCAGGGGGCTAGGCGATCGCCCGGAAATTACCATACAAAAGGTACCCGCCCGCAGCTGGTGGGCCCGTTCGGCGGCGGCTAGAATTTGCCCCTGGGCCATGAAGGGATACTTCTCAATCTCGGCGCTGGAGATCTTTGATTGGGAACAGTAGTGGCAGTCCTCTGGGCACAGACCACTCTGGGCGTTCAGTAAAAAGTGCAGTCGCACCCGATTGCCCCAGTAGTGGCGCCGCACCCGGTAGGCTGCCGCCAGTTGCTCTAGCAGCTCACTATCGGGGGCAGTCAGCACCGACCGGGCTGTTTCCCGGCTGAGGACCTCGCCAGCCAGGGCCTGGTCGGCCAAGGCGGTCCAGGGGGCGGCGGTGGGGGCGATGGGGATAGGGGCGAAAACCATGGCAGACAAAGGAGACTAAAGCAACAACGGGTAGGCTCGGGTTCCAGCAGGTTGACCCAGGGCTAGGGCTGGGGATTGTCTAACACCCGCACATCTACGGTACTGGTGTTGAAGTTATACAGGTTGCCATCCAGCTCGATCGGGGTACCGACCTTTACCTTGGTGTTACCAAACACGGGACCGGTGTCGGTCACCTGGGCCTCACCGGTCAAGGTGATCAACATATCAATGGTGTAGTTTAACTCGGGGCGGGGATCGGGCAGGGCCTTGACCGTGCCATCCGGTTGGGGGGCCACGGTGGTGCGGGGTAATTTGCGGACGTTTTTAACCTTAACTTCGCCGTAGGGTTGGTTGCGGATAATGATATTGGTGGTGGGTGAGGTCTTGATAGCTTGAAACAGACCCTCCGGGTTAGAAGCGGTTAGGCCCCGCACCATCACATCCACCTCCACCGGCTTAGTGACGGCACCCACCTGGGCTACGGAGCCGGAGGTGCCGGGATAGAAGAAAATGCCAAACAGTACTGCTAGAATAATCAATCCTGCCCCCACGTCCAGGATGCTGAGCTTACCCAATAGTCGTCCCTTGGAATCAATCAGTGTCATGGTTGAGTACTCTGTAACTACTGCCCTGTAACGGTATATTGAAACACGGTGGGGCACTTCTGGGGTAACTCTTTCGTCTTTTAGGCCATGGACGACCATTAGCTGTGGGGTTTTGACAACTATGGGCTTGCGCATGGGACTGGGTCGACGTCTGGCCTACGGAGTTTTGGCCACTCTGCTGGCGGTTGGGTTGGGCCTGGCTACACCAACCCCCTCCCAAGCCGGCTTGCTGGACCTGATTTTCCAGGGGATTCGCTACGTTCAGCTGAGCAATCTCTCCGATCTAGATGAGGTGGCCCTGGGGCGGCAGATTGATCAACAGCTCAAGGCCCAGGGGGTGAGGCTTTACACCGGCGACCCCGCCATCAGTCAGTACATCAAGGAGATTGGTCAGCGCCTCGCGGTTAGCAGCGATCGCCCCAATTTACCTTATACCTTTCAAGTGGTGGCTGACGACGAGATTAACGCCTTTGCTACCCTGGGGGGGTTTGTCTATATTCAAACTGGTTTGATTCGGGCCGCTAGCAATGAAGCCGAACTGGCGGGGGTGATGGCCCATGAAATCGGTCATATTACCGGTCGCCATGGGGTTGAGCGGATGCGCCAGGGGGCTATCGCCGAGGGTATTGCTGGAGCCCTGGAGGTTCGTCAAGATACCCTGGTGCAACTGGGGGTGCAACTGGCCCTGACCCTGCCCAATAGCCGCGAAGCCGAGTACGATGCTGACCGTCGTGGTTTCCACAATTTGGGGCGAGCTGGTTACGATACCCGAGGCTTTCTAACCTTTATGCAAACCCTGGAGCGCCAGGGGGGGAAGCCACCGGAGTTTCTCAGCACCCATCCTAATCCGGGCAATCGGGTGCAGAATCTCCAGGCCATGGGGGCCAGCGGCACCTACGCCGCTAATGCCGGTGTGGGCACCGACGGCGCTGCTCACCAGGCTCGCATCAGCAGCCTACGCTAGGATTCCCAGGACACTCCGCTCGTCTTCTGTTAATTAACCATTACAAGCCCACTGACTGCTAAATTCTGCCCTCTAAAATCAACACCGATCAATATGACTGGCCAGACTGAGAACCTTGAATCGAACAACTTAGGGTCACCCCCAGGTGTTGGGAGATGGAGGTTTCCAGGTGGCGCAGGAAAGAATGTTTGTTGGGGGAGGATTGATCTTGGGCCGGCATCGGTTCCACCAGGATGGTGAAGAGGCCTAACCGGTTACCAGCTAAAATATCGGTAAACAAGCGATCTCCCACCATGGCCACCTGATTCGCAGGTAAGTTGATAGCCTCCAGGGCCTGCTGCAACTTGCGGCGAGACGGTTTAGCCGCGCTGGTGATGTAGGGCACGTCCAACAGGGTAGCAATGCGCTTGATGCGGTGGCTATTAATATTGTTGCTGACCAGCCACACGGTCCCCAGCTGTTTAATCTCATCCATCCAGGTGATTAAGGCTGGGTGAGTTTCCGCCTGACAAAAGGGCACCAGGGTGTCATCCACATCTAAAATCAACCCCTTCAGATTGAAGCGACATAGCAACTCTGGAGAAAGGCTCAAGATGCTTTCTCCCAGGATAAGGTCTGGTTGTAAAAGACTGGTTAACACCATAGGGTTAATTATTAAAGGTTTCCCGAATAGAGACCTTAGCGGCCTCATGTTCTCCCAAAGTACGACTGAAAACATGAGTACCATCGTACCGGGCGACGAAAAAAAGATAGTCGGTAGAGGCTGGCGCCAGGGTGGCAAGCAAGCTAGCCCGGCTGGGGCTAGCGATCGGGGTAGGCGGCAAGCCTGGGTTGATATAGGTATTGTAGGGAGAAGGGGTACCCACCTGTGCCCAGGTTAATGGTTTTTCGGGAGTTTGGGTAATCCCCAACCCATATTCAACGGTGGGATCTGCCCCCAAGGGCATATTTTGCTTGAGACGGTTGGTGAATACTCCAGCGATGGTGCCTCGTTCTTCGGCAACCACCGCCTCCTTCTCCACAATGCTACTCAGGGTAACCCAATCCAACAGTGATAGATCGGTTTTGCCCTGCTGGTAGAGGGGTAGGGCAATAGACTCAAATTGACTGAGCATCATATCCCTCACCCCCTCGGGGGTGAGGCCGGCGGTGGGCAATTGGTAGGTATCGGGGAACAAAAACCCTTCCAGGTGGGGAATGCCCTGAGGTAGCCAGGGATACTTTGCCCGGGGGATCTGTTCTGTTGCGGCAATGAAATCCGTCGCTGGGAAAAACCCCTTAGACTCAAAATAATTGGCCATTTGCCGACGGTTCCACCCCTCTGGGATGGTAAAAGAGATTTGAATAACCTTGCCATTCCAAATGGTGTTAGCAATGTCCACCATGGAACTAGTGGGGGTTAGGGCGTAGGTACCCGCCTGGAAGCCCCCCTCGGGAGATCGCTGCGCCTGCCATCGTGACCATAGTTTCCAGGCAAAACTAGAATTAATTAAACCTGCAGCCTTCAGGTCCTCACCGATTTGCTGCCCTGACGTACCATCTGGGATTTCTAGTTGGACGGTTTGATTACTAAGGACCTGATCAGATGGGGTCGATGCCTTGACTGCGGGGCCCGTGGCCCAGTTCCACCAGGCCCAGCTTTGCCAGGCGCTGAACCCGGTTGCTAGGCAAACTAAGCAGCCGAGCAATCCCCATCGTTTACGCCGCGACCCCTGAGCCATACCCGTAATCCTATGCCAACTCCGTGATTGATTGATTTAATCAACCAGGCCATTTCTGGCCCAGCCCCCCCTTGACCCACCGGCCTACTCGTCTAACAGATCGAATAATTTCGCTTCCAGACTATCTCGTATCAATTGAAACTCTTCAGGACTGACTACTTCTAACCTACCATCTTCGGTTCTATAGGCAAAAATCAGTAGGGGTTCTCGGGGCGTACAAAGGGTATACTCTTCGTCATCGTAGAAGCAGGTGGCTAAAACTTGAAACTCCTCTGTCATGGAATTACCCTGGTCGTCCAGGTCGTCTAGCTCCAGGGTAAGGCAGTTTTCCTCGTCAACCTCCGGCAGGGGGCCACTGGCGGTCAAGGTAATGGCGGATCTCTGCAGGACCAGGTTTTGCTCCGCCAAAACCGCCTTAGCGGTCAAAAAGATCTGATCAACGTCTTCCTCTTCGATGTCTATTAACACCTCTTCGTCCTCCTCCTCGTCCATTTGCCAGGCAAAGATTTCAATGGGGGAATCTAGGGGTAGTAACAGTAAGTAATCTCGGTCGTGCAGATGAAATCGTTGTTCCACCTGGCAGGGCAGGAACCGACCACTTTCGTCGCCAAGCACAACCGTGGACTCTTCAAAGAATTGGGTGTCGTTTGCCATGGAAGGCTACTCTGGACTGAATGATGAAAAAAATGAATCACTGTCACAAGATAACAGTCCTATCACAATAGCCTATTCTGTTACCCCTTCAGCGTTGATCCAGCCAGCGTTGCAGAATAATAGCTGCGGCTTTCCGATCCACCAGGGCTTTATCCTGCCCAGGGTAGCGACCCTGCTGACGAATTAGGTCCTCGGCTTCGACGGAGGTCAGCCGTTCATCGACGTAGATCACCGGTAGCTGCAGGCCGTGACTGAGTCGCTCTGCCATGCGCCTCACCTGCTTTGCCTGGCGGCCCTCTAATCCATCCAGGGTTAGGGGTAGGCCCACCACCAGCAACTCCGCCCGCCGCTCTTTAGCGATTTCCGCCAGGCTGCGCAATAATTCGGGAAATAAAGCCTGTTGCAGGGTGGTTAGCCCTGTGGCGATCAGACCGGTGCGATCGCAACCCGCCACCCCAATCCGCTTACGACCGATATCTAACCCCAGAGCTGAAATTTCGCCTCTCAAATCCCTTGCCCTACTGCCTTAGCCACGGTCACCCTGGAGGCGCCGGGGGGATGAGTTACCTAAAGTCTGGGCCCTGATGGGGGCATTCCTGTCGCCATTTTTTATTTTACCTTGGCAAGTGTCCCACGGGCTGGACCAGGCCTTTGACAATCTGGCGATTCTCCCAGGTATGGGTTTGCCCGTTGGTTGCAGCCCGGTGAACACATCAGAAAGCTGTAGTCCCTCCAGGGAAACGGGCTTAGCTTCTCTCACCTTGTGCCACACTGATCGGGACATCAGTAGAGTATGGGATTCAGGTTTGGCCTGGATTTGAGTGAGATAGGCTTCCCGTTCTGGCTGATAGTCCAGGGAAGTCAAGCGTAGACACTGGGGGGGGAAGGGCTGCAAAATTCTAGCCATCTGCACCATCAGCTCGGGATAAAGCCAGGTATAGGCGGGATGAACCGTTAAATCAGCTTGATGGGGTTGGCTGCCATCGCGGCAAATGGACAATTTAAACTGGCCAATGGCAGCCTTACGCTGTTGCTCAAAGACGTAAGCACTGATAGTTTCCACATGGTTAACCAGGCGATCTAGGGTGACGGAAACCGTGGCCATCAGGTTAGACTGGAAATCTTGAATCTGGTGATCAAACACCTGCCGCACCAAGGGAGGCATAGCTGCCGTGTTTAACTGGTAGAGCAACTGAGCATCGGCATTGCTAATCGGCAATAGGTTAGGGAGGTCAGGTTCTCGATCTGCCAAACCAACCATCTGGTCGCGCATTAAAGACCAATAGGTGGTCTGAGCCAGGGGTTGGAATCCATTGAAACGATAAAGCCCCAGGGCGGCCTTGTCGGTAATATCAACCTCCAAGACCCAATTTCTAGCTTCCCAGATGGCCTCAAAACAATGGCGCAATAACTTAGAACCCACCTCAATAAAACCACTACCTGGAGCTTCGGCGGCGATGACGGCCCGGTTGATCACAACTTGCTCCACTTGCCAGGTGCTAAGGCTGCGATTAAAAGGAGTGACCTGTATGAAGCCCAGCAAAACATTCTGGCGCTCAGCAACGAAAATACTTGAGCTCTGGGTCAGGGGTCGGGGAAACCAACGCATTAGCTTAAGGGGAGCGTACCAGCGATGTTGATAATCAGCCCAGGCAGCGATGTCCAGGGTCAACTCGTGATAGCCATTGCCTGACTCTAGGTCTTCAGATCGCCATTGCTTAATGTAGTCTAAGTCGCGGTATTGTAATGACCTTACCCCTAAGGTCGGGCTTGGTGTGGTCATGGGCGCCTTCAACCAACTGCCATAATAATTTTGCCTATGCCTTAGTTTAACTGGTTTTTCAAATTTCCACATCCGCCCCCGACACAGGAACCCTGGGGAGCTAGGGATTCAGGGGCCTCAGAATCGCACCACCAGATCGTTTACAAAACTTATGATTTAAGGCAGGATGACACTAGAGCGGTAGCTATTTAGGGTTCGTTGCGTTTCCACAGACAGGGCTGATTTGGTTTTTTAAGTTAATTTTTCTATCCTGGAAACGGTTTGATAGCAATGACTGTATTTGTTTAACTAATTCAGCGTCCCTTTTCCGCCAGGGTTATTTTTAGGACTCACTACGCCATGAGACATCTTCTGACCATTGAGCGTTTTTGTTTGTACGGCCACCTGGTTGCCATGGCCTTTGGCTTGGCTGGCTTGTTGTGGGTGGTTCCCCATCCACAGATGCTTACCTATATACCAGCGGGTCAGCGGCTGTTTCAGTGGAGTATGGCGGGCGGCGGAGTTGGTTATATTCTCCTGGGGACAGTAGCGATGGCCCTCTACAGTTACCGTCGATTAGGTCTCAAGGCGACCCTGAGTTTTGCCCTGGCGGCGGTAGGCATTTCCCTTGCCAGCGAACTATTGGGAACCAGTACGGGGTTTCCCTTTGGTCACTACAGCTACCTGAATGGCCTGGGTTATAAGGTGGCGGGTCTGGTGCCTTTTACCATTCCCCTGTCCTGGTTTTATCTTGGGTTAGCCTCCTTGTTGCTGGCTCGGGCCGGGTTGAAGGTTGGCTACGGGCAGTTGGGGGGCCTGAGAACGCTGGCGGCTATCCTGCTGGGTTCTGTCCTGCTCACTTCCTGGGATTTTGTTCTTGATCCAGCTATGAGTCAAACGGCCTTACCGTTTTGGTACTGGCATCAGCCCGGTGCTTTCTTTGGCATGCCCTATCAAAATTTTGCCGGCTGGTTGGGTACTGGTGTTGTTTTTATGTCCGTTGGCGTAGCCCTTTGGCGACTGCTAGCGGTCTCTCCCCAGTCCGCTGGTGAATCCCTTACGGTCCCCCTAATCATTTACCTGGGTAACTTCGTCTTTGCCTTGGTGATGAGCCTGGCGGCCGGTTTTTATGTGCCTATTCTTATGGGTCTGGTTACGGGGGTAATGCCTGCCCTGATCTGTTGGCGAACCTCCCAATTCGATAGCCGTCAGCCGTCATCACCCTCCGCCCCTGGTTTGCCTCAGGCCCTGGATGCCTCGGCGACGTCCCCTGACATGGCCTTTAAGTAGGCTAGCTCGATGGTGGGTTTATCGGTCAAAATATTCGCTGTTTCCGGGCTGATCATCATTCCGTGCTTGATTTTGGTGGCTCAACTGCCGGCAGCAGCGATTCTGCTATCACGATTATTGCCTGGAGCCTGGAGACCTGCCCCGCTGACGGCTAAACCGACTCGCCCTGATCAATTAGGAACGGTTTCGGTGGTAGTGCCCACCCTCAACGAGTTCAACCGCTTAGGTCCCTGCCTCCAGGGTTTAAGCCTGCAAGGTTATGTCCTGAGAGAAATTCTCATAGTTGATAGTCAATCCACCGATGGCACCCAAGCCCTGGTCAAGACCATCCAGAAACAGGATCCTCGCTTTCGTCTCTTGAGCGATTGGCCCTTACCTCCAGGATGGGTGGGCCGTCCCTGGGCCCTAGACTACGGGTTTCGCCACAGCTCCCCGACCAGTACCTGGATTTTGGGAATTGATGCGGATACCCACCCCCAGCCAGGCTTAGTGGCAGCTTTGGCCCAGGCCATGGAGGACCAGGGCTACGATCTGGTATCCCTTTCCCCCCAATTTATTCTCAAAACCCCTGGAGAATTTTGGTTGCAGCCGGCCCTCCTAATCACCCTGGTCTATCGTTTTGGGGCAGCCGGCACAGGGCCAATCACCAGTCAACGGGTAATGGCTAATGGCCAGTGCTTTATGGTCAGGCGTGAACTGCTGGAGCGATTGGACGGCTACGATGCAGCCCGATCCTCCTTTTGTGACGATGTTACCCTGGCTCGCCATGCAGCGGCCCAGGGCGCTCGGGTGGGCTTTTGGGATGGTAGCCAGTTGCTCCAGGTGCGCATGTACGAAGGCATGGCAGAAACCTGGCGAGAGTGGGGCCGCTCCCTTGATCTGAAGGATGCCTCTTCCTCCCTACAACTCTGGGGGGATTGGTTGTTTCTAGTGCTGGTGCAGGGGTTGCCCTGGTTAGTAACCCCCAGCCTGATCGCCCTCAGGTTTTGGGCTGCACCGGTCTGGTGTCTACCCCTAGGGCTACTGCTGGGGTTGAACCTGGGCTTGCTGGGGCTGCGCTTGGGGCTACAGGGGGCGATCGCCAGTGCCTACTGTTTTGATCAGGCACCGGGGCGTTGGGCTTTCTGGCTCTCTCCCCTAGCCGACATTGCAGCTGTTTTCCGTATTGGCTTATCCTCCTGGCAACGACCCAGGCAGTGGCGAGGTCGGCAGTACCCTGACCAACCCCCAACCCCTAGTCCCTCCAGAGGGTAAAGGGATGTCTCACCAGGTTGGCATTCAGATAACGAGGGTCGTCACTCACCTCTTCACCCACCCAAGCAGGTAGGTCGATGGGCTGGTCAGGGCTAGTTAATTCAATCTCCGCCACCACCAAACCCTGATTAGCCCCCAGAAATTTATCCACTTCCCACACCAGGTCGCCAACGGGGATGTGGTAGCGATATTTTTCAATCAAGGGCTCCTGGCAAAGGGTAGCCAGCAGGGTGGTGGCATCCGCCAGGGGAATGGGGTACTCAAATTCAGGCCGGACCAGGCCCTGGGCTGGCCCCTTTAGGGTCAGGTAGGCCCGATCTCCCGCCAGCCGCACCCGCACCGTCACCTTACCCTGGGTGGGCAGGTAGCCCTGACGCAGTAGCAATCCTTGAGCTCCGGACCGCCAGGAGTCGTCTCGCACTAAAAACTTCCGCTCAATTTCCAGACTCAATGGCCTTCACCTGGGCTAAGGGGATGGAGGTACAGGAACGCATCTAAGCTGGTGGCATCGGGTTGGGCCGCCATCGCTCCCGATTGGGTGGCGGTCAGAGCTCCAGCGGCATTAGCATAGCGCAGGGCGGCCCGGAGAGCCTCCGGTTCCTCTAGTAGACTCAGCCCCTGCCGACACAGCTGATGCATAAACCCGGCCAGGAAACTATCTCCAGCCCCGGTGGTGTCCTCCGCCTCGACCCTAAAAGCCGGCACATGGCCCCCTAGACCAGCGGCGGTGGCGTAGTCACAGCCCTGTTCGCCAGCGGTGATCAGAACCACCTTGGCCTGTGCCAACTGACTTAGAATGGTGGCGGCTGTAGTGGACTGAAACAGCCATTCTGCCTCAGTCTGGTTCAACTTCAGGATATCGGCCTGCTCTACCCAAGCCCTGACCATGGCAGGGCCCTGGCCAGGTTGAGGCCAAAATCCGGGTCGCCAGTTGAGATCCACCACGGTGGTCAGGCCATGGTTCTGAGCCCAGGCCATGGCTTGCTCCAAGCTTGGACGGAGGCTGGGGTAGGCCAGACCCAGGGTACCCATCACCAGGTAATTCGCCTGGGCAAACCACTCTGGACGTAATTGCTGAGCATCCAGGTAGGCATCGGCAAAGCTACTCGGGTCAGGTTGACTGAACCCGACGAAGGATCGTTCCCCGTTTCGGTCTCGATGGACTAAGACAATGCGGGTCGGCCTGGGCGATCGCTGCACTCCGCTACAGTCTACCCCCGCTTCTGCCAGGATGGAGCGCAACTGTTGTCCCTGGCGGTCTTCCCCCAGGCTGCCGATAAAGCCAACCCGGGTGCCCAACTTAGCTAAACCCACCGCCACATTTGCCGGTGCCCCCCCCGGACAATCTACCCAGAAGGGAGTATGGGGCCGGTCTCCATCGTAGCGATCGAAGATGCGATCATACAAACATTCACCCAGACAAAGCACCTGTACACTCATCACGCAAATTAAAACCTACTGGAAAGGGTTCCAAGCAGCAGGTGTCAGGACAGGCGCCACAACACATAATCCGCCATATCTAACAGAGCTTGGTGGGACACCGAAGGAGGCAGCACCTGTAGACAGGTAATCGCCGCCTCAGCCTGCTGGGCCGCCAGCTCTCGGGCCTTAGCAATGCCGTTACTGCCATGGATGAGATCTATAGCCTGCTCAAAATCCTGACCTTGGGAGAATTCCCGCTCAATTAGGGCGGCTAAACCCGGATGTTCGGCCATGGCATAGAGTACGGGGGCAGTCAAGTTGCCGCTTCTCAGATCGGCGCAGGCGGGCTTACCCAGCACCTGATCGGAACTAGTAAAGTCTAAAATGTCATCGACTACCTGAAACGCTAAGCCTAAATGGCGGCCATAGGCATAGAGCTGGTTAATGGTGGTTTCCGCCATACCGCTTAACACGCCGACAGCCTTGGCACTATTAGCGATCAGAGACGCGGTTTTGAAATAGCTTTTCTCTAAATAGGCCTCGATGGACAGGCTGGTATCAAAACGGTTGAGGCCCTGTTGAATTTCTCCTTCCGCTAAATCCATGATTACCTGGGATAGCAGTTTAACCACCCTGAGGTTATCTAGGTTGGCCAGGTACCAGGAGGCCTGGGCAAACAGAAAATCACCGGCCAGCACGGCAATACGATTACCGAAGCTGCTGTGGACCGTGGGCACCCCCCGCCGCATACTGGCTTCATCCACCACATCATCGTGAACCAGGCTAGCGGTATGAATCATTTCTGTAATTTCCGCCAGGCGCCGGTGCTTGGCGGAAATCTCTTGGCCAGGCAAAGTCGCCCTGGCTAAGAGGAGGACAATCGCCGGCCGGATACGCTTACCCCCAGCCCCAAACAGATGTTCAGCGGCTGCAGAAAGAATGGGATGCCGTGCCCCCACCAGCCCCTTTAAGTTTTGAGCTAGGAGGTCGAGATCGGTCTCAACCGGCGCGAAAAGAGAAGTTACTGAAGTCATGGACACCCAGCAAAGGCGGCGTAAGTTACGATTGTTTACATTGTCTGTTTCTATTCTAAGCTAACCCCAGGACAAGTGATGGCTCCCTTGAGTCTTTGCCCATCCCTAGAGAGTTTTTCAAGACTTTTTCTGGACTTTCTAGTTTTGCTGAGGGTGGCACAGGCAGGACAGAGCATGTTACATTAAGTACAGTAATTAAGCTAATAAATAACTTCTAAAAACTCTGAGAGGGAAGGCAGGATAAATTTTTGGGATATCTGAAAGGAAATCTCAGAAATTATCTAAGGGTTTAGTCTTTGACTGGGTCCATAGATTTATAGTTTCAGCCTTGAGAAGTTTGAGGAAGTTAAAATGATGACTGTGAGTCCCGTCACAGCAGCTCTTGGGTATTTTTTTACTCCAGGTTAGCCCTAAAGGGTCTACCCGCAGTAGGTATAGCCTGTCTTTCAAGGATGTTTTTTAGTGCCTTGTTTTGTGGTTACGTAGCTACAGCAAGCCAGTCAATGTTTTGCCCCCTCACCCCCGATCTCTCTCCTAGAGGGAATAGTTTGTTGTCCGCAGGGTGAGAAACTCCGGGTTTCAAGTTAGATGAGGTTTAGATAGTCCTGATTATTGGTTAGTCCAAAAGAATAGTATCGGCAGGTCATAGGTCTGTCGATTTTTGTAGTAAGAGTCTGATTTGTTCACGGTCCTCGGATTTCGACTCTGCCATTGCCAATGATGAGATCGCAGCATTCTCGCTGCCGATTGTTCCTAGCTTACCTGGTGTTTATTCTGTTTCACTCCCTCACCATTGCGGCCCTACCATGTCTACCAACCTATCCCTAATTATCCCAGCTCTGGCGGTTACTTATTTGCTGTTAGTCTATGCAGGGCTCTCCTGGTGGATCAGGAGAGCCGGTGACTCTGGTCGGACTCAAGGCTAGGAAGGGTTTTACCCTGGCTAAGGGAGTGACAGAGACAAATACCTCGTCTAATTCGTACCGAGACAGCTATCTCGCAATGCCCGTATGATGGTGCCAAGCTAGGATCTTTCGCCTTACCAACTGTCCACTCTAGTTTGGACTAACTGTTATCCAGCGTTGCCCAACTGGATAGCATGAAAAACTTGCTCAACCCCTCATCGGGGTTGAACCAAAGGGATTGGCTGTAAATATCCTCGAACCTAAGCTGCCGTTGGATTCGAGTGACTA
>JBEIGU010000053.1:0-23526 GCA_040381765.1 Leptolyngbya sp.
AAGTTCTCCGAGAAAGTGAGATTTCATCAGGGTTTCAGGCTTCGGACTGCCAACAAAGACGGAAACTACTCAAGTGCCTATGGTAGAAGGGTTTCAGACTTCTTCAAGCCCCGGATTTTGGAAGAACTTCCGACTCTCCAGCTTCTAAGTCGTAAATCTTTGGTCAGAATACTCCATCTCTGAAGTAGCCCACCCTAAATTCGGCAGGCTTTCTAAGGCGATCGCCTGAGCCGCCGGAGTCTGACTGTAACTAAACACGGCTGGCAGTTCCGCTGAAAACAGCGGTATCAATTGTTCCCAAACATAGGGGCTACCATACAGAATGACGGCCTGGAGTTTACTGGCCCGTTGCAATTCCTCTAACCAACGTTCCGCCATTTGCACTAGTCCAGTCGTTTTTTGAAATGGATTAGACTGGATAAACAGTTGCAATAGAGTCGGCTGTAGATCCGTGATTCGATCAATCACTGGCGTTTGGCTATCCACCCACTGCGATCGATAGCCCCATCCTTGAGGGATTTTGACCGCAGGCGGATGAAATCCCAGGAAACTAGCCTGTAAGAGATTATCGATGAGAATGAGATTGGTTGCAGGACTGGATGTGTCAGCAGTTAACCTCGATCGATGTAAGGATGGGGATAGCTCTGAGAGTCGTGAGGTTTGGGAGGATGGAGTCTTCACTCTGAGGGTGTGATGCAGCACTGCATCACACAAATCAAAGGCTTGAAGGGAGCAAACTCTCTCAAGCCAGGAATGACTGGACTCGCTAACTCTTTGGAATGGCTCCGATTTTAATGGGGGATTAAAAACCCGTTGCTTCGCTCGCCAAATCCGCTCCAGGGATGTCTGTATCCTTTCCTGACTCAAGCGGCCTTTTTCCACGGCATCACAAATGGCTTGAATGGTTCCAGGCGGATCAACAGGCATAAGAATGACATCTGCTCCTGCTTCCAGCGCCATGATGGGGGCATCATAAATGCCATAATGTCGGGTAATCGCTTGCATCACCAGAGCATCGGTCACGATCAATCCCTCAAACCCTATCTCCTGCCGTAGTAGCTGAGTCAAAATCAAATTAGAGAAGGTTGCCGGATACTCTGGATCCAGTGCGGGAACTTGCAAGTGCGCGGTCATGACCGCATCTACTCCTGCGGCAATGGCAGATCGAAAGGGAGCCAGTTCGATTTGCTCCAGGTGTGATCGGGGATGCGGAATCACTGGGAGTTCCATGTGAGGATCAATGGCGGTATCACCGTGTCCTGGAAAGTGTTTCGCCGTGGTCAGAACCGGGTAGTCTTGGGCACCTTGAATAAACGCCTCAATCAACGGAATGACAATTTCTGGGGTCTCTCCAAAGGCTCTCAGGCTAATCGCTGGGTTTTGGGGATTATTGTTGATATCCACAATGGGCGCTAACAGCCAATTGAGTCCTACGGCATCCGCTTCCTGAGCCGTGATCGCCCCCATTGCTTTGGCATAGGCACACGCCTGGGGCAGATCAAATTGGGCAACCGCTCCCAGGGCCATGGGTGGTGGCATCCAGGTGGCTCCAGAGAAACGTTGACCAACGCCCTGTTCAATGTCCGCTGCCATCAGGAGGGGGACGGAACTCCAGTGTTGCATCTGCTGAATCCGAGTTGCCAACTCAGCAGTGCTACCTCCCAGGAAAATCACTCCCCCCACGCCGAGGTCTTGAATCCAATGCCGGAGGGTGGCTGCGGGTGCTTCCCACTGCGGGTAACGGAGTTCTTGGTCGAAAAGATGACCAGAGGTTCTCACGACCAGCAGTTGGGCAACCTGCTGCGGGAGGCTCAATTGCTGCCAGGAGGGTAGCGAATGGTTATTGATGGGGTTAATCAACAGTTGTTAATCCAATTCAGTAGTTCCTTAAGATTGTAGGCTAAGAAGTTACACCAGGATTATGCAAAAAGAACATTCTGAGTCTTCAGGCTTATTGTGCCGATTGCCTCGATCAGCAATTATGTTTTGCTACCGCAAAATTAGTTCTATCAACACCTCTGATGGGGTTGCATCCGTTGCTCTTGTTTGTGGACACCTCTAGAGAGAATTGGGAAAGCGAAACAACAGTTACAGGGGGGCTCGTAAGACTTGTGCTTGATCGCGGAGAGCTATTTTCCATGCCGTAATTAAAGGATGGTCAGGAGTCGCTTGTTGCCATAGTTGCAACCAGCCCACAGCCGCCTCTTTGTTATTTTGGGCTAGCAGCAACTGTAAGTAAACATTGGAAAAGTTTCCAAAGTCATCAAAGTGGAACCGTTTATGAGACAGTAATGGCTGCAATAATGCTTCTGCCTCAGCTATTTCGCCTTTCAGCAAATGCGTTTGAGCCGGGATGACCGAAGCTAAAATATAATCAGGCTGTTGTATCTGAATTTGCTCAAACAATGCCTGTGCTTCATCCAGTCGGTTTTGCAATTGATAGGACACTGCTAAGGTGTTGAGTAGATCGGCGGCATTCGGCTCCACTTCCAGTGCTTTCTTCAACAATACCTCAGCCTGCTTCGCCTCATCTACATCGTATCTTCTCATTAGCTCCAAGGCATTAGCTAGTAAGTTATTCACCTTACGGGAATGCTTATGAGGTTCATGATGCAATTCGTAAGTTAGTGCAGAGGTTTCCTGCCCTTTTCCTGCCAGCGACATTCGTACTTTCTTAGTTGGCAATTGATCAGAGCTGTGTTGATTCCAAGCAAAATTTTGCGATTTAAAGATTGCCTTCATCCAAGGTTCAATATAACCATCATAAATTTTATGAATTTTATATTGGATTTTAGAGTCTAAAGTTGGGCGGAGCCTGCGCGGAATAAAGACATTTACAGGCTGTCTTGACATCAAAAGGCTTGTTTGATTTTCATTTTTCTGAATCTGTTCGGCAAGAAATGGAAACAACTGATATTTTTCTAACACCATATTGCGAGCGTGATTGATAGCCTCAATATTTCTATCCCACAAGTTGCTGGAAATAATTTCCTTGATTTGAGTCATGGCATTTGGATCATCCAGATCAAAACAGACTAAAGAATCCGAAGGAAAGAACTTCTTGATCCGCGTACAGCCATAATAGATTGGCATAGTCCAGCTTAGAAAGCAATCTGCTATTTTCTCACTCCAGTAGTAGGGATTTGAAAAATTTTCCATAACGATCGAATATTTATAAGGAGCCAAAGCATCCCATTTGTCTTCGATTTCTGAAAAGCCCCTGCCATATAAATCAAACGCTATTGACTGACAGGCTCTATCTAGAAAATTGAGTCTTTTCCTACTTCCGATGCTCGAAGAAAGATAACTGGTGATGCAAGAAAGATTCTCAGTTTTAGTAGGAATGGAGGTATTTTTTAACCAATCATAACTCCGATTTACGTGCCAGGGGATAGCAGGTTGAGAATGGATGTATCGCCGACCGTATAACCATGGAGCAGTAGTATAAATTCTGCTATAGCTTATATCCCCCCGATGCATCAGATCCCAAAGCTCATTGGGGGGTTCTTGCAGAATTGTCCATACATTTGTAGGCGGACAAAGGATTGATACATCTTTCAGAACATGGTTAATCACTATCACATAATCACAAGATTCTGGCGGATTAAATACAAACTGGATATTATTCCACACACCGCTAAAGTTGGGGGTTTGACGGATTAAGTCTAAGGGGTATGTGTTCCAGTTCTTTGAAACATAAACTAATGTCATTGTTTAAGTTTTGTCCATTTAAACACCTAGAGAGATCATATCATCCTGGAGTAGCTTCCAGCAGAAAAGTTGTGTCATTGATGGTAATCCAGCGTAATTCTGTAAATCCCCCTACTTTTACGAGTTGCTCAAATTCACTGCCTTGACGGGTCCTCGCGCCAAACATAATGCCCAAATGGAGACTATGTAATAACGGCATTGTTGAGATGGCGTTTGCAGCAGATAGAACAAAATCTAGAATTAATAATTTGCTCTGTTCTGGCATTGCCGCACGACAGTTTTGCAGAATTTCGATCGCCTGTTGATCATTCCAATTGAGGAGCACCCGTGAGATTAAATAGAGAGTGCCATCTGTGGGAATGGTAGCTGCTTCAAAAAAACTTCCAGTCACCACCCGACACCGTTGACTTACTCCCGCTGCCGATAATACGGTATGGGTTTGACCAACGGCCTGTTCCAAGTCAAATACGGTTCCCTTCAGTTCAGGAAATCGCTGCAACAGAAGTACCATTAGATCGCCCGCATTCCCACCCATGTCAATCACATGCCCAGAGAAGTCGTAATACTCGACTACTTGCATTAACCAGTCTGTTGTAGTTTGCTGCATGTAGCGGTTAAAGTACGCCAGTTTTTCTGGATGTTGACCCTGATATTGATAGATATCCATTTGATAAACTTGCTGGAATCCGGGCTGTCCTGTTTGTAACGTATAAAGCAGGGCACTCCAGGCTCCGTATCCATCCCGATGATGTTGCAATAAGGGAACAATGGAGTTAGCAGCTTCTGGGCGTAAACGAGTTCCAGTCGGCGTTAAGGAGTAGCGATCGTGTTCATCTTTCTGGAGCAATTTCAGAGTGGTTAAAACTTCCAGCAAGATGCTTAATGTGATTGTGTCTGTTGACAGAGCTAGAGCTAGGTCTGATGCGGTTTGAGCACCCTGTTCGTGCAAATAGTCAGCCAGATTTAAGTCGTGCAAGGCAAAAATGGTCTGACTGAGTTGATAGCCCGCTACCATATCTTCCAGAGATAGCGCCGCCAGAATATTTTGACTGGATTCAGCTTGTGTAATCATCTATCAGTTCCTTGCAATCAATGGCTTACTGAGCGTGTATTTTAGGATGGAAAGCCTTACCAGGGAACGACTCTAGCCCAAAGCGGTTTCAGCAATTCCTAAGGATGAATTATTCAGGCTTAAGTTAAAAGCCGTTTTCAAAGCCCTGCGAATTCACGCGGTTAACATATTTTGAGATAATATCTCCAATCCTATTTTCAAACTTCACACCAGCATCTGAGGTGAAATGTTGCGGCTCCCACCAAGCATAGTCATCAGAAGGAAAAGGGAGTGAATAATAGTCGATCTCTTGCTCATATACCTCAACTGGGTAGAAGTAAGACATCGAGAACTCCTTTGGAAAGAAAGTATTAAGCGTCACTATTTTGTAGGTCAGGTTAGGAAAGACGGATTTTATCACTTGATTTAATCGGCCAGGATAAATTTGATACTCGCAAATAAATAGAATATTATCATCTGCAACATAGCGATAGAAGTTGGCAATACGCGCTTCATATTTCTCTATTAACTTCTCAAAATTGTTGGCTCTATATATATCGTGTCTACCATACAACGATTCATGATTAAACCTGACATTATATTTGGTATTCTCGATGCAACCATCTTCCGTTACTCCAAGAAAATCAGGTTTACAATAATCCTTAAAGTTTGACTCAATAATTTGGCACAGTCCATCGTAATCATGTAAAGCTAGATCAAAAGGTAACGTTAGTTCTCCTTGAGCTTTTGTAAGCTTGTACCCTTGTCGTGTAGGTACTGTACGTGGAAGACAATCACGCCCTAAAGAAACTATATGATTATAACTTTGTTGTCTCATTGTTCTTATTCATCTAGTTACTAACAATGGTTTTTGAGTTTTGGGGAATGCTTATAAGCACTTTATTAAAAGTAGAATATACTCTAGTGACGAGCTTCTTTTATATTCCATAGACCTCCTTCAATTATCGTGAGCAATTGTTGATGATACTGCTTTAGTGTAGGTCGATGTCCCACGCTGATATAAGTCGTTCCTTGTTGCGCCAGGGTTTGGTAGAGGATTTGTTCATTTTCCATATCAAGGGCGCTGGTGGCTTCATCCAAGATGGCATAGCGAGGTTGATGTACTAACACCCTGGCAAACGCAATGCGCTGTTGTTCGCCCAACGAAAGAATATTTTCCCAATCTGCTTGAGCATCCAATCCGCCTTGAAAACGATTCACTAAATGGGGTAAGCGCACTCTCTCCAAGATGTGCTGGAGTTGATCATCATCCACTGTTTCCACCAGATGAGGATACAGTAATTGCTCTCGCAGGGTGCCAATAATCATATAAGGACGCTGTGGCAAGAATAATAGGTTTTCGAGGAGGGGACGAGCAATAATGCCCTGTCCGGTCGTCCACAATTGAGCGATCGCCCGCAACAGCGAACTTTTTCCCGTACCACTAGCTCCCATCACCAGTAAATGACCAGATGACGGCACTGAAATCGATAGGTCTTGAATCAGAGTCCTGACAAAATCTGGGGTTTTTAAGGTCAAATGTTGCAGTTCAATTTGAGGGCTGTTTTCGTAGGAAATATGAGTGATTTCCTGGGATGAAGCGGCCTGAGTTAGATGAATTTTAGCCGGATTATCAAAGACCTCATACAATTCCCCCAAACGGTTAATGCTGGCCGCATATTCGGAAATTTGTTGGACGCGGGTGACAATGAACGAAATAGCATAGAGTAAGGTGGCAAAGGCAAAATCCACCTGGGTAAAGGCTCCAAACTCCACCTTACCTATAAAGTAAAGGGGGGCAATCACAAAAAATGGAAACAAGAGAATGATAGATTCGTAGCTTTTTTGAAAGGAGTTAATCACCGCGTACCAAAGGATTAATAAATTGAAGTTTTTAATTACTTCAAGTAATCGACCAACCACAAATCTTTTCTCTGGTTCTTCTCCCCGATAAAAGGCGATCGACTCCGCATTGTCTCGCACACGAATCAGACTATGCCGGAAATTAGCCTCTAACCGCAGTTGATTATAATTGACATTGATTACTCGGTTGCCGATAGCGATTGCTAGCACCGTTCCTACAATCGCATAGACTAATAATCCCACAGCTAATAGTTTAGAAATGCCATATAAGACTGCTGCAAAAGAAAATAGAGTAACAACAGACTCTGTTAACTGTATTAGCAGGCTAAGCGTCACGGTTGTAAATGAATCTACATCCTGGGTAATGCGCTGATCAGGGTTATCTAAGGCTAGATTAGCTGAATGATGGTTGATCTGATAGTACGATTTCTGACGAAAGTAAAGATCGAGAAGATTCTTCGCCAACCCTTCTCGCCAGAGTACTCCTAATTTTTTTTGTAAGTAATTGTAGAGTACGTAAATAGGGAGCGCAATCAAGAAAATGATTCCCAGAATGAGCACACTTTGCCAGAAAGTAGCGCTATTTCTTTGATTTAAAGCAGTTGTAAGTAAATTGAGGGCATAGCTATTTAAAATCTTGATCCCGACTGAGACAAACAGTAAAAATAGAATGAATCCTAGTAGTAGCCATGATCGCCATCGACCTTCCAGTTTGGATTTTTGAGACGCGAAGATGAAACCACCTGCCAATAGGGTTCCCAGAGAAATGTACAGAAGAGATGAGTTTAACAGACGATCGACATTCTTAATTAAGTCCGAGGCTGATTCAGTGGCAAAACTAGGGAGAACAACGGGAGCTAGAAACCGTAATCCAACTATCAGGAAAAACGTCAGCGACAGGACAATAGGGAATAGGAGCAACAGTAATCCGAAGAAAACTCTGGTTTGTCGAGGTGTAACTGGAAAAAAATAAGGCTGTGCGGCTCTGATGAACCGCAACCAGAGTTGTTTGTTGAACTGATAGCGCCTAGTCATGCTGGAAGAATCTGGAAAAACTACGGAAAGATCGTTCAATTAGATGGCGAAATAGTTATAGTAGGCTTGTTCCACTGCTGTCATTTTGGGTGCTGAGCAAATCGCTAACACATCATGTAGCAGCAGCCCTGAAGCCAACTGTAGGATCAATAAAACCAGAAGCATCAGCAGTGCTGATCCGATACCGAAAATAAAACCAACCACAGGATTCAACACAAATTCTTGATTGCTGTAAGGAGAGTCAGATAGCATAAAAACGTCTGCTGGTATTTCTTGTACGGTTTGTGAGTAATCTGTTAATGAGTAAGATAGATCGTCATGCCGCTTGACCCAACGAAGTGATTCCAAAATACGCAGTACAACACCGAGATGACCTTCATTAGCTTGTAAAACATGAGCAATCTGTTGCGAACTTGCAGTATTTTTGCTTGCAAGCAAATCGAATAGACCACGCTTTTTGCACGCCAAAATAACAGGAATAGCAACAAAACCATGTAAGTAGCAGTTTAGTAAGTCTAGCATGAGCTTAATTGTGGTTATTGATTGAATTTAGTTGGAGACATTGATGAAGGACTTGTGCCAAATGTTGCACATGGGGTTCTGTGTTCATGGTGATATGGTTGCCAGGAACAGTGTAGATTGCGATGCCCTGTTCGGCTAACCCAATCCAGCCCTGTGCCGGAGTTTGAGCATTGAACTGATCGCGATCGCGTGCCAGAAAGAAGTGCAGCTTTCCCGGATAGCTAGGCGGATGATATTCACGCATCGCCCGCAGGTTTGCCTGAAATAGATGTAACATTGCTCTAAGTTCTTGAAGGCTGGAAAAGCTTTCCTGACTATGATGCAGATAAAACTCTAGCCGCTGGGTTTCATCTAACGTTTGGAGAGCAGCCCGATCGATATCAACATTTTCGCCAACTTTGAGTAGGTAAGACAAAATATCAGCAGTGTCATCCAAATCAGCAGGCATATTACCTGGACTGGGGGTATCCATGAGTGCCAGAAAGGCAACCGTTTCCCCCTGGGTGATCAATTTCTGAGCCATCGCAAAGGCTAATGTGCCCCCAAAGGAAGCACCCCCCAAATAGTAGGGTCCCTGAGGCTGGAATTCTTGTAGGGCAGTCGTATAGACGGATGCCATTTCTGTCATGCGGGTGAGGGGTGCCGCTTCACCTTCCACACCACGGGCACGGATGCCATAGATCGGCAATTGCGGGTCAAGATGACGCGCCAATTCTCGGTAGAAATAGACATGACCACCTACAGGATGCATCAGGATGAAGGGGTTCCAGGTGGGGTTTCCAGCCTGGATTTGCACCACCAATTCCGGCAACGCAGGTTTGCTTTCTAATGGTGTCAGTTGTGCTGCAATAAGTGCTGCCAATTGCGATAGCGTTGGTGCCTGTAACAGGCTGTGAGTATCCAAACTAATTTGAAATTGTTGACTTAGATTGGTGATTAATTGGGTTGCGAGCAGGGAATCTCCCCCCACCGTAAAAAAATCGGTATCTGGTTCAACTTTAGTGATTCCCAGACATTGAGACCAAACCTGTGCAACGTCCTGTTCCAGAGGTGAAAGAGCTTGCTTCGTCTGTGCTGGTATTATCTGTTTTGCAGGGGTTACTTCTTTAGATAAGTTTTTGTTGGCATCAATTAAATAGGATGTTGCCTGGGGCGCGATCGTCTGGAGTTGATCCAGCCAGTATCTTTGGCGTTCAAAGGGATAGGTTGGTAACGGTAGGCGATGTCGTTTTTCCGATGCATAAAATCTCTGCCAATCTACGGTCACTCCTTGCGTCCACAACTGTCCTAAGGTCGATAACAGTTGCTTTGTTTCGGCATTTTTTTCTGTTTCTCGTCGTCGGGGCAAACTCTGCAACGCGATACGGGCTGAATAGTCTGGATGTTGTTGAGCCAGCGTGGAAAGTGTGTTACCAGGACCAACTTCCAGTAAAACAGCCGCTTCCTGTTGCAATAAGATATGTAAGTTATCCCTGAAGCGCACGGTATGACGCAGGTGGCGTACCCAATAATCCGGATCGGTTGCTTGGGTGGAACTGATCCAGGTTCCCGTTATGTTAGAAAAGAAGGGCAGGACGGGAGCATGACACTGTATGCGTTGCACCTGTTGGGCAAAGGCACTCAGAATTGGCTCCATCATGTGGGAATGAAACGCATGGGAGGTATGGAGCTTGCGACAGTCAATGCCCTGGGTCTGAAGCGTTTGCCCTAGGGATGCGATCGCCTCATGACTTCCACTCAATACACATCGATCGACTCCATTGACAACTGCTAGGGAAATATCCGCTGTTAGCCATTGCTGGATTTGAGCTTCCGACAGAGGTACAGCCAACATTGCCCCAGTCGGCAGGGATTGCATTAACCGCCCCCGGACTGTTACCAAAGTCAGAGCATCTTCCAGGGAAAAGACCCCCGCCAGACAGGCAGCAACATACTCACCAAGGCTGTGTCCTAACAAAGCGTTGGGTTTAATTCCCCAAGACATCCAGACTTGCGCCAGTGCATATTCCACCGCGAATAAGGCGGGCTGGCTAAACGCTGTCTGATTAAGCTTGATGGTATCATCCGAGTCGTCATGATGTGGTTCAGCCGGATAAAGTAACTGGCGTAAGTCTAGCCCCAGGTGGGGTAGCAGCAACGTTGCACAGTGATCAATTGCAGACTGAAACACGGGTTCAGTTTCGTAGAGTTCCCGTGTCATATTGGGGTATTGGCTGCCTTGACCCGGAAACAAAAATACGACATCGGGCGGTTTTTCGGATGCTAGATGGATGCCCAATTGCTCAGGTGCAGCCAACTGCTCGATCGCACTATCCAGATCCGCACAAATCAGCATCCGCCGATAAGCAAAGCTTTGGCGACATCGGTTCAATGTATATGCGACATCCGGCAGCGGTCGTTCAAATTCAGCCGGGTGTTGCAACCAGTTCGCCAGATTGTCGGTAGCGGTTTCTAGAGCGGTGCTTGTTTTTGCTGAGAGTGTGAGTAATTGAACGGGACGAGAGATCCCACTGGGTGACCCGATCGGGGCTTCTGCCACAATCACATGAGCATTTGTTCCGCCAATGCCAAAGGAACTCACTCCAGCACAGCGTCGGGAGTCAGCTTCAATCTCCCAATCGCGGAGGCGATCGCAAACAAAAAACGGACTATTGGCAAAATCAATTTGCGGATTAGGCGTTTTGAAATGCAGGCTAGGGGGTAGTTGACGATGCTTGAGAGCCAGCACGGTTTTGATTAAGCCAGCGATCCCGGCTGCCGTATCGGCATGACCAATATTGGGTTTAACCGAACCGATCGCACAATAGCCAGTCCGTTGAGTCTGCGTTTGAAACGCCTGGGTGAGCGATCGTAGTTCGATCGGATCACCCAAGGGTGTACCTGTGCCGTGTGCCTCGATGTAGCTAATCTGATCAGGATGCACATCGGCGGCGGCTTGAGCCTCCAGAATGACAGCCGTTTGACCCCTCACGCTCGGCGCAGTATAGCCAACTTTATCTGCTCCATCGTTGTTAATGGCTGAACCGAGAATGACTGCATGGATGGTATCTCCATCCGCCAAGGCATCCGTCAGGCGTTTGAGCAATACCAATCCCACCCCACTCCCCAACGTTGTCCCCTGAGCCTGGGCATCAAAAGCGCGGCAGTAGCCATCTGGCGACAGGATCATCCCAGGCTGATACAGATAGCCCTGTCGCTGAGGTAAAACAAGGGAAACGCCACCGGCGAGAGCCATATCACACTCGAAATTCAACAGGCTTTGACAGGCGAGATGGACGGCGACGAGCGATGTAGAGCAAGCGGTTTGCACGGTGAGTGCAGGCCCAGTCAAGTTCAATTTGTAGGCAATTCGGGTGGCGATAAAGTCTTTACTGTTGAGTATAGAGAGGCGATACTCTCCAACACTATACAACAGTTCCGTCATCCTGGGTTCAAGGTAATGGCGCTGGTAACGATTTTCTCCCACACCAGCATATAAACCAATACACAGGTCAGTTGTAGTCGGTGGATAACCTGCCTGCTCTAATGCCTGCCACGCAGATTCCATTAAGAGGCGATGCTGAGGATCAGTGATTTCGGCATCTCGCGCACTCATCTCAAAAAAGTCAGCATCAAAGCAGTCCAAATCAGGAATAATTGTCCCTGCTTTAACGTAATCTGGATGACGCAACAGAGCCGGATCAACGCCTACTGCCAGTAATTCTGCATCCGAAAAGGAAACCACTGCGTCTTTTCCGTATTTCAGCATCTGCCAAAAGGCGGTTAAATCAGCAGCGGCAGAAAAGCGTCCCGCCAAACTAATAATGGCAATCCCCAGTGCTTCAGTGTTACTCATGGTCATGCTCCGTAGCCAGGGTTTGCTTTCTCTGCTGGCGAACGGCTTGACCGGCGCGACGCTTACTTCCTCGTACCTGACTAGTATCGGCATCCTGCGATCGTTTAAATGTATCTGTTGGCGAGAAACCAGGGGATGTTTGTTGCGATACATAGTTTGACAAACTATGGATGCTGGGATACGTGAATAAATCGACTAGTTGAAGGAAAGGATACTCTGAAGACAACAAATAATGAACCTGCACGGCTAAGAGCGAATGACCGCCAACTTCAAAAAAACTGTCGTGGATGCTGAGTACTTGACGATTTAAGACCTGTCGCCAAACTGCCGCGATTTTCTGTTCTGCTAGGTTGTGAGGCGGGGCATCAGGAACTACAGATGAGGAAAAACTAGGAACAGGTAAAGCGTTGCGATCGACCTTGCCATTCGGCGTTTGCGGAATCTGGTCAAGGGCGACAAAAGCAGTGGGAATCATATATCCCGGTAATCTGGCTCTCAAGTAATTGCGAATCGTCGAGATCTGACTCTCAGCAGATTGAGGAGTCAAGTAGGCAATCAATCCTGGGGTTCCCTGCGCTTCTGTCCGGGCCACCACTACAGCGTGCTGGATCTGGGGATATTGACCGAGCACTGCTTCAATTTCACCCAGTTCAATCCGGAAGCCCCGAATCTTCACCTGATGGTCAAGGCGACCGAGAAATTCAATGTTGCCATCTGGCAAGTAGCGGGCTAAGTCGCCCGTTTTGTAGAGGCGTGCGCCCGGTTCATGACTGAAGGGATTGGGAATAAACTTGGCTTGCGTCAGATCGGGCTGATTAAGATAGCCCCGCGCCAAACCCGCACCGCCAATGTGCAGCTCACCCGAAATGCCGATCGGGACAGGTTGGAGATGGCGATCCAGGATGTAAGCAACCGTGTTGTGGATGGGTCGTCCAATGGTAGGGGCAGAGGTTGCTCCTCGTTCTACCAGGGCAACGGTGGAGTAGGTGGTATCTTCAGAGGGCCCATAGAGATTGAATACCCGCCGGATGGTGCTGTGCTGATAGAGTTGCTGGGCTAGCTCATTCGGAAAGGGCTCTCCGGCCAGGTTAACCGTGCAGACATGCGGCGGCATGGCATTGATCCGGAGTAAGGCGGCGATCGCCGAGGGCACCGTGTTGATCAGGGTGATTTCCTGAGCAGCAGGCAGGGTTGGTATCTGTAACGCATTCTCTGCCAGGATGATCTTGCCGCCGAGACTTAGAGTCACGAACAGCTCAAAGACTGACAGGTCAAAGCAAATGGAGGTTGAAGCCAGTACTCCCCGCAGATCCTCCGAGCTAAAGACCGATCGCGCCCAGTCAATCAGGGCCACTGGGCTATGGTGCTCGATCGCCACCCCTTTTGGTAGCCCGGTTGATCCAGAGGTGTACAGGACGTAGGCTAAGGAATTCGGTGTTGCCAGAGGAGCCAGGTTTTCACCCGGTAGCTGAGCGATCGTTGGCCAGTCTTTGTCTAGGTCAATCAGTTGAGTGTTGGCAGCAGCTAGTTTTGGGGTGAGATGCTGTTGGGTTAACAACACAGGCACCTGGCTGGCAGAGAGCATGTACTGCAGCCGTTCCTCCGGATAATCTGGATCGAGCGGCACGTAAGCACCACCTGCTTTGAGTACGCCGAGCATCCCGATGACCATTGCCAGCGATCGCTCAATACAAATTCCCACTAAGACTTCAGACCCAACGCCTAACGTCTGGAGGTAATGAGCCAACTGATTTGCCTGCTGATTTAGCTCCTGATACGTGAGCTGCTCAGTCGCAAAAACTACGGCTACCGCATCCGGGGTGCGTTCCGCCTGCGCCTCGAACAGTTGATGAATTAACCTATCCCGTGGATACTCTGTTTTGGTGTGGTTCCACTGCACCAACAGTTGGTGACGTTCCGCTTCAGTGAGGATGGGGATTTGGGCGATCGCTTGCTCTGGTTGAGCAACAATCCCCATCAGCAAGGTCTGGAAGTGACCCATCAGGCGCTGAATCGTGGACGGCTTAAACAGATCAGTTCTGTAGATGCACCGACCGGACAAACCATCGGCTTTCTCCCAGAAATGCAATTCTAAATCAAGCCGGGTCGTGTGGGTTTCCAGTTCAAGCGGAACGAGAGTTACACCATTTAGATCAGCGGGTGACAGGTCGATAGTGTGCCAGACGAAGAACACCTGCACGAGCGGATGGCAGTTTAGATTCCGTTCGAGTTGGAGTTCCCCGACTAACTGCTCAAAGGGCAGGTCTTGATGGTCATAGGCAGACTGCGTGGCTTCTTTTACCTGTGCCAAAACATCCAGAAAGGAGCGAGGTTGTCCATCCACATCGGACAAGTCCGCCCGCAGCGCCAGGGTATTGACAAAGCAACCAATCAACGGCTCGATCGCCTGCTGATTGCGGTTGGCAATCGGCGATCCCACCACCACGCCCGCTTGTCCAGTGTAGCGAGCCATCAAGACCTGGAACGCCGCCAGCAAGGTCATGTAAAGCGTCGTGTCCTGCTGCTGGCTCAACTGACGTAACTGTTGGGTGAGGTCAAACTCGATCGCCACTGGTACGGCAGCTCCTTGAAAGCGCTCTTGAGCAGGGCGGGGATAGTCTGTGGGGAGTTGGAGCAGTTCGGGGGCGTTAGCGAGATACTGTTTCCAGTAATTCAACTGGTGGGATAGCACCTCTCCTTGCAAATACTGTCGCTGCCAGACAGCGTAATCCGCATACTGGATCGCTAAATCGGTCAGAGGGGATGGCTGACCCTGACTAAATGCCGCATATAGAGCCTTCAATTCTGCTAGCAATACCCCGATCGACCAACCATCAGCAGCAATGTGGTGCAGGGTAAGGAGAAGAATGTGATGGGTTTCTGCACGATCGCACTCCAAGGTAGATTGACCCAGATGCAGCAAAGTCGTTCTTAGCATTGGATCATCGCTGAGATCAAATGAATCAGTGGCTTCAGCGGCAACGAAACGGTTCACTTCTAACTGCTGCACGGCTGGCTCATATGCACTCAAGTCAACAATAGGAAGAGCGATCGTCCTCTGGGAATGAATCACCTGGTAGGGAATCCCGTCATTGGCGGCGAAGGTCGTGCGTAGACTCTCATGGCGATTAACAATTTTCTGCAAGGCGCGGTGCAGGGCTGTAACCTTGAGCGCACCCCGAAACACCAACGCGATCGGCAGATTGTAGGCGGCACTGCGGTTGAAGCGATCGAGAAACCACAGTCGTTGTTGGGCAAACGAGAGAGGTAGCTTATCTTTCCGCGAAACAGGCTCAATCTTGACCGATGGGATACCGGATTGCCCCTGAGCCAAGTAAGTTTGGATTACCTCTGCCAGTGCGGCAATCGTTGGGTGTTTAAAGATGGGCAGAATCGGTATTTCGGCAGCAAACGCGGTATTCACACGGGAAATCACCTGGGTTGCGAGTAGGGAATGTCCTCCTAGGGCAAAGAAATTGTCATGGATCCCAATTTGCTCTTGTCCTAGCAGGTCTGACCAGATCTGCGCCAATTGCTGCTCAATGGGAGTACGGGGGGTGACAAAGAGTGTGGACTCCCGGATCATGTCTGTTGCTAAGGACGATCGCTCCTGCTGCGTGACGAATAGCGGCAAATCTGAGAGGTGTTGATAGGGATTCTCAACCAGATCTGCCAATAACACCTGAAAATCTTCTAATAATTTTGCGATCGCTGAAGATGTAAATAAATCAGTTTTATATTCTAAATAGCCTGTGAGTTGATTAAAAGAACTCTCTGGGGAAAGAAGCGATAAAAATAAGTCAAAATTAGCAGTGCCATTGGCAAGATACTGGGATTTAACCTGTATTCCCGGCAATGTCAGACGTTCATCAGGCGTATTTTGCAATACTAACATCACCTGATAGAGCCGTTTCTGGTTTAGCTTGTGAGTGTCTGCCAAGAGTTGTAGCGGCAGATCCTGGTGTTGGTAGCCATCTAAAACAACCTGATGGATTCTGTCCACTAAATCTAAAAAGCTAGGATTCCCAGATAGATCGGCTCGCACTGGCACAACCGTGTTGAAAAATCCAATTAAGTCCTGAACCTGGCTAAGATTGCGACCTGCCTGAGTAGAACAAACAATGATGTCCTCTTGCTTTGTATATTGATACAGCAATAGATTGAATGCTGCCAGGAGAATCACAAATAGCGTCACCCCCTGGCGATCGCCTAATTTTTGCAGGGCTATTGTCAGCTCAGGGGAGAATGCTACAGGCTGACGTTCACCCTTATACGTCATGCCTGTCGAGCCTGTCTGCACAACCTGGGGGCGCTCAAACGGCAGACGTTGGGTCGGCAATTCACCGGCTAGTTGCTTTTGCCAATAGGCTTTCTGCGTTTGTAGGATCTCACCGGTTAACCATTGCCGTTGCCAGTCAGCAAAGTCAGCATATTGGATCGGCAGGTTGGGTAGTGAGGATAACTGATCTGTAGAAAAGTCCTTGTAAAGAATGGAAAGTTCTTTAGCAAACACCGTTTGAGACCATCCATCATAAATAATGTGATGGATAGTCATTAACAGGACGTATTTCGTTGTAGTGAATTGTAATAATTGAAACCGCCATAGGGGATAGTGAGCTAAATCAAACGGCGTACTCATTTGATCATGGGCAATCCTCTGGTACTGCACGTCTTGCTCTACGGGCGGTAGCTGCCGCAAATCGATCGCTGACAGCTTCAGATCATCGGTTCGAGCGATCGTTGGGACGATCTGTGTGCCGACCAATGGAAAGGATGTTCTCAAACTGTCGTGTCGTCGGACAATTTCTTGTAAGCTTTGCTCGAGCGCCGTAACATCAAGCGTTCCATCCATCCAAATGGCAAACGGCAGGTTATAAACCGTATTATCGGCACCCAACTGGTTGAGCAACCAAAGCCGCTCCTGCCCAAACGAAAGTTGTGGAGTCTCTGAGGACTCGATCGATCGCAACGGTGCCCCCTTCCGGCAAGTCGCCAGAACTGCTTGAACAGCTTTCCAGCGTGCCTTTCGATTGTGTTCGGAGCGACCATTTTCAGAGCGATTTACCACAGAAACCTCCAGTCATTTCCATAATTAAACTTAAAGATTAATCGCCACACGATAGATCTCTCCCATGATCTTGACTCGCTCACGGGTTTGACTCAAGGAGACATTTTTTGCGCTTCCTTCTAGAACTCGTAAAAAAAAATCAAGTTGGTTGACATAGTAATTCTGAACCGGAAACTTGAGTTTCTCCGTTTCTCCAGTCTTCAGATGCTGGATATCCAGGCTCATCGCCTGGATATCGAATAGAGGACGAAAAAAATTCCGGATCTTGATCTGCGCTGTTTCCAGTTCAAGCCAATGATTCGCTTCAAACGGGCGCTCAAACGAGCAGTCAAACTCCGCGATCGCACCTTGAGGAAAATCTAACCGAGCGTTGAATGCCAAATCAACCCCATCCGGTTTGTTAAATACAGCTTCGGCGGCAATCGCGTCGGGTTGCAATCCTAGACAAAGTTGTACCAACTGAATCCAATAGGTACCTAAATCAAAGAAGGCTCCACCCCCTTGCTCAGGAGAAAACCGATAGTTACCTAAGTTCTCCGCTTCGGGAAATTGCAGCGTCAAACAAGTTCGGAGCGACTTGACCTTGCCATAGATCCCGGTCTCAACTATATCCTGGAGCTTTTTCTGCCAGGGATGGTGCTGCACCATGACAGCCTCTAACACCGGAACTCCATAGGTCGTAACGGCAGCTTCGATCGCATCAAACTCTTCCATGCTCAGACAGATCGGCTTTTCAACTAAAACTGGCTTCTTTGCCTGGACAGCCTTAAGCACCCAGCAGGTATGCAGATGATTAGCCAGCGGGATATAAACTGCATCAATGCGATCGCTCTCAACCAGGGCATCGTAGCTGGGAAATACCACTGGGATATCATGCTCCTGGGCAAATTTCTCAGCCTTTGCCTGATCTCTAGCAGCAACACCAAAAACCTGAACCCCCTCCAACTTCTTAGCAGGTTCGATCACGGCTCGCTTGGCGATCGTTGCGGCACCCAGAATACCAATGCACAGTGGCGTTTTCATCACCTTTCTATTTCATGACCTTTTGAGTTGAAGCCCGTCGTCAAATGAATTAATGTTTGGTTGGATCAGCGTAATAGCGAGCGCAGGCTGTGCAGATCGGGAATAAATTTTTGCGTAAATGATCACGCACCTGCTTGATCCGCTCACCTTTCCAGATGTCTAAAATATCTTCTTCATGGATATTGCCAACGGGCAAATCATAAAACGTGTGGCAAACGGTGACATCTCCTCTTGCAGAGATTTCGTTATAGAGCCAGGGGAACGCACAGAACGTTCGCTTATCTACCATGTCTTGCCAGTTAGCGGTGAAGAAGTTGCGGACATTATCATGTTGGATGGTTTTAGGATAGGCAACAAAATAGATGCCCCGTTGCTCACAAACCGCTTTTACGTTCAGCATTTGCTCGACAATTGATGCAAAATCCATCTCGGCAAAGATCGCTGGATCTTGAATGGTACCCGCAGCAACGGGAGCCTGATCAATCCCAAATTTAGTCTTCAAAACCTCAGCATATTTGAGATGTTGCTCAGCAGTAGAATAGGTCTGGAATTCAATGCTGATGTGCTCAACTTTTGATAGATTAAGACAAGAGAGGAAAAATTCTTCAATGTATCGATAGGTGAGCGGAGTGACAATAAACGTCACCCCAATTTTGGGAAAGATGCTGCCTTTGGCGGCGCGGACTTCATAGAGGCGATCGATACCCCGCATCACCTTCTCAAATACCCCTTGCCCCCGCTGGCTGTCGTTAATTTCTGGGGGACCATCAAGCGAGATCCACAGGCGATTGGGCTTCGCTTCGACCAGCATTTCAGCTTTTTTCTCAAGCAGCGTGCCATTAGTCGGAATATCAACGTTGCAGTCGCCGCTTTTAATCAGCTTAATCAGTTCCTCAAGATGAGGATACATCAACGGTTCACCCCCAAATAATCCAAAAAATGGCTTACCTGGTAGCAACGCTTTAACGGCTCGCTCAATCACAGGATAATCAAGCGAAACCAGCTTCTCCTTGCCAAAATAGGAGCCATTATCGCCCCATTCATAGCACATCTTGCAGCGCAGGTTACAGCGTTCTTCAAGCTGAATCACAATCCATTTAGGATGAGCAATATCCGCTAACAAATTCATTGATCTGTACTCCTATGGTTGGTGTGATTGCAACGTTTTTTGATGAATTCTTAAACTGCCTAAATATCCCAGTGTCCTACCAAGCGATACGCCAGGGAAGCAAACAGCCTCACGCGCTCTCCCTTGAACAATAAACAGGAGTGTAAAGTACAAGGGTCCAGTCACTCGCCACAACACTTTTGATAACGGAAAGTTGAATTTTCGCATCAAGAACCCAGCCCCACGCGCATGGTTATACTCTCTCCGGATGGATTGTGGAATCGAATAAATGTGAGTTGGGGTTGGATGTCGAATAATGATTTCTGGATCAAAGTAAGTCTTGGCACCTGCATCCAGGCAACTATATAAGTAATCAACATCTTCTGCCCCTCCCCACGGTGTACCCGATCCCATGCCTTCGTCAAATTTCACCCTGGCAAAATCGCTCCGAAAAAACAGGGCAGCGGTCATGCCAACGATCCATCCCTTGTCATAATCAACGGCTCCAGGACTCTCAGGAATATAGAGCAACGCCTCTTTATCGTCCTCTAAATCCAGCACATTGATGACTAATCCGCCCCAGGCTGAATCCCGATTAAAAAACTGAGACACTTTTGTCAGGCAATCAGGAGGGTAAATACAATCATCATCTGGGAAGCCAAATAACTCGCCCTTAACCTGCTGTATGCCTTGATTTCGGGCACGAGAGAGTCCAGGTTCAGGTTGTTTAATGTGGAGGATGGGAAATTTCTGACTGTAGCGGTTGATCAGTTCTGCCAAGCGATCGTCGGTATTTTGGTCAACCAGGATTAGCTCGAAATCAGTGCAGGTTTGGGCAGCCAGTGATTCGAGAAAACACTCCAACTCTTTGACTCGATGTTTGGTGGCTAAGACGAGAGAAAAGCGCATGTTAAAGTCCTAATTAGGCGATCGCCAAGAGTTCAGGATGTTTCTCAATCGCATCAATGACCAGTCCCACATCGCCGCATTTCTTGCAGGAGTTATTGACTCCCAATAAATCGGGTAGCTGACAGCGATCGCAGAATAATTGACGCAACTGTTCCACATGATCATCCATCACAGCGTAAGCACAGCGACGACAGATAAAATCGTCTGGCGCTTCCTCTTCCCCGCTGATCCAGCGTCGCCATTGCTGAATCGGTTCGCCTTGATAAATCTCGGTGACACTGGCATCACTGATGTTGCCCATCTTATAGTTTGAGAAGTAATCGTGGCAGCACAAGATACCTTCACCGTCAGCATCAAAATGGAGCCATTCTTGGTCGCGCTGCCAGAGGCATCCCTTTAATTTTTGATGATTGAGTTTGAGCGGTAATAATCCCTGGTCTGTTTTCCCAGCAAATTCAACCATCGGAATCAGCAAAATATTGGCGATCGCGGTATTGGCAAATCTGGATTGAATCCTTTGAAAGCTAACAGCATGTTGCTGATCCAGAGCGCCGACTACGACTAGATCGACCTTGACCGTTCCTGCCTGAACCGGTGATTGAGCGAGCAGATAATCAAGATTCGACAAAACCCTGGGTAAATCCCGTGATCCCCGCGTTTGCAAATAGTGCGCTTCATCTAGCGTTGAGAGATTAAAAGTGAAACTGCTTACCCCCAAATCCAGCAGTTGATCGGTTAATTCTGGCTTCAATCCTGACCCATTACTGTAGATCGAAACGTTATACCCAGCCTTCCGAATCACCGTAATCTTCTCAACCAACTCTTGATCATAGGTTGCTTCCATGAAACCGCTGAGCGCGATCGTCTCAATAGAATGATCCTGGAGTCCGTCAATAATCTTTTCTAGCTTTTCCAGCGACAGCGTACTTTTCTCCCGTTTATCCATCGATACAGGACAGAAAAAGCAGCGATGATTACAAACACTGGTGGTTTCAATTTGAACGTACTTCAAACTCATGGTAAGTTACCCCTTTAAATTTCTGCATCGCCTCCCAATACCCTAATATTCGAGCGATCCCCATACCTGGACAAGTCAGTGCCTCCTGAAACTTTCCTGTCACCAGATATTTCACCGCCAGCCAAAATGGGACGAGGAACTCCCGCATGACATCAGCTCGCGTTGCATGATGCTTTCTCATCAAATACCCACATCCACGCCCATAGGTAAACTCTCTGTGAATGAGTTGACGAACGCTATAAATATCCTGCGGACGAGGATGTCTGACAAAGAAGTCAACGTTGTAGTAAATTGCGGCCTTGAGATCGAGACAGCGCAGGAGGTAATCCGTATCTTCTCCGCCCACCCAGGTTGCCCCTGGACCCATGTCTTCATCAAAGGCAACGTTCTGAGCCAGATGGGATCGAAAAAACATCGACGGCCCGATGCCGACCCGCACACCTGTCGCCAGATCAACTTGACTAGACTCTTGCAAACAGTGATCGAAGGCATCTCGATCGCTTTCCAAGTCCATTACCCTGACGGTTAACCCATCCCAGGTTGCATCCGTCTCGAAGAAATCGGCGACGGTGGTTAATAAGCCAGGAGGATAGAGACAGTCATCATCAGGGAATGCAATCAGATCACCAGTCGCCACTCTCATTCCCCGGTTGCGAGCGCGGGATGCGCTCGGTATTTCCTGCCGCATGTGGGTCAGGGGAAAGAGTGGACTGTAGCAATTCACTACATCGCTCAAGCGATCGTCTATATTTTGATCAACCAGAATCACCTCAAAGTCACGATGGCTCTGAGCAACTAGGGAGTGCAGCAAGCGATCGACCTCATTCACTCTATTTTTAGTGGCAACGATCAGTGAAAATTTCATACGCTCGACCTCACTGTTGTTTTTTCCAGGATCTGAACATGCTTCCGTTGCCTTATGATACTATCCCAATAGCCCAGCGACATCCCAATCACACAGGCAATAATATAGGCAGAATAAGCAAATTGACCTTTGAATAAGGTAATAAACACGTAAGGGCAGTTCTGTAGAATTTCAGACCATACAAAAGATGACGGAAAGTTTCGGCTAATTAAATAGCCATTGCCACGACCATAGTGATATTCGCGTCGTAAAAGTTGACGGAAGTTGTAGAGGTTGAATGGATTGGGGTGGCGCACAATCAGTTCCGGGTTATAGTAGACCGTGTATTTTGCCCTGATACAGTCAAATAAGTAATTTACATCATCGCCGCAACCCCAGGGTGTACCTGCTCCTGGCCCGAGCGTTTCATCGAAACAGATTTCTTTGACGAGATAACTTCGCAGAAACGTAGCATGAGTGATGCCAATCCGAAACGCCCTTTCCAGATCAACGGCTCCAGCATGATCATCACCACAATACAAAAAAGCATTTTGATCGTTATCTAAGTCGTAAACTCGTCCAACCACACCATCCCATTGCGGGCTTTCCTGGAAGAAATTAACCACTTGAGTCAGAATTTCAGCCGGATAAACACTGTCATCATCGGGAAACGTAATCACATCTCCTTTGGTATGTAAACGTCCCAGATTGCGTGCTCGTGAGGCACCACTTTGGGTCTGCTTAAGATGAACAATCGGAAATTTCTGGCTATAGGCTTCTACCAGTGTAAGTAAGCGATCGTCTAGATTTTGATCAACAATAATTACTTCAAAATCTGGATGACTTTGAGTGGTTAACGATCGTAAAAATCGCTCAACCTCGTTCACTCTATTTTTAGTAGCTAAAACAAGAGAAAATAGCATGATAGATTACTGTTTTTCTAATGTAGAATAAGCTGTGAAAATTCAAGTGCTACTCTTGAGCTAACGGCTGGATTTTTTAATCGCTGACATAGCTACTTCCTGATGCTGTTTTCTTAACAGCTTGATTGATTTGCCACTTTTTGATGCCATACCAATATCCAAGGATGTTCCAATCACCCACATCAAGAAATATCTAGCACGACGTAGAGAACTCAATAACATCGCCTTTTACATGCGATCGCCCCAGGTTTCTAGCACGCGATAAGCCCCGCTGCGTCTGCTTCAGATGCAAGATGGGAAACTGTTGATTGTAGGAAGTAACGATGCCTTCCAATCGGTCATCCAAATTCTGATCCACAACGACAACCTCAAAGTTGTCGTCATCTTGAGTCGTTAAGGACTTAAACCGCCGCTCTAACTCGTTGATTCGATTGATGGTAGACACAATTAAAGAGAACGGCATAACAACCTTAATGATTAGAGATTTGTCAATCTAGGCAGCCTCAACGGTCTTAGATCCAATCGTTTCAGACTTTGTTAGATAAAAGTTTTCAATCACCAGCGTTTGCACATCCGCTTTAGTTGTATATATATCCAGGACTTCTTCTGGTGTATG
>JBEIGU010000054.1:0-23503 GCA_040381765.1 Leptolyngbya sp.
CACAGAATACTGTCTTTTGTAGCCTCCTGTGGATCTAAGTCTAATTTTTTCTGAATTTGGGCATTTTCAAGCTCTTGATCCATATGGATTTGGATATGTCTGTTTTTGTCTATACCAAATTAGATGCGATTACCCTGGCTAGTCCCCCAACCGCTAGATACGCCCCCCTAATAAGAGAGAGTTTTAATGTGCTAGCACTTCGCGGTGTAAGCTTGGCAAGTCTTCAAACAGTTAGATAAAGCTGTACCCAGGTACCCAGGTTTAACGAACCTAGAGCTACAAAAAGTTTACAATAAGTTTACAAGACAAGAAAATTGCTTTACTATTCTCTGTAATATCACGGAGATCGCTGTATTAATTTTTGCCAAAATTTCCGTGATAGCGACAAATGTGATTGTAGCTATTGTCATCGAGATAGTTTAACGAGAAGGGTGGTCATGCTTCAGACTTTACACTCCAGTGGAGCTGGAGAGAAATTGATTACTGCTGTGTACTATGCTAGCCCGGCTAGCTACTACAGTGATTTTCTTGGCCTTAGTGCCATACCCCCTGAGCGAGTAGGAGTTCAGGGTGAATACGACTACTATGGACTAGCGCACCGTATCCAGGCTCGTTTCCAGGACTATATGGGTAGGAAGGAAGATGCCAGTATTGTTGTGAAACAGCGTGGATCCGCTATTATTCTTACAGGCTGTGTTAGTAAGACTGAACTTCTTAATGATCTCGTAGCCTTAGCCATGGCTACAGAGGGGGTTACTCAGCTTGAAGTTTGTCATGTCATTGTTCAACCCAACCAAGGCATGGATATAGTAGCTTGACCATTACATTAAGCTAGGGTTGGGGTGCTAGGTGCTACAGGTTTGGCGTTATGTCCTTGGGGACAAGCCATAGACGTAGGGCAGAGAGTAACAAAATGGCGAGGAAAAGTATTAACCCTGTGGCACAGGCGTAGCTAATTTCTAGCTTTTCGAAGGCCTGCTCGTAGATATAATAAACGACAGTCTTAGAACTATTGCGAGGACCACCTTGGGTCATAATGTATACCTCCTCAAAAACTTTGGTGGCGGAGATTGCGGAAATGATTACTACTAAGACCCCATAGGGGCGCATGAGAGGAATGGTGATATGCCAGTGACGACGCCAGTCATCAGCTCCATCAATTGCCGCCGCTTCGTATAACTCTTGGGGAATTGCCTGGAGGCCAGCTAGGTAGATAACCATATAGTAGCCAATGCCCTTCCAGAGGGTAACTACCATGACACTGGTCAAGGCCAGGCTAGGGCTGGTCAGCCAGGGTATGCCCTCTTTAGAGATTCCTAAGGATACTAGGATCTGGTTAAGGAGACCACTCTCGGCAAATAGCCAGCGCCAGGCGATCCCGGCCACGACCATGGAGATCACTACTGGTGAGTAGTAGGCTAATCGTAGCCAGTGCATTCCGGGCAAGGATCGGTTGACTAAAATTGCTAATAGTAAGGGGGTAACGGTTAAGACTGGAACCACCCCAACCAGGTAGAGTAAGCTATTGGCGACAGTCTGCCAGAACACTGGATCATGCAGCAGTCGTTGAATGTTTTTTCCACCCACCCAAGTAGGAGCCGTTGTTAAATCAATACCAAAGCTGGTAAAACTCAGATAAAAAGCCTGTAGCGCTGGCCAAAATACGGAAATACTCAGTGCTATTAAGGCCGGCAATAGGAAAAGGTAGGGCGTCGTCCCCTGCTGGATAGGTTGACGGTTAAGCCAAGACGATAGGTACCTCAGGGAAAGGGAACGGATCATTGAGGTACTAAGGTAGGTTGGTAGAGTTTAAGGGGAGACTCGGTCATAAAGCTTACAGATGAGCAGTCAAATTTAGCAATTCTTACTTCAGGCGGCTACGAGCCAGTGCTATAACAGTGCTATAACAATAGTGCTTAAACCAGGAGAGGTGGCAGAGTGGTCGAATGCGTCCGACTTGAAATCGGATGTCCCCAAAGGACCGAGGGTTCGAATCCCTCCCTCTCCGTAGGCATTTCAAGGCTAGCAGCCTTTGGATCAAAAAGTAACTGGTGCAGGTACACTATATTTTTTAGTTAAACCTCGTCTAATTTGAAATCTGGAGCTTCCCACCCTTCAGGAAGCAAGCTACGCCCCCTGGGAGAGGGGCCGAGGGTGAGGGAGCGGGAACTACGGTTCTCAACATGGACTTGGTTTAGATCAGGTTTTGACCTATGGATCGGGTAGACCAGGCAATCGAGCCGGGTGGAAGTTTCCAGGCTTAATCGTAAAATATCTTTACGTGTATTCCTACCTTCTAACCTACATTCCGCAGGTTGACAAATGATTAGCCAAATGGATAGTAATACCGCTCAACCGGTAGCCTAAATAGGCGAATAATCAGTTGTCGCTCATGGGTAAGGTTACTGAATCCTTTATTCCCTGTCAACTTGTGGAATGTGGGGTGTAACAGTCATCAGTCTGGTTAGGGGGAGACGGCGATGCACTTTCCTATGAGCTAAGATTCGGAACTATAGCCACTGGAGATCACAGCTGTCCCTTAGCCTTGACCTGCTGGTAGAGGGTTTCCATCGCCGCAATAAAGGAATTATCCCGAGTCCAAAAGGCGGGGAAATCCCCTTGGGTTTTGATGGCAATGCCGGATACCGGCACCTGGGGTAGGGGCTCCAGGGTTTCAGGGAGGCGTTTAGGGCTCTGCCAAAAGTCCCGCAGGTTACCACAGCGATCGGCGGGGATGGTTTGCAGAGGTGTGTAGTAGGACTCCACCGGCTGGGGGGCCTGTTTTTGTAGCTGTAGCTCCGCCGATAGGGCCTGCCCCAGGGGAGATTTGGCCAGCTCCCGCATCAGATTGTCTTGGGAGAGCCTCCGTAACTGAAATAGCAGAAAAGGGTTTTGATCCAATTCGGCGGCGACCAAGTAGTAGACCCCTGCGATGTGTTTGCAGGGGTTCCCCCAGTCCGGGCAGGAGCAGGTAGCTTTAAAGTCCTTGCCACTGGCGGGCAGTAGGTTAAGGTTGAGGGGCTTAAACACCTCTTCGATGGTGTCGGGCATCTCCTTCAGCATCAACCGGGAAATCAGGCTGGCCTTGGAGGCGATGCGAGCGATGGCGGTGGACCACTGGGCAGCGCTGATGGGCTGAAACTCCAGGGTAATGGTGTAGAGCGGTTCCTTATACACCCCAAAGTAGGGATTTACTGACCCCCGCACCTCGGCAGAAACCCGCCCGTCTTTGATGGTGAAGCTCTTCACCTTATTACCCCGGGCATAGGCCCGGCCCCGACTGAGCCGACCGCTGTCGGTCAGGTTTTCCATGGCGGCGATAAACCGTTTTCCCCACCAGCTTCGGCTAAACTGGCTCATCTTTCACTCCCCAGGGTCAGAACTATTCCATAATGGCACTTCTATTTAGGGAAATCAGTTGGCGAAAGGCGTCGTTATCTAACTCCGTCAGCCAGGATTCATCGGCGCCGACAATGGAGCCCGCCAATTTTTTCTTGTCCTCAATCATCTGATCGATGCGTTCCTCCAGGGTGCCGATCGCCACAAATTTATGGACAAACACATTTTTCTTCTGGCCAATGCGGAAGGCGCGGTCGGTGGCCTGATCCTCCACCGCCGGGTTCCACCAGCGATCGAAGTGGAACACATGGTTAGCCCTGGTCAGGGTAATGCCCACCCCCCCCGCCTTTAGGGACAGCACAAAGACTGAAGGTTCGGTCTCGGGGTCTTGAAACTGGCTGATCATGGCCTCTCGCCGGGGCCGGGAGGTGCCACCGTGCAGATAGTAGGTGTTGAGGTGACAGGTGTGGCGCAGGTACTTTTCCAGGGCGGCCCCCAGCTCCGTAAACTGGGTAAAAATCAGCAGACTGTCCCCCTCCGCCATGGCCTCCACCACCATTTCGGTGAGGCGGGTGAGCTTGTGCGATCGCTGGGCGGTAAAGTCACTGCCATCCTGCAAAAACTGCATGGGGTGATTGCACACCTGCTTCAGCTTCAGCAGAGTAGCCAGGATTAGCCCCTTGCGCTGGATGCCCTCCATTTCCTCCAGCTGCTTTTCCACATCGGCAATCACCGCTTCGTAGAGGGAGGCCTGCTCCTTGGTGAGGTTGCAAAATAGCTTTTGCTCCACCTTATCCGGAAGGTCCTTGATGATTGACTGATCGGTCTTGACCCGCCGGAGAATAAAAGGCTCCACCAGCTTTTTCAGGGTGGCGGACTGGCCGGGGCTATTGTGTTTCTGGATGGGGAGCTCAAAGTTGCGACGAAACTGGGCCTGGGTACCCAGGTAGCCCGGGTTCAAAAAGTTAAAGATAGACCACAGGTCCATCAGGCGGTTTTCCACCGGGGTGCCGGTCAGGGCCAGCCGATGGGGGGAGGACAACTTTAAAATCGCCTTGGTCAGGGCCGCCTGGGGGTTTTTGATGTTCTGGGCCTCATCCAGCACAATCCGGTGCCATTGCACCCCGTTGAACAGGGCGGCATCCTTACGGGCCAGGGCAAAGGAGGTGATCAGGATGTCATGGTCCCGGCAGATCTGCTTGAAGGGTTTGGCCTCCTGGGGGCGATCGCCGCCATAGTGCACCGCCGCCCGCATCTGGGGGGCAAACTTGTGGATCTCGTGGAACCAGTTGCCGATCACCGAAGTGGGGGCAATCAGCAGGGTTGGCGGCAGGCGGTGCTGCTCAGCCTGGGCCAGTTCCCGCTCCTGCACCAGCCGGGCAATCACCTGAACCGTTTTCCCCAGCCCCATATCGTCCGCCAGACAGCCATTCAGCCCCAACTGCTCCAGGTACTGCAGCCAGGCCACCCCCCGCCGCTGGTATTCCCGCAGCTGGCCCTGGAAGCTGAGCGGGTCCTCCACCGGCTGCAGCTGGCCGCGGTCCTGGAGTTTAGCCAACATCTCCGCCAGCACATCCTGTCGGTCGTACTCCACCGCCAGATCCCCGCCCGCCCCGGTGGCGGTCAGCTTCATAAAATCTAGCAGGCTGATTTCCGGATTTTCCGCCTGCTGCTTTTGCCAGAACTCCAGCATTTGCTGCATGTTGTCCTGATCCAGCTCCACCCACTGGCCCCGAAACTGAACCAGGGGGGTTTTGGCCTGCACCAGCTGCTGCCACTCCTGGGCGGTGACGGTTTCGCCGCCAATGGCCAGCTCATACTGGTACTGCACCAGGGTTTCTAGGGAGAAGTAACCGCTGGTTTTGCTGTTACCCGCCGGAGATTTCCCCTTAGCCTTGAGGCGCACCCTGGCCCGCTGCCGCCCCTGGGGTGTCCACCAGGCGGGCACGATCACCTTGTATCCCGCATTTTCTAGCACCCAAGCCGCGGTCTTGAGGAAATTAAAGGCGGCCGCTAAATCCAGGCTGATGCCGATCGGTTGATCGGTTTCCAGCCCCTGCCACAGCTCAGGGTAGATGCGGGCGGCGTAGCCCAGGTTGATCAGCAGATGTTGCTCGAACCCATCCCCCAGGGAGGCCTGCACCGGATGGCGTTGCTTCGGGCCCAGGGCCCAGTAGTCCTCCAGGGAAAGCTTCAGGGAGGGGTCATGCTTGGGGGCTACCTGGAATTGCAGCCGCCAGGGATCCTGTGGCCTGGGCGGGTCCTGCAGGTGGAAGTAGAGGTGGAAGGGTTGGTCGGTCTGGGCGCGGAGAATTTGATGCCGCCAGGCCTGCCACTGTTGGAACTGGTCTAGACCCTCCGCCGTTGTCCAGCCGGGGCCAGTGCCGGCCTGCTTGAGGCCGGCGGAGATCAGCGAGTCGGCGATGGTTTTCTCGAAGGCCTGGGTGGTGGGGGTGTGGGTGAGCAGGTCGGTGAGCAGACAATCGGCAAAATGGCGCAGGAGAGAGGGGCGATCGTAGAACACCGGCGGTTGGCAGACCTCCGCAAACCCCGCCCCACAGATCATTGGCATAGAGTCGAGGTACTGTTGCAGGATGGTTTCGTAGGTTTCACCGATGAACTCCCAGCCGGGGTAGATTTCAAACCCAGGGGTGGAACCGCCGTTGGTTTTAGCCTGGCGGCGGCGGGCCGGCGGCGGTTCTAGCTGACGGTATTTGAGGGATGGGATGTACTGATCCTTGAAGATTATCCGCTTCAGGGCCTGGGTGAAGTGGAACCAGAACAGCAGGTCCGACCCCAGCTGAATCTCAGCAAGTTGGTGCAGGGCCATGAAATGCAGGTCATTCAGCAGGGGCACAACGCTGTTGGCGGTAGATCGGCCACCCTGGCTAGTTTTGACAGTGGCCAGGGTGGGATAGCAGTCCACCTGCCAGTACTCTAGGTCAAAGTGTTCTGGCAGATCCTCCTCCAGGTAACGCGACAGTTCCAGGGAGGGCAGGGGCTGCCCCGCCACCGTGGGCAGCAAGAAAAATTTGGGCTCAACCAGGGCCTCCAGGGTTTGGGGGTGGGGCGGCTTCAGGCCCAGATCCTCCCCCAGTAGCCTGGCCAGATCCCACCCCCTTAACTGCCGGGGATGGCCCGGGTGGGGAGGCGGCAAAGCACTCTTTTCCGTGGTTTCAACCCACAGCCAGAACCCCCCCGATCGGATGAAGTCGTTGCCAGATGCTGGAATCCAGGTGCCGTGGAGAATTTGCATCCTAATCTCACTCAGGTCGGCGCCCCTACCGGTAGGAGGCGTTAATTTGGATTTTAGGTGATTTCCCCGAACCGTGAAAGGATTATATAGCCCTAGCCACCTACAAGGGAGCAGAAGCGATCCAGAACACCTACTTGGACTGGCTTTAACCGGTTAACCTTGCCCTAAGCGGGCTAGCCAAAGCTATACTACCGGGTGGCCACCGGGCTGATTGCTAGCCCATTTCTTCCTCAATTTTAGCCTGTTGCCTGGGGTAAGCGGTTAGGGGGGTTATAGAAATTTGAGCTTGATCAGGGCAATACACTTAAGAGGTTGTTTGAAAAAGGTTGTCTCAGGTATATTTTGCCGCCAAGGGACCGCCAAAACACTGGATTTTGCCATAATTGTCCTGCTCTATAGGTATAATCTGAGACCCTCCTTGGCTTTTCAAACAACCTCTAAGGGTGAGTCGGATCAGGTCCCGGGGACTATGACCATAGGGACGATCGCAACAGTAGAGGGATAGGGTGAACCAGGGGTGGATTTATCGCGATCGCATCACCGCCGCCGATGCCGGTCAAGGGGTGCTGGCGTTTTACACTAGCCGCTACCCCCACTCCACCGCCGCGGACTGGCAAGGGCGGCTCCAGTCCGGGCAGATCAGGCTAGAGGGCCGTATCGCCTGCGGTCAGGAAATCCTGATGGCGGGGCAGCACCTGGCCTACCATCGTCCCCCCTGGGAGGAACCGCCGGTGCCCCTGGGCTACACCGTCCTCCACAGGGATGAGCAGGTGCTGGTGATCAACAAACCAGCCGGGTTACCGGTGTTGCCCGGGGGCAACTTTCTTCACCATACCCTGCTGCACCAGCTACAGCAGGCCGATCCTGACTCACCCCCCCTGCCGGTCCATCGGCTGGGGCGGGGCACCTCCGGCCTGATGGTGCTGGCCCGCAGCCGGTCCGCCCGAGCCCACCTGAGTCGACAATTTCGTCACACGACCCAGCCAGGGAACGATGCTGGCTCCAGCCCTCCCCTGGAGAAGACCTACCGGGCCCTGATCGCCCCGGGGGACTGCCCGCCCCACCTGACTATTAACACCCCCATTGGCAAGCTGCCCCACCCTACCCTGGGCTACGTTTATGGAGCCTGCCCCGAGGGGGTCTTTGCCCATAGCCAGGTCACCCTCCTGGGGCGCGGCCCCAGGGCAAACCTGGTGGAGGTGGTGATCCGCACCGGTCGTCCCCACCAAATTCGCATCCACCTGGCGGCGGCGGGCTATCCCCTGCTGGGGGACCCCCTCTACACCATCGGCGGAGTCCCCCGACTAGCGCCAGGGCAACCCGTCGCCCTACCGGGGGATGGGGGCTACTTTCTCCACGCCTACCGGCTGCAATTTATCCACCCCAGCCACCAGCAGACCATGGCGTTTACCCTGCTACCCCCCTGGTCCACCCATCTCTACCCCTAGTCCTCCTGGCCAAGGGCGCCGGGGGAGCCCAGCAGGGTACGCTGGGGGGAACAGGTGAGGATCATAATCACCAGGGTCAAAATGTAGGGCGCGGCATTAAATAGGTAATAGTAGGCGTCAATGCCTACGGACTGAAAGGCTGGTCCCAGGGCCTGGGCCCCACCAAATAGTAGGGAGGCCCACAGACATTGCCAGGGCTGCCAGCGGGCAAAAATCACCAGGGCCACCGCCATTAACCCCTGGCCGCTAGAGATGCGCTCGGTCCACAGGCCAGGATAGTAGAGGGAAAGGGAGGCGCCACCAATGCCCGCCAGGCCGCTACCGATGATGATACTGCTGAGGCGGACCTTGAAGACCGAGATGCCCATGGCTCGAGCCGCCTCCGGGAGATCGCCCACGGCCCGCACGTTAAGCCCCCATCGGGTGGATTTAAACCCCCAATGCATGAGGGGCACGATGGCGATGCCGAGTAACAGGAGGGGGCTGATCTGCAGCGCCGCCCGCACCTGGGGCAACCCACTCCAATCCCCCAGGTTGAGGATCGGTAACTGGGGGGCCTGGGGTTGGATAAAGGGTTTGCCCAGAAAGTTGGCCAGGCCACTGCCCAGGATAATCATGGCAATACCCACCGCCACATCATTAACCCGGCGTTGCTGGGATAGCCAGCCGTGGATCGCCCCCAGGCCCATACCCGCCAGCCCCGCCACCCCCACCCCCAGCCAGGGAGACAGGCCCGGCCCTAACCAGCCCGCCGTCAGGTAGGAGACCCCGTAGGCCGCCATCGCCCCCATTCGCAGGGTACCCTCCAACCCCAGGTTAATCTTGCCGCTCTTTTCCGTCAGGCATTCCCCCAGGCTGACGAATAGAAAGGGCACACTACCCCGCAGGGTGCCCGCCAGAATCGCCAGGGGCACCCCCCACCAACCGAGTGCTGCTGCCACGATGGACCTCCTGGGCCTTAAAGCCGCCGATAAAGGGAATCACTATAGAGCACGCAGAGAAACACAATCCCCTGGAACACCAGCACCGTGGCATCCGGTAGGCCATGGGAACGCTGCAAAATCCCCCCGCTAGCCAAAATCCCCCCCAACAGGATGGACACCGGGATCATGGCCAGGGGGTTATGGCGGGCCACAAAGGACACCAAAATCCCCGCATAGCCGTAGTTGGAGACAATCGATTCATTTAGCCGCCGCTGCACAGCGGCGATTTCCACCATGCCCGCTAGGCCGGCACAGGCCCCGCCCAGAAAGCACACCGCCAGGGTCAACTGACCCACCGGCAGCCCCGCCATCCGGGCGGCCCGGATGTTACCCCCGGCGGCCCGGGCGGCAAAGCCAAAGGTGGTGCGTTGCATCACCAGGTAGGCGATCACGCAGGCCACCAGACCGTAGAGCAAGCCGTAGTGAATCCGACTACCGGGGAGATTGCCCAACCAGGCGGCCTGGGCGATTTCATAGCTGGAGGGCTTGGTCACAAACCCGGGATCCCGTAGAGGGCCCTCCACCAAGTGGTTCATCAGGGCGATGGCCAGGTAATTCATCAGCAGACTGCTGATGGTTTCATTCACCCCCCGATAGTGGCGCAGGGCCCCCGCCGCCATAATCCAGAGACCCCCCGCCGCCAAACTGGCGATCGCCATGGCCAGGAGCACCAGGACGCCGGGCAGGGTAGGCCCCAGGGCTAGGCCTACCAGCAGGGCCGCCAGGGCACCGATCACCAGGGCCCCTTCGTTGCCGATAATCACCAACCCCAGGCGGGCCGGCAGACCGGTGCAGAGGGCGGTTAACATCAGGGGGGAGGCGCGAATCAGGGTATTTTGCCAGGCGCTGGCACTGCCGAAGGCTGCCTTGTAAATCGAACCATAGACCTGCAGGGGGTTAGCCCCCGCCAGGGCGCAGAACCCGCCAAATACAAGCAGCGCCACGACAATGGCCCCAGCGGGAATAAGCAGCGACTCCAGCGATCGCCAGCGCAGAGATCTGACCATAGTTTCTGATCCAGGGGGGGCTAAGCCTAGCTGACCGAACCTTTGACCCCTTCCACCAAGTAATCCATGGTTTCCAGCTGCATGTCGTCGATCTTCAGACCCTTACCAGCGGGCAGGATCTCCTTGCCATCGTTGGTTTTCAGCGGCCCCTGGTAAATGGTTAGTTTACCCGCCTTGATATCCGCCAGGGCGGCATCGGCGTCCGCCTTGGCGGCATCACTCACCGCCGGACCGTAGGGTGACAGCTTACAGAACTTATCCGCCAGCCCCCCCCGCAGAATGTGGGGAATGTCGCCGTTAGCAATGGACTTACCCGCTAACAACTGTTCCCCCAGGGAGGTGTAGATGCTGGACCAATCCCACTCGGCACCGGTCAGGTAGCCCTTGGGGGCCAGGGAACTCTGGTTGGCGTGGTAGCCGGAGGAGAAAATGCCTCGTTTTTCGGCGGTTTCGATCACCACCTTGGGGCTATCGACGTGGCAAGTAACCACGTCAATACCCTGATCCGCCATGCTGTTGGTGGCCTCCGCCTCCTTCACCGGCACGGACCAGTCACCGGTGAAAATCACCTGGGTGGTGGCGGCGGGGTTAATCGATCGGGCCCCCAGGGTAAAACTGTTGACGTTGCGCAGCAATTGGGGGATGGGCTTGGCCGCTACAAACCCTAATTTGCCAGACTTGGAGGTGTGACCGGCCACCACCCCCGCTACGTACTGAGCTTCGTCAATAAAGCCAAAGTAGCTGCAGATGTTTTTAGGGTGAACCCCCTCCTGGTAGAGGCCGCCGGCATGGAAGAACTGCACGTCGGGAAACTCCTTGGCCAGTTCCAGGATGTAGGGGTCAAAGTAGCCAAAGGAGGTGGGAAACAGGGCCTTAGCCCCGTCAACTTCAATCATGCTGCGCATGGCCTCCGCCACCGCCGTGGTCTCCGGTACACTGGCCTCCTCCACCAACTTAATGCCAGGGACATTGGCCGCCATGGCGGCGGCGCCCTCGGCGTGGGCCTGGTTGTAGCCAAAGTCATCCTTGGGCCCTACGTAAAGGAAGCCCACCACAAAATCTGCAGCTGTGGATCCGGTCCCTCCCTCCGAGGTAGACTGGGCGCAACTAGTGCCAAACTTAGCGGTCAGCCCGAAGGCAGAGGTGGCTAGCAGGCCCCGCAGGATTTGACGGCGGGACAGGGGCAGGGAACGGTGATGATCTCGCATAGCTCAGTTCAAGTCTCCCGAAATGGTTGAATAGTATAGCTTTGGTCAGAACACTGAGACCCGTAGCCCCGATCACCGGAGGGACCGGACAGATCCCCCGGCGCAGTTCCTTCGACTGAAGGTTCACGCCGAAGTCTACCCCCTTCTCTGAAGCTACAGTTACAGGTTTGGAGGGTAAGAGGCTAATCATCCCATAAGAATTGATAAAATCCTCCTTAGCAGTTGTATCACAGATAACACAATCCCACTTTATTCCGTAATAAACACCAGGACAGGACGATCCAGCCAGCCTACTTTCCGCCACTGCCATGCCCCCCACCCCTCCTACCCGCCAAGCCCTCATTGACCAGGCCCACCAGTTAGGGTTCCCCCTGGTGGGGGTGGCGGCGCTGGAGGATCTCCCTAGCCCCCAGGAAATCCAAGCTAGGCAGCACCTGCAGCGGTGGCTGAGCCAGGGGTATGGGGCGACTATGGACTGGATGGCCAACCCCCGGCGCCAGGATGTGCGGCGGATTATGCCCCAGGCCCGATCGCTGATCTGCGTGGCCCTCAACTACTACACCCCCCATGCCCACTCCCAGGACCCCCAGCACGGGAAAATTTCCCGCTATGCCTGGGGGCGGGACTACCATCGGGTCTTACACCAACGGCTCAAGGCCCTGGCCCAGTGGCTAGAGCAGGCCGCTGGGCAGGACCCAGAGCCCGTAGAGGTGCGCTACTATGCCGATACCGGCCCGATCCAGGATAAGTTTTGGGCCCAACGGGCGGGCCTGGGCTGGGTGGCTAAAAACGGCAACCTGATCACCCGTCAGTACGGCTCCTGGGTATTTCTCGGGGAAATCCTCACTAACCTGGCTATTCCTGCCGATGCCCCCCACCCCGACCACTGCGGCACCTGTCGCCGTTGTCTAGAGGCCTGCCCCACCCAAGCCATTACCCAGCCCTACGTGGTGGATGCTAACCGTTGTCTGGCCTACCACACCATTGAAAACCGATCCCCTACCCTGCCGGAGGAGATCGTCCCCCACCTACAAAACTGGGTGGCGGGGTGTGACATCTGCCAGGATGTCTGTCCCTGGAACCAGCGCTTTGCCCAACCGACCGATATGAAAGAGTTTCAGCCCTACCCCGAGAACCTCAGCCCTAGCCTGATCAGCCTGGCTACCCTCTCGGAGGAGGAGTGGAACCGGCGTTTTCCGGCCTCGGCCCTGCGCCGCATTAAGCCGGCCATGTGGCGACGTAACGCCCAGGCAGCCCTGCGGGGAGCCAACCCCTAGTGTCCTTCAGTAGCGCCATTGTCTAACCCTGTAATACACTATGGGTTCATTGCTATCGCCCTATCTACTATCGATATCGATCACTGTGTTCCATCGCACGACTTTACTTTCCCTCCTATTAACCCTGGGGGGGCTGTTCCTCCCCCTGCCAGCCTACAGTCAGGCGTTGGTGCCCTACGTCCTGCCCCTCGACTACGATCAGATGGCCGAGCAGGGACGCTTCCTGGCTAGCGAAGCTCAGCAATTGGCCGAGTTTCGCCAGTTTAACCAGGCCCTGGCCCTGGCCCAACTGGCCTCCCAACTAGCCCCCAAGGATGGGCAGGTAATGGCCTTGCTAGGGGGGCTTTACCTACAAAACGGGGAAACAGATCGGGCCATCACCCTCTTGGAACAGGCCAAAACCTTGGTTCCTGGTGATGCCAGGGTGCTGTTTTCCCTGGGCTCCGCCTACTTTCAAAAAGGAGACTACCGCCAGGCTTCCCGATATTTAGAGCAGGGGCTGAAACTCGAGCCCAACAACCCCAACGCCCATTTTGACCTGGGTAACAGTTATTTCAGGCTAGAACGCTACGATCAGGCCATCGCTAGCTACAACGCCTCCATAACCCTGCAGCCTGATTTTTGGCCCGCCCTCAATAATATTGGCCTGGTCCTCTACGAACAGGGTAAGGCAACGGCAGCCCTAGAAAAGTGGCAGGCCGCCTCCGATCTGGTCAGCAACCAGGAACCTGAACCCAAGCTGGCCAGGGCCGTAGCGTTATACCATCAGGAGAGCTGTGGGCTGACGGCGAATGTGCGCCGCGATCGCTGCCAGGAGGCCTTCTCCCTGGGGGTAGAGGCCCTGGAACAAGATAGTCGCTACACCGACCCCGCCTTCCTTGAGCTTAACCTCTGGGGGCAGCGCCTGGTTGGCTCTACCCAACAATTCTTCGAGTCGCCGATTATGAAGCGATTGCTAGGGGAACTTTAGCGCCTTGGCCTAGGATAGACGGACTAGTAGACTCTGACATAAATCTACCGACTTCTTCTGACCCCTGACCATTACCCCGCAAACCCTTGATTATTTACTTAATTTACTGAAAACGCTGACTCGTTAACGGAACTAGGGCGATGACCTAAAATGCCACCATGCCCACTGATTGGAGAGACCTGCCATGCGCCTGTCCCAGATGCTGTTCGTCACCCTGCGGGAGGACCCGGCGGAGGCTGAAATCCCCAGCCATAAGCTGTTGCTGCGGGCTGGCTATATCCGCCGCATCGCCAGTGGGGTCTACGCCTACCTGCCCCTCCTGTGGCGGGTGTTGACCAAGATCTCCGCCATTGTGCGCCAGGAAATGGATGCCACCGGTGCCCAGGAGTGCCTGTTGCCCCAGCTCCAGCCCGCTGACCTGTGGCGAGAGTCGGGTCGCTGGGACACCTACACCAAGGCGGAGGGGATTATGTTTTCCCTCAGCGATCGCCGCCAGCAGGAAATGGGCCTGGGGCCCACCCACGAGGAGATTATCACCGCCATTGCCCGGGATATGGTGCGCTCCTACCGGCAATTACCGCTGCACCTCTACCAGATACAGACCAAGTTTCGAGATGAAATTCGGCCTCGGTTTGGGCTGATGCGGGGGCGGGAATTCATTATGAAAGATGGCTACTCCTTCCACAGTGATGAGGCCAGCCTGAAACACACCTACCAGGAGATGTACACCGCCTACAGTCGGATTTTGACCCGCTGTGGTTTGGAGTTCCGGGCGGTGGAGGCAGACTCGGGGGCGATCGGGGGGTCAGGGTCCACGGAGTTTATGGTGCTGGCGGAGGCCGGGGAAGACGAGGTGCTCTACACCGAAGATGGCCAGTATGCCGCCAATGTGGAAAAGGCCGTATCTCTACCGGCGGCGGCGGTGCCCTCTCGCTTTGACCAGGCGGAGACCCTGGCCACCCCCAACACCCCCACCATCGAGTCCCTGGCCCAGTTCCTCGACTGCCACCCCAGTCAAATTGTCAAAAATGTCCTCTACCAGGCGGTGTTTGACCAGGGTCGGGGGGTACTGGTGTTGGTCAGCCTGCGGGGCGACCAGGAGGTGAACGAGGTGAAGCTGGCTAACGAACTGACCAAGCTGGCCCCTAACTACGGCGGCAGCACCCTGCTGTCCCTCACCGTCCCCGATCCGGAAAGCCAACGGGGCTGGGCGGCTAAGCCCCTGCCCCTGGGCTACATCGCCCCGGACCTGGAGGATAGCTATATTCGCCCCGGTCTACCGGACCTGGCCCCCCAGTTTTTGCGGTTGGTGGATGCCACCGCCGTGGATCTGCAACACTTTGTCACCGGGGCCAACCAGCCCGGTTACCACCAGGTGGGGGCCAATTGGGGGGAGAGTTTCCCCCGGCCCCAGCGGGTGGTGGATATCCGCAAGGCCCGGGCCGGCGATCTCGCCTGCCACGACCCCAGCCAGCTATTACAAACCGCCCGGGGGATTGAAATTGGCCATATCTTCCAGCTGGGCACCAAGTATTCCCAGGCTCTGGCCGCCACCTACACCAGCGAAACCGGGGAGGACTGCCCCCTGGTGATGGGCTGCTACGGCATTGGGGTGTCCCGCCTGGCCCAGGCGGCGGTGGAGCAGTCCTACGATAAAAATGGCATTGTCTGGCCCGTGGCCATTGCCCCCTACCAGGCGATCGTGGTCATCCCTAACCTGGCGGATAGCCAGCAGGTGGAGGCCGCCACCCAGATCTACCACGACCTCCAGGCCGCCGGGGTGGAAGCCCTGCTGGATGACCGGGATGAGCGGGCCGGGGTGAAATTTAAAGACGCTGACCTGATTGGCATTCCCTACCGGGTGGTGACCGGCCGGTCCCTGGCGGCGGGCCGGGTGGAGCTGGTGGAGCGGGCCACCGGTGAGGCCCAGGAAGTACCCCTGGACCAGGTAGTAACCCTGATCCAGGCCCGGCTGCGCCAGGCCCTCAGTTGCTAGTGACGATGATCCAGCCCCACCGCTTCGCCGATCGACCCCAGCTGGTGATCCTCCAGGTAGGCCAGCAGCCCCCGCAACAACCGTCGCATCATCCAGGGTCCTTCGTAGACCCAACCGGTATAGGTTTGCACCAGAGTGGCGCCGGCGGTGATCTTCTGCCAGGCATCCTCGGCGGTAAACACCCCCCCCACCCCAATGATCGGCAATTGGCCCTGGGTGTGACCATAGATGTAGCGAATCACCTCGGTGGCCCGCCGGGCCAGGGGGGCACCACTGAGGCCACCGGCCTCGGCGCTGGGGGGGGTGCCGGTGGTCAGGCTAGGGGTGGTGAGGCCCTGGCGATCCAGGGTAGTGTTGGTGGCAATGATGCCGGCCAGGCCCCGGGCCAGGGCCAGATCAAGGATGGCATCGATCGCTGGCCAGTCGAGGTCGGGGGAAATTTTCACCAGTAGGGGTTTCTGGCCGCGGTTTTCCCCCTGGAGGGCAGCGATAATCTCCCCCAGCTGATCGGCGGCCTGCAGCGATCGCAGCCCCGGGGTGTTGGGGGAGGATACATTGACCACAAAGTAATCCCCGTAGGGCTGTAGCTGCTGGAAGCTAAACTGGTAATCCGCCGCCGCCTCTGCCAGCGGCGTCAGCTTCGACTTGCCCAAATTAATCCCCATCGGGATGGGGGGCCGTTGATCCTCCCACAGGGGCGCCAGCCGCTCCGCCAGGGCCGTGGCCCCCTGGTTATTAAACCCCATGCGATTCAGGATGGCCCGATCCGCCACCAGGCGAAACAGCCGGGGGCTGGGGTTACCGGGTTGGGGCAGGCGGGTGACGGTGCCCAGTTCGGCAAAGCCAAAGCCCAGCAGGGGCCAGGCCTGCACCGCCTGCCCATCCTTGTCAAAGCCCGCCGCCAACCCCAGGGGGTTGGCAAAGCTCAAGCCCCAGCAGGTCTGGCGGAGTCGATCATCCACCAGACAAAATTGCTGCTCCAACCAGCCTTGCAGGGACCCACCGGTAGTCCCAGGTGCTGGCCCCACCCGGGCCAGCACCTGCATCACCGCGTCGTGCAGCCATTCTGGGTCAAGGTCGAGACCGGAGAAAAGCAGGGGGCGGATCAGCTGACGGTAGGGATCTTTCACGGGCATCAGGGGGTAGCAGGGGACTAGGGGAGGGGTCGGTACCCTACAATAGAATTATTAGCTGCGAAGCGCATTCTTAGGGGGTTGCCGTTCTGCCCAGGCGGAGCCCCGGACTGGCTGAACCGACCTGTAGGCGGTTACAGCCTAGGGTTGATCAGGTGTTGTCTACCCAGACTGTGATTCTACCCTTACCTCCTAGTACCCCACGGTAACACCTATGGTGCAGCCGCCCCTGCCCCTGCCCTCCTCTGCTGAGCCCCTGGCGGATTTAGCCCGGCTGTTGCAGGGGGTGAAAAACTCCCCTAGCGTTGATCAGGCGATTAGCGCCATCCTCCAGTACCTGCACCAGGCCTTTGGGTTTGAGGTGGTCTGGCTGGGCCTCTACCACCCTAGTGATCGGCAGGTCGAGATTAAACCGGGGTGGGGCTTACCCCAGGCCGGATTTTCTGGGCAGGTTCTGCCCCTCACCCCCGGCGATCTGCTAGAACAGGCGGTGCTGCGGGGCCAGCCCGTGGGGGTAGCCAGCCTGGCCGAGACCTCCCGAGCGGGGGAATTGGCGGTGCTGGGCCAGGGCTGGGGTCTACAAAGTACCCTGCTTTACCCCCTTAACCAACAGCAGCATTGTCTGGGAGTGCTGGGGCTAGGGTCGCCCCGCTGGGGTATCGGGGTGGGGGCCTCCCAGCGGTCCCACCTGACCATCCTCACCCATCTCCTCACCCAACTCCTGCATCAGGAACAGCGGCAACAGCAACAGCGCCAGACTAAACAGGCGGACCAACCCCTGCTAGCCCTACTGGGGCGACTGGGGGAATTAGGTCATCTGGAGGCCCAGATCCAGGCGGTAGGGGAGGCCAGCCAGGGGTTTATTGGCCCCACCCGCAGTCGGATTTTCTGGTATGAGCCCGAGGGCCAGTACTTTTGGCAGCGCTACCCCCCCCACCTGGCATCTGCCTCCAGGCCAGATCGGGCCCTGCGGATACCCGCGAATCAACTCCGCCGCCTGGGGCAGGTGCTGCGCCAGCACCCGGTGGTGGTGGAGAGCCCCTCCGGGGTTCAGGCCAGCACGGCGGAACCGCTGTTGCGCCAGGTTCAGGCCCAGGCCCTGATGGTGGCAGCGATTATGGCCCAGGGAGAACTCAGGGGGTTTATCTGTGTAGAGAATGGGGTGCCCCGCCTCTGGCAAACCGCCGAAAAGGAGTTTCTGAAGGGGGCAGGGCAGTTACTGGCAATGCTCTGTCTGCCCAGCCCTCCGGCCCCAAGGGTGCCAGAGCCCACCCCAGTCCCTCCACCCTGCCCCGATCTCCCCCTCCAGGGTCTAGCCCCGGAGGGGGAGGTGGATCAGCTGGAACGGGCGACCCTGTCTTACCTGCAGGATCAACTGGGGGCAACCCTGGTGGGGCTGGTCACCTGGAGCACAGGGGACCCTGAGGCTCGGGTCACCCAGCTCACCCCCAGCAACACCCAAGCCTGGATCAAACAGAACTACCCCATTTCCCTGGCCAGGGATCCTCTCCTGAATGCCGCCCTGCAATCCCCGGGGCCAGTCTACCTGGCCGCAGCGGATTTACCCCAGGCTGGTGACCCCTGGTTAAGGCTACCAGAACCGGGACGGGTGGCGATCGCCGCCCTGCGCACCCATGCCCACCACCCGGTGACGGCGGTGTTACTGGCCCTAACGACCGGCCCCCTCAAGCCCTGGAGCACCGACCGTCTGGGGCGATTTCAGGCCATCGCCGATCAACTGGCCTGGGCCCGCCGTCAGGGTCAACTGATCCATCACAGTCAGCAGCGCTGCCAGCAACTCCAGCAGTTGAACTGGTACAAGCAGCAGTACCTGCAGGCCAGTCACCGCCAACTGCAAAGACTCTCCGACCGGTCTGCCCCGCCGGGGGGGCCGCGCTCTCCCCTGGAGGAGACCTTTGTCGATCAAATTGAGGCGGTTCTGGAGGAGGACTGGCAATTGCGGTTTCGCTCCCAGACCATCCCTCTAGTTCGTTTGTTAAACCGTCTGATAGAAGGCATCAGCCCCATCTTGGAGGCGCGCCAGCTCTGGTCCCAGGTGCATAACGACAGCCGTGGCAGCCTGGTGGGGGATGGGGCAAAGCTGGAGCTGGTCCTCCATCAGGTGCTAGTGGCCGCCGCCCAGCGATCGCCCAGCGGCGGTCGCATCGACCTTTGGTGTCGGGTAGTCAGGCCCGACTGCCTGGAACTGTCCATCACCGACGACGGTCGCCTCGACCCTACCCTGCTGCACCACCTGGAACAGGGGCCTGGAGATCCCCTACGCCCCTCCCCCCTAGAGCAACCACCGGGGTTAACCCTGTGGATGTGTCAACAGCTGCTCCTGGGCCTGGGGGGGGAGCTGAGCTTCTCCCTGCTGTCGGATGGCCGCACCCATAGCCGCTGCCTCCTCCCCCTGGCGGATGCCAGCCCATCCTAAAATATCCCCCCATTTCCCTGTCTCTCCGACTTGCCCGAGCCAACTACTCTAAAATAAGTCAAGCCCTAGGGGGCATCCAGAGCCGGTACCAGCACCATATTATCCCGGTGAATGACGGTGTCTGACCCGGCGTAACCCAGGATGGTAGAGATCTCCTCCGATCTCCGGCCCAGGATGCGCTGCAGTTCCTGGTGACTGTAATTGACGATGCCCCGGGCAATTTCCTGACCATCCTGGGTGCACAGGTCGACGGCATCCTGGGGTTGAAACTCACCCTGGATGGCGGTAATCCCGGCCGCTAGCAGGGATTTTCCCCCCTTCAGGACGGCCCGAGCGGCCCCTTCATCGACGTAGATCTGACCACTGCTAGGGAGGTTGGAGGCAATCCAGCGTTTACGCCCCCGGCTGGGTTTGGCCAGGGGGCTAAATTGGGTGCCCACTGCCTCCCCCGCCAGGGCCTTAGCAATATTGCCGGGCTGGCGACCATCGGTAATCACGGTGCGCACCCCGGCCCTGGTGGCGATCTGGGCCGCCTCCAATTTGGTCAGCATGCCGCCGGTGCCCCAGGCTGAGCCCTGCTTACCGGCCCCGGCCTTGAGGGCGATTAATTGCTCCGGGCTATCAATCTGGACAATCGGCTGGGCATCGGCGGATCGGCGGGGATCGGCGGAGTAGAGGCGATCCACATCGGTGAGCAGAAATAGCCAGTCGGCTCCAATTAAACTGGCCACCAGGGCGGAGAGGGTATCGTTATCGCCAAACTTGAGTTCTTCTACGGCTACGGTGTCGTTTTCGTTGACAATGGGAATGACGCCGAGGCTGAGCAGTTGGCGAAAGGTGCGGTAGCTATTGACGTAGCGCGATCTCTGGGTGAGGTCGCTACGGGTCAGCAGCACCTGGGCAATGGGTTGATTGAGGGCGGAAAAGAGATCGTCGTAGATGCGCATCAACCGCCCCTGGCCGATCGCCGCCACCGCCTGTTTCATGGCCAGGGTTTTGGGCCGCTCCGCCAGGCCCATGCGGCGACAGCCAATCCCCACCGCCCCCGAGGACACCAGAACGATGGGATAGCCCTGGGTCCGCAGGGTGGTCAGGGTTTCCACCAGATGGGCCAGGGTCGATAGGGCAAACTGACCAAAGGTGGGCCCCGCCAGACTGGAGGTGCCAATTTTCACAACCAGGGTGGGGGCAGGGGAGGGGGACACCATAGGGCGGATTTCCAGGCAGGGTCGAGCAGCAACGCTAGAAACCACTATAGCCCTGGTTGGAACCCTAAGGCCCCTCTCTCGCTCCTCCCCAGGATCCTGGAGAGCGGTGGATCGGTCCAGGCCGGTTTGCTAATCTAGAAGGGCTCCCTTTTCACCGGTGCGAAGCTCCCAGGAAACCCCCTCCAGATGGGGCAGTTCGCGACCGTTGTCCTGGCCGATCTCCTCACCGATCAGGGCATTGAGCTTGGCATTCATTGTGGTCACCAACTCCGGGTTCTTGTCCTGGGTGATAGCCAGGTTATGCATTTCATCTGGATCAGTGTCAAGATCGAACAGTTCCACATCGTTGTACCTGTAAAGGTCCTCGAGGGACTGTGGGCTATTGTGCTGTAGGGGAGAGAAATAGCGGGTAAATTTGTACCTGCCGTCGACAATGGTCCTTAAACTGCCGCGCTTGGTGAGATTGGGCTTGCCGCCACCCTTCAGGGCCTCCGAAAATTTCATGCCTTTCTGCATGAGCTGCACGGAATTTGCCAGTGGATCACTGTCAACCATCACCAGCCCACTGTAGGTAAACAGTGCCCCCTGCCGGAGATCATTCAGCTTCGCGGTAGCCGGGTTGGTGAGCAGGGTGGTCATGTCCTTGCCGGGTAACTGGCGACCAGCAAATTCGGCAACCTGGTCGGCGGTGGCGCCCGCCATGGAGAGCAGGGTTGGAGCAATATCGATATGACTGGTGAGTGCGTTACAGTTCTGGCCGCCGCTTACCTCCGGATGCACCATCAGGAAGGGTAGGTGGATGCACTCTTCGTAGGGGGTCGGGCCCTTGCCGCGCATGCCGCCGTGGGCACCGCCCATTTCGCCGTGATCCGTCGTAAACACCACGATGGTGCGATCGCTGAGGTTCAGATCATCCAGCTCCTTGAGGATAGACAGGATCTGCAGATCGACACCGCGAATGCTGTTGAGGTAAAAGTTATGCAGCCGCCGCCACCGCTCGGTATCGGCAGGAATTTGCCCCAGGTAGTAATCCCAGGCTTTCACGTATTCGAGATGGGTGGCCGGGCGCCCCGGCTCCGTGAGGGACTGGTCTAGACTGGCTGGCAGCTGAATATCCCATTCCTTTTTGTAGAACTCATGGTCAGGGGCCCGAACGGCCCTGGCCATCAGGCAGCCGTTATCCTGAGAGCTCTCCCCCGGGGCATCCGTATTGAAATACATGACATCGTGGGGGTTGACCAGGCTCACGGTCAAGGCCCAGGGATGACCTTCCTCATGCAAAGCCCGGCCGCGTTTCCGCAGCCAGGTGACGGCGCTTTGGGCGATCAGTCCGTCAAATTCATACCCCCCCAGTTGGTGCCCCACGACGTCGCCAGGTGAGTTGTAGTCAGCGAAGCCATAGCGTTCCATCTCGGCCGTCAGGAGACGGGTGGGCTCCTCCTGATCAAAGGAACGGGTCAGGTGCCATTTGCCCTTATAGGCCGTGTAGTAACCCGCTTGCCTGAGCATATGCCCGATCGTCGGGATGTCCGTCGACAGATCCGTCACCCAGGGCAGATCCAGGTTCTCATACATGCCCGTGTCAACGGTTTGTAGGCCGGTTGTGATCACAGACCGAGAGGAGGTGCACTGGGTGGCGGGGCAGTAGTGTTTATGGAAGTTCACCCCCGCTGCTTGCAGTTTTTCCAGGCCGGGCAGGGAAAACCCACTGGGCCATTTTTTGAAGTAGGCCTGCTGATCCGTGAAAATGAATAGAATATTGAAGCGCTTTTTTGAGTGATTCATGGTGATCTGAGTCTATCGGTCGTAACTACTCTGGTCCATTCCCTCTCGAAACCGACGATCAGCAAGAGTAACGGTTTCAGATACTGGGGTTATCCCTGCAGGTAACCTTCGCTCCTTGACCAGACCCGCTTGACCTAACCTTCCGGGTGGCAAACTTCAGTATAGATACCCCATGACCTGGGTTCCCTGCAACTTAGATATTTGTCATAGTTAAGTGCATTTCCCAGCCCCATCCACGATAACCCGTTAGGGGTGATGGCTAACTCTCCAACCTTTGATTGGCACATGACCAATCTACGCAACTATGTCAATTTCTCCTTTACCAATACCAATCTTCCTCCAGGACAGGTGGGACCGGTCAAGTTACTTCCCCTTGGACTGGGAACGGGCATGCTAAGAATGCCGGGTGATTTCACACCCCATAGAAATACTGTTACCCTTCTAGCAGCACGATCGTCCCTAACCCCATGGTGCAACCCCTAAATAAACGCCTCCCCATGATGGCGATCGCCCTGGGTCTGATTTCCCTGATCACCTCCCCCGCCGCCAGCATCCAATACCGCGATGGCCGGGTGGAGTTTTCCTATCCCCCCCGCCTCACCGATAGCTACAGCAATCGCAACCTGGCAGGGGAACGTCACCCCACCTATTACCTAACCATCGATTTTCCAGGGGCAGCGGTAGAAACCCTGGATCGGCTGGTGGTCAGTCTGGCGGAGGGGCACGATCCGACCTTTAGCTATCGGCTGGAGGCCACCGCCGCCTTTGTGAATACTCCGGAGGGGCGCCAGTTCCTCCCCCTGGGGGCGGTTACGGAAGATCGGGTCAGCCAAACCCTAACTCTGCAATTTAGCCCGCCACTGCCGCCGGGTCAGACCATCACCCTGGCCCTGACTCCCCACCGAAATCCCCGCCATGCCGGCGTCTATCTGTTTGGCGTACAGGCCTATCCAATCGGAGAAAACCCCCAGCCCAGCTTCGTCGGTTATGCCCGCTTGAGTTTCTACGAACGGGATAGCCACCGGCTTTGGCCCTGAGCTCCGACCGGATTTGTTACCTGTGCTTATTCTTGACCCATCCTCTTTACAAACTGTAACAGTTCGGCTAACATAAAAATATACATACCCGGTCATCCCTAGTTACATCGCTATTGATGGCCTTCTTTGTAAACCTTAACTCTGCACTAATCCATCATGACTACGACCCTACAACGCCAACAGAGCGCTTCCCTGTGGGAGCAGTTCTGTCAGTGGGTGACCAGCACCGAAAACCGCCTCTACATTGGCTGGTTCGGAGTGTTGATGATCCCCACCCTGCTGGCTGCTACCGCCTGCTATGTAATCGCCTTCGTGGCTGCCCCCCCCGTCGACATCGACGGCATCCGTGAGCCCGTGGCCGGCTCCCTGATGTACGGTAACAACATCATCTCCGGTGCGGTGGTGCCCTCCTCTAACGC
>JBEIGU010000055.1:0-23273 GCA_040381765.1 Leptolyngbya sp.
CTCACAACGCATATGTACTCCTCAACGAAAAGGTTAAGACAATGCCAAATAAATAGCGGTTTTCGATAGACTGAGACACGTCATTTCACAGACCTACCCCCACGCGTCAAACTGTGTAACATTGACGCTGTACCCCCCCCTTGGCAAGGCTACGGTGTACACATAAGTCGGGTCTGACTTCGTTTGAGTCCGTTGCGTCCCCAAAATCCCCCAATTCTGGTGGATTTTGAAGGGTTCGGCTCCCCCGGAATTGGGGGCTGGGGGGCAGTTTGTCGCTGATTGGGTTAGATTTGATCACTTGTGTGTACACCGTAGCTTGGCAAGGGGGGGCAGGGGGGGTGTTCACATCGCACTTCACCCGAGTGAAATCCGCTATAGCGGAATACCGATTTCTCTCAGAGGTTGTTTGAAAAGGGTTGTCCCAGGTATAATTCGCCGCCAAGGGGTCGCCAAAATACTGAATTCTGCGGTGATTATCCTACTCTATAGGTATAATTTGAGACTCTCTTTGGCTTTTAAAACAACCTCTCAGACCAGGGATGACCCTTCAATTCAGGGGAAAATTAATAGAGAAACCTCAGCCCTAATAATTAGGACTGAGGCGAATTGGTCGTTCCATCTATGGTCGTTATGAAATGACATAGTATGGGCTAAAGATAAGAAACTGCTAAGAAAAAGTAGGATTGCCTTTATGTCATTCTTATAATCATCTCCTACTCTCACAAATGGGATTTATGTAGAAAAAGTCAAATTGCATTGGTAAAGGGTTTCTAAATCCTGGCAATTAACCTCAATTAAGTGCCCATTCAAAGAATTGTAGGAGTGATGAGTTATGCCGCTTGGTAAGCGTTGTTTAGCTGAATTTTTCGGTACCCTCTGGCTAGTGCTGGGGGGCTGCGGTAGTGCGGTTTTTGCAGCTAAGTTTCTGGCCGATAAAGGTACTGCTGATAGTTTTAACATTGGTATTGGCTTCGTGGGGGTGTCCCTCGCCTTCGGTCTAACGGTGTTGACCATGGCCTACGCGATCGGCCATATTTCTGGCTGTCACCTGAATCCGGCTGTGTCCTTTGGCCTCTGGGCTGGTGGTCGCTTTCCCGGTGGCGAATTGCTGCCCTACATTATTGCTCAGGTATTAGGGGCGATCGCCGGTGCCGGCCTGATCTATTTAATCGCCATCGGTCAGCCTGGCTTTGCCATTGACCCCTCTAGCGGTAATCCTCTGGCGGTGAATGGTTTTGGGGCTCATTCTCCCGGTGGATTTAATCTGCTGGCCTGCTTCATTGCGGAAGTAGTGATGACCTTCTTCTTCCTGATGATCATTCTAGGCTCTACCGATTTCCGTGCCCCCGCTGGCCTGGCCCCCATTGCCATTGGTTTAGGCCTGACCCTGATTCACCTGATTAGCATTCCCATTACCAACACCTCCGTTAACCCTGCCCGTAGTACTGGTCCCGCCCTTTTCGTAGGTGGCCCGGTGTTTGGTCAGGTGTGGTTGTTCTGGGTTGCTCCCATCCTGGGGGCACTGTTGGCTGGCTGGCTCTACTCCACCTACTTTGCTTCTCCCCTGGAGAAGGAGCAGGTTTAGTCACCTGCTCTAAAGCTCTCTAAATCTCTTAATTTGAAGAGCAGGACTAGCCACTACTCCTGCTCTTTTGTGGTTGGCTGCGCCACGGCGATTTGCACTTAACTTTCCTTAGGTCTATAGCAGGATTTCTATTTAGGCTTTCAGATATCTTGTCCACTTTGAATAAGGCATATCCCTTCATGCCCTCTATGGGTTCTGAACCCAGTTCATGTTGAAAATCGTAGTTCTGCCCCCTTGCCACCCGAGGGAAATCCGCTATAAATAGTACTGAACCGGTGTTCTAAGGCCGAGGTCTTAGAACCAACCAGGTAACCGTCAATAAAATTCCCACATAGGTGGCGACGAAGCTCCATTCCGACCAATTGATCGATGCCATAGTCTGAGAAAACAAGATCGAGGCTAGCTTAACAGGTTAGGGGTTCCAGCGATTCAACCAGGTCTCGAGTTCGGGAGGCAAGACCAGACGGTGGCGCTGCTGGCTATGAATACAGATATGGCGGGTACTGGCTTCGGCAATTACCTGGATCGGGTCAAGACCGCACAGTCGGTAGCTCACCTCAAAACTGGTCTGATCTAAACGGGCAGGGGTGAGATTAACCGTCACTTGATCGCCACAGCGGAGGGGGCGATGGTAGTTCATGGCAGTGTGGACAATAGGGCAGGCTACCTCACCACCGCCAAAGAACCTCCCCAGGTCGATACCGACGGCCTGCAAAGACGCCTCGTAAGTGCTGTGGCAGAGCACCAACCCCTCGGCAAAATACATCACCCCAGCGGCGTCAGTTTGGTGAAACCTGATGGCGTGGGTCAGGCTAAAGACCACCGTACCTCCAGATTGCACCCCAACTCCATGGATACCCCCCTAGCTGGCGTTAGGTTGGGCCGGGCGGAAGGGGAAGTCGCTGGGCAACTTGGAATTGACTGTGTCCCCAGCGGTGGGGGCCATACCCCGACCCAAGGCGATCATGGGGTTGTTGATAATTTCCAGCAGATTGGCAACACCATACTCTAACACTTCCGATGGATCCATAGCTACCCAGCCCTGGCTGGTCAACTGTCTCATCTCAAAGTGGAGGTGGGGGCCAGTGGAGGTACCGGTGCTACCCACCAGACCGATTACCTCTCCCTGCTCTACCCATTCCCCAGGTTGTACCGACACCTGGGAAAGGTGGGCGTAGCGAGATTCTAACTGTCCGTTGTCGTGGCGGAGAATCACAGTCAAGCCGTAGCCCCCCATGGGACTGGATACAGCTACCCGACCAGCACGGGTGGCCAGCACAGGAGTACCGTGGGGGGCCGCCAGGTCGGTACCGGAGTGAAACCGCCAGCTTTGGTGAATGGGGTGCATCCGCCAGCCAAACACCGAGGAAATGGCGGCCGGGATGGATAGGGGAAAGACGTAGGTTTCATTGCCTCGGCGTAGCACATTAAGGGGCTGTAGTCGGGCGTTCAGTTGCTCACGACTAATGATGGTGGTACTACCCAAGCTGACCCCCCGAGGGCTGATGGTAACCGGCCCTACCTGAATACCGCGATCGACGTTGGCTCTCGGCGCCGATGTGGTAACAGCACTCCTCGCGCAGGCCTCATTAGTTTTTCCACTCCGGACAGTAATCTGGCAGCCATTGCTACGATCAGCAAAAATGAGATCGGGATGGACCTGAGGTGCTTGGGTCGCCCCTACACTGTAATTAGTGGGATCAATAAAAACACTGTTGTAGCCAGTTGGCACAGCCTCATCGGCGGCAATTTCAGCGGGCACTGCTGAACTGGACTCCTCAGACGCTACGGGGGCACCCGGTGACAGCAAGCTATCCACCATCCTGGTCTCTGAATCTGGAACAGGAGAGATTAGGGCTGGACTGGGCGGCGGGGAAACCGGGGATTGCATGAAAGGCGCTCGGGAAGGGAAAGGTGGACGTTCTGATAAGGTCGGATCCTTAGCACCAGACATGTGGACGAACTGGGAGCTAGAGGGAGCCACCATGGTTGGAGTGAGAGTAACCCGTCCAAGGGACTGGTGAGTACCCCCATCAACTGGATTTGAAACAATGCTAGTAATCTTTCTGGATTCTACAGCATCGATATCAATGGCTTGGGCAAGGGCCAAGCTAGCCATAGATAGGCAAAGGCTGCCGGTCAGAACAAATAATCTTAACAAACTTGAGGGCAAACCGATAGTATAACCGTCCGTAGCCCCTTGATTAACTAATGTAGGATTGTTGTTAGGATTTACCATAATCTATAACCATTAATTATTGTAGCCTAAAGCGAATTTACCTGGTTCAAACTCCAGAGAATGTCGATTCTCCGTCGAGGAATCATCGGTCTCTAACTGCAGGTTACCCCTAGTTGATACGCCAATTACCCTGGCCTCACGGCCATTTACGATAAAGGTTTGCCCCATGTAGGCCATAATTGCCTGGTAGGCTTCGATAAAGGGTCTATCACCGCGGGTCTGCCAGAAAAAACATCCCTGCAGTAGTCCATAAAGGGCAACTGCGGCTATTCCCTCTAAGGTTCCTAGTACCTCCTGAGGCTGTTCACGGTTAACTAGCTGATTGAGGGATACCCCGGCAGGGGGCACTGTATTGAAGCAATTCAGACCCAAACCAACAATCAGAGTCTCTAGGAGAGAACCGCAGGTTCGAGCCTCCGCTAAGACTCCTCCTAACTTTTTCCCCCGGATGATGATATCGTTGGGCCACTTTACTTGAGCCGGTATGCCCAAGTTGTTCAAACTGGTGGCCACACCCCAGGTACCGGCGAGGGTAAAATAGAGGCTACTACAATTAAGGGTTAGATGGGGGGCTAGAGCCAGGGAAAGGTACAAACCTCCGGGAGGGGAATGCCACTGTCGCCCCCACTGCCCTCGCCCCGCTGTTTGCTGACTGGCGATAACGACGGTGCCGGGAGAAGCACCATCAACCACCATGCTCGCCAGGGTGCGGTTAGTAGAGTCAGTACGAGATAACCAGTGGACGGTAAGCCTAGGACGCAATGACCAAAAATCAGACATTACACCCAAAGACTCTGGAGATCGCAATAACTCTTGGTGGAGTCTTGACAAATCCACAGAATAATTATCCTTAATAATTTAAAATAAATAGTTCGCATTCGTCATTATTCTGATAATTTACCACTCCCATGCTTGCAAAAAACGTCAAGGTTTAGAAACTGCTAAAACTTGATGATAAACGTTCATTAACTTAACCTCTACTTCACAGAGAGATTAACTACTAAGCCTTGTCTAATTTGAAACCTAGAGTTTCTCAACCTTTGGGAATCAAGCTACGCCCTCTGACCAAGGGGACGGGGGTGAGGGGGCAGAACTAGGGTTCTCAACCTGGACTTGGTTTAACTTAAAAGCTTTTGCCCAACCCATCCTTTCCCTTGATCCCATGGCAAATTTTCAAGACTTTCTGAAGGGCCCATCCTGTCGGTCCCATTGTGGTATCTTGACTGGGCTTGGAGTTGGCCCAGGGGATCCAGACCTGATTACAGTGAAGGCGCTCACCTGCTTGGAACAGGCGGCGGTAGTAGCCTATCCGCGGGGCCGCCAGGGAGCACCAGGATTAGCTCAACGAATTATTGCCGATCGCCTTGCCCCCCATCAACACCAATTGCCCCTGGATTTTCCCTACGTGCTTGAGGCGGAGATCTTGGAGGATGCCTGGCAAAAAGCGGCTGAACAGGTCTGGCAAGTGCTCCGACAGGGGCAGGATGTGGTATTTGCCTGCGAAGGAGATTTAGGATTTTACAGCACCTTTACCTACCTGGCCCAGACCCTTGCCGCCCACCATCCCAACCTGATTATTCGCCGGGTTCCCGGTATATGTTCCCCCATGGCGGCGGTCAGTGCCCTGGGCATTCCCCTTACCCTACAATCGGATAAACTGGTTATTCTACCTGCCCTTTATAGTTTGGCGGATTTAGATCAGGCCCTGGACTGGGCAGAGGTGACGGTGTTGCTCAAGGTTAACTCTGTCTATCCTCAGGTTTGGGCTCTACTCCAGCGTCGTCAACTGCTACGGCAGAGCTCGGTAGTGGTGCGAGCCAGCCAGACAGACCAGGAAATCTATGACGACTTAAGCCGTTACCCCGAGCTGCGGCTACCCTATTTTTCCCTAATGGTTATCCGTTGCCCTTGAAATTCGCTAGGCTAGGTCAGTATGTGCAGGGTTGCCCTCAGTATTCTAGATTCTAGCTAAAGTCATAAATCTATTTTGGCTAACAGCGCCAGGCAGACCATATGTATTGGGCTAGGGATCGGAGTTGATCAGCCAGTAGTCTGGTTACCGCCTCACCTCTGGCTCCTGAACCCCTTGCCCGTCGGTGCATCCCAGTTTAAGCTGATACTTTTTATTTTTCCTCAGTAGACCAGGACAGTGGCCCATGAAGACCCATCCCTTAACCTCTATCGCTAGCCTGAGCCAGTATTTGCCCCCGGTCTTGGGGCGGCCCGAGAGTATAGCGGTGCTCCTATCTCTGGTTTTCCATGGCGTTCTCTTTGCTGCCGGACCCTCTTTTTCCAGTCTGCAGAAATCGGCTTTAACAGATGATCTCGGTAACCCATTGGCTCGAAAGGTACCGGTGGTTGAACTCACCCCTGAGGAACAAAATCGGTTGCCGGATTTTGACGGTTTTGCCTATTCCCTGGACCCCAATCAAGCGGATCAACTCCAATCCTTTCCCGGTCTCAAGGACCTCACCGTAGCTCCGACGCCTCCCTCTAAACCCCTTGATCCCCTGTCTAATCTGGGCTTTTCTCAGGGAGGTCTTGGTTCATCCTCCCTAGGGATTAGTCCTTTGCCCCCTAGTCTGGGCCGATCGCTATTCCTACCTGCTCCGCCCCTACTCCCTCGCCGTTCCTACCAAAGCAATGGGCCGACGGATACTGATCGGGCGATCGCCGCCGAACTGGCTAGACGGTCACAACAGAACCGCCCCACTCCCACCCCCATGCCATCCTCCCCCTCTCCCACCAACCAGGCGGCCAACCCTAGCATGGGCAATAACCCAGCGGATACCCAACCTGGGGGTACTAACCCTCTGGCGGATCGCTATAGGGATCTGCAGGCCCGACTTCGGCACAGTGATGAACAGACCACCGATGCCGAGGTTAGCACCGCCAGCCAGGCCTGGCTGCAGTCGGTACAGGAAACCCTGGGAGAAACTCCCCTGGCTACCGCCCCTGACCCCCTCACCGTCGAGATCCCCTATGACCTGCGGATTTGCCTAACCCCCCCTCCAGCACCGGGGCTGGTGGGGCTGGTCAGGTTGCCCGGAGAAGACCCTGACACGCTGGATATATCTACCACCCTGCTGAAAAGCACGGGCTACCCCTTTTTGAATGAAACCGCCCTGGAAGCCGTCAAAACCCAGGCTAACGCTGTCGACCCCCCCCTATCCGTTGGCACCCTCTACCAGGTGGTGGTGAATGTTAACTACGATAGTAAGACCTGCGTGAGTGCCGAAACCCTACTCAAATCCCGCGACAGTGATACTCCGCCTCGTCCGGAGACCCCATCTACTGAGCCTGCTCCTGGGGAGCCAGGATCGTCTACTCCCTGACCCTTAATTAAAGGGGCTCTACCGTTGTCGTAACCGTTGTCGGCATTGCTCGAGGTGAACCACCTTAGCGGAGTTATCCACAGGGGGGTGGGGTAAGGTCAAGTCCAGGCTGACTAGGCGAAACTGTCCCATAAAACCTTGGGCTCGACGGGCTAGGTCTATGACCTGGGGAGCCCTATTCGCCATGGGCCGAATCCAACTGACCACGCCATTGACCACCACCAGGTGCTTATTCCGCAAACTAGTACCGGCCCCCTGCTCTTCAAAATAGGTAATGAGTCGGCGAATGGCCTGGAAAGAAAGATGCTGGCGAAGTTGGCTAATGGTGCGAATTTCTAAAACCTGTTCCCAGGAATAAATTACCTGGCTGTGGGGGGGCAACCCAATCCGGCGAGGGACGACAATGCCGGTTTTCTCCAGGTAGGCCAGACGGCCAGGACTACTGCGGGCCAAAACAATGACATGACGGCGGGGAAACCAATCCATGGCAAAGGCTCCAGGGCTAGCACTAAATGTAGGGTAATTTGCAAGCCAATTTACACTACCAGTCCAGGATAATCTGGAGGGTTTCACCCCTGATTGTGGCTAAATCACATTGTTAGGCGCTAGATTGAGCGAAAAAACAAGTCTTTTGCTGAGGTTAAGTTTTATGACGCCGGAGCTTGATTTAGGAACAGTCAGTGGTTAGTCAGGAGTCAGTCCTAGTTCCACTGCTTAGGATCGCGAACTAAATAACGTGGGATGGTTGCCCCGGCTGACAACGGCCAGGCAAGATGCATGTGACCTACAAGAATCGCAGTTTAAAGGATCCACGTTCCTTAGCAGGCGTCAACTATTCTGGCCAGTTTCCTGAGCTGTTTTAGGTATTCTGTACTGGCATTCTAGGCGTAGTGTCGTTGGTAGTATCGTTCTATGGCCCCCACCGCCTTTAGTAAAGGTGAGTCCAGGGAATTGACCCAGTCAGCTACTCCACGGGCCAATCCTAGGGTTGAGATGCCTTGGGAGGCCTCTAGTTGACCGGCGATTACCTGAGCTTTGGTGGCCTGTAAAGCACTAATCACATGATTTAATTGCTCAACCTGACCCTCTCGCTTCATTTGCTCAGCGATCGCAAGGGCATGATCAATGAGTCGAATAAACTCAGCCTGTCTAGTGTCCATAGAACCTTAAGGACATGAGAAGGGTTCGAGGGTCAGGGTTGGGCCCTCAGTCCAGAATAGGTAAGGGTCTTTTGAATTTTCAATAAAGGTTTGCTGCCCCCCACCGGGATAACAGGATGTGGGATTTTGGGGAGCGACAACCCCTTGGTAGACCGTTGTGCCAGCGGGCAAAGTGACAGACAACATCTTTTCGGCTTTATTGCCCCATGCCTGGTTCAGGGCTAGATTTGTGATCACTTGTACATTGGTTTGGTATTGATCCGTGGTTAGGTAGCGCCCTTTTTTATTGGTCTCGTTACTGTAGTAGCGGAAGAAAGTCTGGGGCATGAGTAGGGTGACTTTCTTGCACTGGGAGTTGAGAAATGTGACGGCAATCTCTTCAGGCAGGGGGCAGGCAGAGTTAAGATTTTGGGCCAAGACTCTCTGGCGACTCGTTTCAGGAAGCAGGGATAGGGTCAGCGCTAATAAGCTCCCAACCGCTACCAAACCTAGACTGGTTGAAACTGACTTGTTGCCCATGAAATTAAATTGCACTCTAAATACCGCATAGGGACTTTTAGATAACCAGTTTCAGCATAGGACCCATCGGTTGAGGTACTTGGCAATTTAATATTTTTTCATAACCAGCCTGAGAGGTTGTTTGAAAAGGGTTGTCCCAGGTATAATTCGCCGCCAGGGGGTCGCCAAAATACTGAATTTTGCGGTGATCATCCTACGCCATAGGTATAGTTTGAGACTCTCTTTGGCTTTTCAAACAACCTCTGACCCAAGATCCCTGCCTGATCCACCTAGGTGCTAACTGTCCAGCGCAGGTTATCGAGATCGGCCACACTGGTCCAGACGGTGTAGTCGTTAGGGGTTTCCTTAACCCCTGAAATGTCAAAGGCATTGATCAGCAACGCCCTGACTGCTTTTAAGGGGCAATTTCAATGTTTTCATAGAGGGCAATGATGTCGATTTGAGCTGCAAACGCCCTTAGGGACAACCTAGCCTGCGGATCATCGTATTCTGACAGCAGCCATTGATTAGCCGCCGTTTTGACGTAGTGCTCGACGTGAATACTGTACTGATCAATGAGGAGGTACTCGCGGAAGCTTTCAACGGTGCGATAAGCAGGAAACTTTTCGCCGTGATCGTGATCCTGGGTTGATTTGGACAATACTTCAGCAATAAAGCAGGGATTGATGACGGTGTCGGTACGCCCGGTTTGAAGCTGTAAGGGTTTTTCGACCACCATTAGATCGGGATAGGTGTAAAGATTGCGATCGGGAATCCACAGGCGTTGATCGGCTGCAAAGATGCGGTAGGGCTTGCCCCGCAAAGCCGACTTGAGTAGGGTGGCCAGATTAATGGCTAGTTCGTTGTGGTCAGGGGTGCCTCCCGTCATCGGTCGAATTTCTCCATTCACATATTCATGACGTTCCTCCGCAGCCGTCTCAAATTCCAGATATTCTTCCCGGCTATAGGTGCGTTGCTCAAGTGTCTGTATCATGGTGCATTCGGCCTCCCTGGCGCTTAACGATATCTGGCATGGGCGGGATGCTTGCCATCCTGCCCGCGCTAACAATGCAGCCCCGATCAAGCCGATTCTACCCGCCCCTTGACCGATCAAAGGCTGGCGAATATAGGAAAATCTCCGACAGAAGTTGATTGCATTAACCCCTTGACCGATCAGGGGCTGGCCAATCTAGGAAAATCTCCGACAAAAGTTGATTCCGCCAACCCATTTCCTGATCAGGGGGTGACGAATATAGGAAAATCTTCGATGGAAGTTGATCTCACCAACCCGTTTCCTGATCAGAGGTCGCCAAAGATAAGAATATCTTTGGGAAAGGTTAATCCAATCAAGGAATTTATTATCAATGTCATACCAAAGATAGGAATTTCCTTGGGAAAAGTTAGTTTTGCCAATAAATTTGTTATCAATGCCATGGCAAATATAATAAAAACCTTGGGAAAGGTTGATGCGGTTAAAGACTTTATGATGAATGGCCCTTTTGATCTCTGTGCTGGCCTCCCCCCCATCCCAGCACCCCAGCCCACCCAAGGTTTTTAGCTGGCCCAGCTAGGGGCGGCCCTGGGGGCCGAGGCCAGGACTCTATCCTCCTTAACCTCTCCTTACAGTTGCTCCCTTAGGGTGGATACTAACCTATTCTGGGGTTGGACCTGGCCTATCCTGGAGAGAATTAACACCCTATGGCGATCCAAACCGTTTCTACCCAGCCCTACGGCGATCAAAAGCCCGGCACCTCTGGCCTGCGTAAAAAGGTCAAGGTTTTCCAACAACCCCACTACCTGGAAAACTTTGTTCAGTCTATTTTTAACAGCCTGGAGGGCTACCAAAATCAAACCCTGGTGGTGGGCGGCGATGGCCGCTACTACAACCGCCAGGCAATTCAGATCATTCTCAAAATGGCGGCGGCCAACGGCTTTGGCCGGGTGCTGGTGGGGCTGGACGGCATTCTCTCCACCCCCGCCGCCTCCTGCGTGATTCGCAAAAACCAGGCCTTCGGGGGGATTATCCTCTCCGCCAGCCATAACCCCGGTGGCCCGGAGGAGGACTTTGGCATCAAGTACAACATTGCCAACGGTGGCCCCGCCCCCGCCAGCATCACCGATGCCATGTTTGCCCAGAGCCAGAGTATCCAGCAGTACAAAATCCTCGATGCTAGCGATGTGGACCTGAGCCGGGTGGCCAGCCACAGCCTGGGGGCCATGACCGTGGAGGTGATCGACTCGGTGATCGACTACGGCGCCCTGATGGAGACCCTGTTTGACTTCAGCCAGATCCAACGGTTGCTCTCCGGGGGTAATTTCCGGTTTTGTATGGACTCCCTCCACGCCGTCACCGGGCCCTACGCTAAGGCCCTGTTTGAACGGCGCCTCAATGCCCCCGCCGGCACCGTGGTGAATGGTGAACCCCTGGAGGACTTTGGCGGTGGCCACCCCGACCCCAACCTGGTCTACGCCCATGACCTGGTGGCGGTAATGTTTGGGGACCATGCCCCCGACTTTGGCGCCGCCTCCGATGGCGATGGCGATCGCAACATGGTGCTGGGGAACCACTTCTTTGTCACCCCCAGCGACAGCCTGGCCATCCTGGCGGCCAACGCCACCCTGGTGCCGGGCTACCGATCGGGGATTGCCGGCATCGCCCGGTCCATGCCCACCAGCCAGGCGGCGGACCGGGTGGCGGAGAAACTGGGCATTGATTGCTACGAAACCCCCACCGGCTGGAAGTTCTTTGGCAACCTGCTGGATGCGGGCAAGGCCACCCTCTGCGGCGAAGAAAGCTTTGGCACCGGCTCTAACCACATCCGCGAGAAGGATGGCCTCTGGGCGGTGCTGTTTTGGTTAAACATTCTGGCGGTGAAGCAGCAATCCGTGGCCACCATTGTGCAGGACCACTGGCGCACCTACGGTCGTAATTACTATTCCCGCCATGACTACGAAGGGGTGGACAGCGATCGGGCCCACGGCCTGATGGAGACCCTGGGGAACCGGTTGGCCAGCCTGGTGGGCCAGGGCTTTGGCCCCTACACCGTGGCCTACGCCGATGACTTTGCCTACACCGACCCGGTGGATGGCAGCATCGCCACCCAGCAGGGGCTGCGGATTGGCTTTAGCGATGGCTCCCGGATTGTCTACCGGCTCTCCGGCACCGGCACCGCCGGCGCCACCCTGCGGCTCTACGTCGAGCGCTTTGAACCCGACCCCAGTCGGCACCACCAGGATACCCAGGTGGCCCTGGCGGATTTGATCCAGCTGGCGGATCAGATCGCCCAGATTAAGGCCACCACCGGCCGCGATCAACCCACCGTAATTACCTAACCCCCATGCCCCTTGACCTCTACCTGCTGCGCCATGGTGAAACCGAAGCTAGCCAGACCGGGGGCTACTGCGGCGACCTGGATCTGCCCCTGACCCCGGCGGGGGAAGCCATGGCGGCGGCCTTTGCCGATCGCTACCAATCCCTACCCTGGCAGGCGGTGTTCGTCAGCCCCCTGCAGCGGGCCATGGCCACCGCCCGACCCCTCTGTCAGGTGATCGGCCTGGCCATGCAGGAGCGGTCGGGGCTGCGGGAGATCCACTACGGCCAGTGGGAGGGGCAGACCCCCGACCATGTTAAAACCCACTTTGCCGAAGACTACGTGCGCTGGCTGACGGAGCCCGCCTGGAACCCCCCCACCGGGGGGGAAACCTCGGTGCAAATCGCCAGCCGGGCCGCCCTGGTGCTGGCGGAAATTGAGCAGACCTACTCCACCGGCAATGTGCTGGTGGTGTCCCACAAGGCCACCCTGCGGATCATGCTCTGTAGCCTGCTGGGGATTGACCTGGGCCGTTACCGCGATCGCCTGGAGCTACCGGTGGCCTCCCTCAGCCTGGTGCGATTTGATGTCCACGGACCGCTGCTGGTGAAGCACGGCGATCGCAGCCATTTGCCCGCCGACCTGGCCAACCGCCAGGGCACCTGAGCACCATCCACCCACCCCTCCCCGTCGGGGAGAGAGGCGCCATGAAAATCCTGGTCCTTAACGCCGGTTCCAGTAGCCACAAAAGTTGCCTATTCGACCTCAGCCAACCCAGCCCCGACGGCGCCGCCCAGCCACCCCTGTGGCGGGCCAGCCTGGATTGGACCCACGCCGCTGGCCAGGTGGAGCTCTCCGCCCAGGCGGGGGAGGCCAGCCTGCAACGGGTGCTGCCCATCAGCGATCGCACCGAGGGGCTCAGGGCCATGCTAGACACCCTGGTGCAGGGGCCCACCCAGGTGCTGGCCCAGATCCAGGAGATTGCCGCCGTCGGGCATCGGGTGGTGCACGGCGGCCGCGACTACAGCGCCGCTGTGCGGGTGGATGGGGCGGTCAAGGCCGCCATCCGCCGGCTGATCCCCCTGGCTCCGGCCCATAACCCCGCCAATTTAGAGGGGATTGAAGCCCTGGAGCAGATCCTGGGGGCGGTGCCCCAAGTGGCCCTCTTCGATACCGCCTTCCACGCCACCCTGCCCCCGGCCGCCAGCACCTACCCCGGCCCCTACGGTTGGCTAGACCAGGGGATTCGCCGCTACGGCTTCCACGGCATTAGCCATGGCTACGTGGCCCAGCGGGCCGCCACCCTGATGGAGCGGCAGATCACCGATCTAAAAATTCTCACCTGTCACCTGGGCAATGGCTGTTCCCTGGCGGCGGTGAACCAGGGCCTGAGCGTGGACACCACCATGGGCTTTACCCCCCTGGATGGGCTGATGATGGGCAGTCGCTGCGGTAGCCTGGACCCGGGTATTTTAATCCACCTGATCCGCCAGCAGGGTTACGGTGCCGACCAGCTCGATAGCCTGTTAAATCGGGAATCCGGCCTGAAGGGGGTGTCCGGGGTATCCAATGACCTGCGGCTGGTGATGGCCGCCATGGCGGCGGGGGATGGCCAGGCGGCCCTGGCGATCGACCTGTTTATTCACCGGCTCTGCCAGGAGATCGGGGCGATGATCGCCAGCCTGGCGGGGCTGGATGTGCTGGTGTTTACCGCCGGCATGGGGGAAAATAGCCCCCTGATCTGGCAGCGGGCCTGCCAGCCCTTTGCATACCTGGGCCTGCAGTTAAGGGAGGGGGAATTGCAGCGGTCTGGCCAAGACCAGGACATTGCCGCCCCCGACTCCCGGGTGCGGGTGTGGGTGATCCACACCCAGGAGGAATGGGCGATCGCCCAGGCCGGCCTGGGGCTGCTACAGCCCTAGCTCAACCACTGCTGCACCCGTTCTAGACTGGGCCAGTCTGGCTTACGGCTGAGGCCATCGGCGATGCTATCCATCACCTCGGTGCGCAGATCTGCCACTGCCGCCATCACCCGGCTGGCGACCTCCACATGCTCCCGCACCCCGGGCTTACCGGCTTCCAGCATGGCCACCGCCAGGTTAACCCGCCCCTGGGGATCCTGGGGATTGAGTTTGACCGCCTTTTGGGCGGCCTTCAGGGCGGCACTGGGTTTGTCGGTAAGTAGGTAAAGCCAAGCCAGACAGGCCCAGGCAGAACTACTTTTGGGAGCCCGATCACAAATTTCCTTAAACACCGGAATCAGCTCGCCGGGGTCAGTACCGGCCTTGTATTGCTCGATCGCCCGGTCAAAAAGTGCATCAACGGTGTCAGCCATAGTCTCAGGTCAGGTACTGGCGACCGGGAGCAGGCAGGCAAAGCGCGCCAGCCCTCCGGTAGGGCTTTCCTAGTGTAGCTGACCCGGTGACGGATTGAGTCAACCTCCCATGGGTAAGACCCTGCCATCAATAGCCCTGCCTGCTCAACCCCAACTATGGGAAACAGATAGGCACGGGCTAAGGCCCTTTGCCCATCCTACCTGCCCTGATGATTGAGGCCACTGGGTACTAGGCCCCGAAGGACTTGCCACAGCCACAGGTTTGGCTGGCGTTGGGGTTGGTGAATTGGAAGCCGCCGCCGATCAGGGCATCGCTGTAGTCCAACATCAGGCCGTAGAGGTAAAGTAAACTCTTCTTGTCGCAAATCACCTGGAAGCCCTCGTAGTCGTAGACCTCGTCATGATCTGTAACATTACTGGGATCTTCAAAGTCCATGGTGTAGGACATGCCGGAGCAGCCCCCCTGCCGTACCCCAACCCGCAGGCAGAGACTACCCTGACCCTGCTGCTGCTGCAGGGCCTTAACGTGTTTCAGGGCATTGTCGGAGAGGAGAATGCCTCGCGATTGCTCAGTAACCTGTGCCATAGCAATTTTTAAGAATGGAGAACTGATGGGCGATCACCGCCCTATTCTAGCGGTTAAGCGCTACAACTAAAGGGAGATGGGGCTGGGCTCAATTGGGTAAACCCCAACAGGCCAATTTATTCTAGTGTAACGCAGGCGATTGGCGAGGGCTCTGGTGATTCGGCACAGCCCGGGCCAGGGAGGGTTAATGATGTCTATGCTGAGCTGATGCCAAGCCTCTGGTCAATTTTCCCAGGGTAATGTCCCGACTCTGCGATCGTTCCATAGCTGACTACCATCCCATGACGCGACTGAACCCCGTTACCATTAATCGGTTGAAGCAATTACCACGGGTGGCGGCGGTCTGGGAGGGCGATCGCCGTCCTATGCAGGGGTTAGCCGATGGGGATCTGTCCCCCTGGGGACGACAGCAGGAGAAAAGTGACTGCATTGTCTGGCTAGATAGCAGCCAGGGTACGGTGCGCAGCATTAGCCTGGTGCCCTCCACCAGTGGTTATGAGCCGATTGTTCGGACCCTGTTGCAGGCCATTGAGGCGCCCCAGGGATCGCAGCCGCCGGTGCGGCCCCAGAAGCTGGTGGTCTGCGATCGGGAAATTCAGTTCTACCTGCGGGGGGCCCTTCAGGATCTGGGCATTACCGTTGACTACGTACCCCGACTCCCCCTGGTGGATGATTTATTTGAGTCCCTCCAGCAACCCCGGAACCTCAGGGAGGCGGACCTTCCCGATCGCTACAGTGATGCCATGGTCAGTAAGGCCCTGGAGATTTGGGAGCTAGCCCCCTGGCACAGTCTGAATGAGCAGCAAATCCTGGCGGTGGAGGTTAAAAACTGGGACATCGATACCCTTTATATTTCTACCCTGGGCATGGGGGGGGTGGAATACGGCCTGCTGATGTATCGCTCCCTGGAGTCTCTCCAGCAGTTTCGACAGCGGGTGTTAAAGGGGGGGCAGTCCCCCAAGCAAATGCAGGAGGCCTTTCTAGAGCAGGACTGTTTATTTCTCAACTTTGAGCTGTTTGAGGATGAATCGGCCCCCCCAGGCCAGTCCCTGGCACCGGACGTGGTGGAGCCTGACTTTGGCAGCATCCACCCCCTGGAGGGCCTGCGGGGGCAATTAGCAGAGTCTGAGGGAGCCCTCTTTTTGGTGATCCTGGAGGCCGTCAGGCGCTTTTTCAGCCGCTATCGCGACCAATTGGAGCGGCCACCCTACCCCAAGATCAAGGGCACCTACCGGATTGCTAACCCCGAAAAGCCCAACGGCCCTGCCCTGGCCATCACCGTACGCACCCTGCCCGAGGTCACCACCGACCTGATGGCTGCCACCGAAGAGGCCCTGGCCAGCGGGTCATCTCCCGCCGGCCTGTTACCCAACCTACGGGACGATTACATCCCAGAGGGATCGATCATTGCCCTCACCCGTTTGGAGGCCGACTGGTTGAGCTGGTTAAGGAAAGACCCCGCTATTACCTACCAACCGCGCCGCCAGCCCCTCCAGCTCAGCAACGCCGCCCTGCCGGTGGTGTTGATTCAAACCTCTCGCCCCAAGGCTAAAACCCTACTGGGCCAGCTCCAGCGAGCCCAGGGGGTGGAGGCGGTGTGCTTTAACCCCGGGGGTGACCCCTTCAGCGGCGAAACCTTTGAACTGGGCCTTCTCCAAACCGGTGACGGGGCCATGCATCTATTCGGTGAGTACATCCCCAGCAACCCCAAAGATAAAGAGATTCTGAAGCGTTGGGAGCAATGGCAGGCGGAGAACCAGGGCGCCTGTGCCGTTGTGATCGCCACTGGCATTACCGGTCAAACGAAGGGCAAACCGAGTTTGAAGAACATTGTTGGCGTCTTTGAAGCCCACTACCGGTCCCCCCAGGACCTTCACCTGCCCCCCCTGCTGATCGACTACGCCGACAGTTGGGACCAGGACTGATTTTGTCCACCGGCATGCCTGCCCAGTCTTACCTTGGGCGACTCCCCTGGCCCCAGCCCGCTGGCCTCAGCTAAAGCTATCCACCAACCTCCTGAATCGTCACCGTTCCCCCTCGCCCATGCTTGACCCCCGACTTCCCCCCGCATCCCTGCCTCACCAGTGGCGTCACTTTAAGGACCACTGTCGCCTGGTTAGCCCCAAGAACAAGTCTCGCCATACCATTCTGGTGGTGGGGACGGGGCTGGCGGGGGCTTCGGCGGCGGCCACCCTGGCGGAACTGGGCTACCGGGTGAAAAGTTTTTGTATTCAAGATTCCCCCCGGCGAGCCCACAGCATTGCCGCCCAGGGGGGGATTAATGCCAGCAAAAACTACCCCGGAGATGGCGATAGTGTCTGGCGACTCTTCTACGACACCATTAAGGGGGGTGACTACCGGGCCCGGGAGGCCAATGTTTACCGCCTGGCGGAGATCAGCAGCGCCATTATTGACCACTGTGTGGCCCAGGGGGTGCCCTTTGCCCGGGAGTACGGCGGCCTGCTGGACAACCGCTCCTTTGGCGGCGCCCAGGTGGCTCGCACCTTCTATGCCCAGGGCCAAACCGGTCAGCAACTGTTGCTGGGGGCCTACAGTGCCATGATGCGGATGGTGCAGGCGGGGCGGCTGCAGGTTTACCCACGGCGGGAAATGCTGGACCTGGTGGTGCAGGACGGTCAGGCCCGCGGCATTGTGGTGCGTAACCTGGTCACCGGGGAATTTGAGCGCTACGCCGGTGCGGCGGTGCTGCTCTGCACTGGGGGCTACAGCAATGTCTATTACCTGTCCACCAACGCTAAAAACTCCAACGTCACCGCCGCCTGGCGTTGCCACCGCCGGGGAGCCTACTTTGCCAATCCCTGTTTTACCCAAATCCACCCCACCTGCATTCCGGTGTCGGGGCACTACCAGGCCAAGCTCACCCTGATGAGTGAGGGGCTACGTAACGATGGCCGGGTCTGGGTGCCCAAACAGCCAGGGGATCCGCGCCCGGCCAACGAGATTCCGGAGGCCGATCGGGACTACTACCTAGAAACCCAGTACCCCAGTTTTGGCAACCTGGTGCCCCGGGACGTGGCCTCCCGCCAGGCCAAGGCGGTTACCGATCAGGGTCGGGGGGTGGGGGAGACCGGTCTGGCGGTGTACCTCGACTTTCGCGATGCCATTCAGAGCCAGGGACGGGCCGCCATCGCCGCCCGCTACGGCAACCTGTTCGAGATGTACCAACGGATTTCCGGCGAAGACCCCTACCAGGTGCCGATGCGGATTTATCCCGCTGTCCACTACACCATGGGGGGGCTCTGGGTTGACTATCATCTGATGAGCACCATCCCCGGTCTCTTTGCGTTGGGGGAGGCCAACTTCTCCGACCACGGCGCCAACCGACTAGGGGCCAGCGCCCTGATGCAGGGTTTGGCGGATGGCTACTTCATCATTCCCTACAGTCTCGGCGACTACCTGGCCCAAGCATCCCTACCGGCGGTGGATACCAACGATGATGCCTTTGGGGAGGCGGAGGCCAGCGCCCGGGCCCGGATCACCAAGCTGCTCAGTATCCAGGGAAACAAAACCGCCTTGGAGTTCCACCGCCAGTTGGGCCAGATTCTCTGGGACCAGGTGGGCATGGCTCGCCACCACCAGGGGCTGACGGCGGCAATCGCCGCCCTCCAGGATCTGCGCCAGGAGTATTGGCAAAACCTGAAGGTGCCAGGGGCCGCCAACACCCTCAACAAAAACCTGGAACTGGCGGGGCGGGTGGCGGACTTCTTAGAATTGGGGGAATTGATGGCCCGCGATGCCCTGGCCCGGGAGGAGTCCTGCGGCGCCCACTTTCGCCAGGAGTACCAGACCAGCGATGGCGAAGCCCAGCGGGATGACGATCGCTACGCCCACGTGGCGGTCTGGGAGTACACCGGGGAGGAACAGTTGCCCTTCCTGCACCGGGAGAACCTGCGCTTTGACCAGGTTTCCCTCAGTCAACGCAGTTACAAGTAAGGGGGTACAGGTTACAAGAGCAGGGGGCTACCCCTGACCCCGGCTCAGCACCACATAGCGAGCGGTGGCCGGCAACCGTAGCCTCACCCCCTGCCCCCGGCCCTCCAGGGGCAGGTCTTCCTGGGCCATGCCATTCATATCCAGCCGCTGGGCCCGGCTAATGCCGGGGTAATCTAGATCCAGGGTGACATCGGTATGGGCCACCCGCCAGGGGGCGGTGCCGTAGTTTAATACCTCGTAACCCTGGTGGGCAGTGCCGTTTTCATCGGTCCACTGGGTGGGCTTTTGCTGCCAACCGGTGGAGCGGGCCACGGTACCCACCTGCACCAGAATGCGCTGGGCCTGGTCCAGGGGTTGACCATCCATGGAGACCACCATCACCGTGGCGTAGGGGTTGCCGGAGGTGACGGTAAGCCGGTTGAGGGTAATCGGTCCCCGGTCCTTAAGGAAACCACTCACCCCCTGGGCCTTAGGGCTATCCAGCCGGCAGAGCCCCTGACCGTAGTCCCAGGTGATTTCGCCGGTGATGGCGGTAACGGTTTTGCGGCGATCGTCGATGTAGGGCCGCAGATCGACCACCCTATCCTGGGCCGGATCCCCTGCGTAGGTGACCTTCACCGGTCCCACCAAAAAGGCCAGGGGATGGACCTGGGTTTCGGAGCCCGAGTTGTCCGCCCGGCTCAAGTCCCGGTTCGGATCAAAGCTGGCGGTTTCCGCCAGCAGGGGTAACCGGCGCTGCCAGAGCTGCTCCAGGGGGCGGTGCTCTTCCACCACCGGGGTACCCCGCTGCAGGTACCCCTGGCGATAGATCAGGGCGGCAGCCGGGAAATTCCCCAGCAGCTCCGGGGTGTCGACGATCCATTTACCCAGGGAGGGCAGGTAGCCATTAGCGGAGTCGGGCTGTTGCCACTGGGGGGAGTTGGCGATAAACCAGGCAAAGCCATCGATACCGGTGAGGGATTGAAACAGGCTGACCAAAAAAGGCCCCTCGGACTGGTAACCCAGGGGGGGTACCCAGGAGCTCTCGGTAATCACCATGGGGTAACCCCTCACCTGTTTCAGGTTAGTGGGCAGTTGATCCGGGTGCCGCAGCACCGAGGGGTCGGTGAAGCGATCGCCCGCCACGATCGCCCAACCACTATACTCGCCGCTGTGTACCCCCCCGTAGTAGCGATTCACCGCCATCACCTCAGCCGGGGTGTAACTATAGCGCTCAGCGTCATTCAAGCGGGCCGGGTCAGCGGTTTTCCAGTTGTTGGCATTGATTAGAGCCTTCACCCCCAGGTCCTGGCGCAGGAACTCTACCATCCGCCGATTAAAGTTAACCATGGTAATGGTGAGGAACTCCGTCTGGTCCGCCAGGCGCTGGCCCCGCCCTGGATCGGTGACGGGCTGGGTCATGTCCCAAATCGGCAGCAGCCCCCAGCGGCCCTGGGTGGGGTCATCTGCCTCCAGGGTGGTGCCCCCCCAGGCCTGTCGGATAGTTTCAACGGAGCCGTATTTCTCCAGCAGCCAGTCTCGGTACTGCCCCAGCAGCAGGTCTAAATCCTGACCCTGGAGGCCCTGGAGGGTCCAAAACAGCAGGGAATCTTCGTTTTGCAGGTGGAGGAACGCCACCGCCGGGTCATCCTTGAGGGGGATGCCCGTGTAGGGATTGACCGGTTCTAGCAGAGCGCGCCACCAGGCTCTATAGGCCTCCTGTACCACCGGATCAAAAAACAGTAGCCCCATCATGGTGTCACTATCCCGGGGCACCCCCCACTGGGGTTGGGGGGGAAGAAAGGCGGCGAAGTAGGGGGAAATGCTGGTGTAAATGCCCTCCTGCTTCATGGCCGCCACCAAGTGCCAGAGCTGGTCACGGGCCGTTTCATCAATGGCGCTGAGGGGGGTTTGGGTGGCCTGGGAGGGGATTTGGCCGTGCCAGCGGACCAGATTCACCCCCCGCTTAGCCAGGAAGCGAGCCTGTTCCGCCATCGCCGCTGGAGGTTGTCGCCAGATACCGGTGTTCACCGGCCAGAAGCGGATCGGGGTGCCATTACCGGTAATAAAATCTTCGCCGTCGGCCGATCGACCAATAAACCCCGATTCTCCCGCCTGGGCTTCGTTGAGATAGCGCAAATCGAGCAGGGCTTCAGGACTGAAGCGATCGGGCTCTGGAGTAAAGGCCCAGGACTGGGCTGGATCGACCAGGTTGGTGCTATCCATGGTTGGCTGGGCCGATCCCAGCCCATGCCATGCCAAGAATCCGCCGCAGGCCGCCGTTAGCAGAGCGGTGCCAATTCCCACGGCAAAAGCTAGCCCTATTCTCAACCGGGTAGGTCCTAACCGGTGACGGAAAAATAGTAGGCCCATGGCGTTCACCTGATAATTATGCCTGTTCCTAGTGTAGTCAAGCCCACCGTTGCCACCCTCCTAGCCGCCAGCCTTGATAGAATTTTCACAGGTAACCTAGAGGCCCAGACCATGCTCAGGGTTTATGGCAATCGCGCCCTCAAGACCTTACCCGGTTTAGAAACCCGCCCCACCACCGCCCGGGTGCGGCAGGCGGTGTTTAATATCTGGCAAGGACGCATCCAAGGCTGTCGCTGGCTTGACCTTTGCGCTGGCTGTGGGTCCATGGGGGCCGAGGCCCTGGGGCGCGGGGCCGCTGAGGTGGTGGGCATTGAGCAAGAGGTGGCCGCCTGTGCAGTGGTGCGCCAGAACTGGCAAAAACTGGCCCAACCAGAACAGCGGATCCGGCTATTTAGGGGGGATGTGCTCAACCAACTCTCCCGGTTTAAAGGCCAACCCTTCGACCTGATCTACCTTGACCCCCCCTACGCTAGCCTGCTCTATCAACCGGTGCTGACTAAAATTGCCCAGCTTGGCCTGTTGCAACCGGGGGGGGAGGTGGCGGTGGAACATGGCCAGCAGGGCTGGCAGCCCGGGGAAACCATCCCAGGGTTAGGGTTAATTCGCCAGAAACACTACGGTCTGACCCATCTAGCCTTTTACACTAGAACAGTAACCATTTAATTGAGTCAGTTCAGAAACTTGAGGCAGTAATTACCAGTGAAATGGTTTGATTTTCTGTTTCTCATCTAAAGCTTTATAGCCCTAGTTACCTTGATCTAAATGTGTTTAGACTGGCTCGCCCCTGACATAGCCGATCTGAAGCGCAACATCTGTCGATCCGCTGATCCATAACGTTATATCTTTTCCTGTTTAAGAGCTTTTTGCCAAGGACTAACCCAGGGAGAAGGCCATCTACTCGTAGAATTAGCTGCAGTGATATCTATAGGATAGTCCTAACTAGATTTCTATAACTTTCTTTAAGAAGTTAGCCAAGGACGATCGCTGTTAATCAATTTTTACAAAAAATCCTAGGACAACATTAAAAAATATTATCGACCATGGACATGGTCCTTGAAGGCGTTGTAACTCAAGCATAGTGTTGCCTTCATGACTTGATCATAGGCATACTTTCTCTAGCCTGGGAATTTAAGGTTTATCAAGGTCTTTGTTCCCAAACTCTTTTTCTCGAAAAAGTAAGGAGAATGCACTTTAGGTGTTTCTACCAAGGATGGCAATGGTTAGACTGAGGGCTAGAAGTATGATTTGCTAGACTGGATGCGGTCTAAGTCGATTGATTTATGTAATACAACTGGAGGATTATCCATGCAAAAGCAAGAGCTAATTGAGCACGTTGAGGCCAAAATTAATGACTATGCCCAGAGAATCATTGATGCTAGTGATAAGGGGGATGACTCAGCCCTGGGAGAATTAAACTTTTATATGGCGTTGCGGAGGGTTCTCAAGGGTGAAGAGCGTCGTATTCAAGACTATGGATTAATGGATGCTGTCAACGATACACTAAAAACATTAGGAATTATTACAAAGGGGAAATTCTACCAAGACTTCTTCAAGTAAGTTAAGTTGAAGTAGCAGTCTTAGCCTCATGACAAAGTTAATCTGACTTGTGTTTACCTAATTTTATGGGTAATGAAGACTAGGAGACTTTATGGCTCCTTTAGGAGCACCATTATTCGTCTTATGGGGCTACAGGCTGTTAGCCTGATCATCCCTTGCTCTACCGCTGAATTGATGAACCTTTCAAGGGAACTACATAGGCATAAAATCTCTGGATAACCAGGGTAATCGCATCTAATTTGGTATAGACAAAAACAGACATATCCAAATCCATATGGATCAAGAGCTTGAAAATGCCCAAATTCAGAAAAAATTAGACTTAGATCCACAGGAGGCTACAAAAGACAGTATTCTGTGCTTC
>JBEIGU010000056.1:0-23191 GCA_040381765.1 Leptolyngbya sp.
AGAAGCCTGAAACCCTTCTACCATAGGCACTTGAGTAGTTTCCGTCTTTGTTGGCAGTCCGAAGCCTGAAACCCTGATGAAATCTCACTTTCTCGGAGAACTTCCCACTGTCCAGTCAGGATAGACACGAAAATCCTCCAGGTTGTTGGTCACCAGAGTCAGGTTCAGGCTTTTCGCATGACTGGTAATCAACCTATCCAGGGCATCACGGCGGCGATCCGGAGCAGCGGCCCGTCCGGCAGCATAGACCGCTGCTGCCGGACGGTCAAACGCCACGGGGGGAATCAGCTCCAGCAGGGCATCCAGGGCCTGGCGATTTTGTTGTCGAGTGTCCTCCCGGCTGGCCCGGACCCCATACTCCAGTTCAGCCAGGGTAATGGCGGAAATCACCACATCCCCCTGCCGTTCAATTTCGTACTCCACATCCAGGCGCTCAAACTGAATCTCTTTTGGTATTCGAACCGCCTGGGAATTACCACTCTGGAAGACGCGGGTACGCATGGAGACGCTCCTATCCACGACGTGTATCTACAAGTATATACTAAGAGTGGAACGATCCAATTGCCATTTATCTTCCGCACCGACAGAGTTTCCTTCTTGGGCTTCGGCGATCGCCTTTTCTACCTCTTGCACTTCATTGCCATACTTGTTCCAGTACGCCAACACATTTCCATCAAACGGTTTGTTTTTGATTTCTCCTGCAATGACTCTTAGTGCCAAAGGATGTCCTTCATAAGCACAACCAATTCGTTCCAGATAAGTTCGACTGGTGGAGTTAGGGCTTACGTCTAACTCAGTTTTCTCAAACAAGGCAATTTGTTCAGGTTTCTCTAAACCGCTCAACGGTTGACAGTACCAAAAATCTTGTGATCGCGTACCCACTTCTTCGATCTGCCCAGGTTTTATTCCCCTTGAGAGCTTCTAGGGTCACTTTGACCTTAAACTCAGGATGGTGAAACCCTTTCGATGGACATACCAAGGTAAGAGGTTGTTTGAAAAGCCAAAGAGGGTCTCAGATTATACCTATGGAGCAGGACAATTATGGCAAAATCAAGTGTTTTGGCGGTCCCTTGGCGGCAAAATATACCTGGGACAACCCTTTTCAAACAACCTCTAAGGTACTCAAGGCATGGAAGAGTATATTAACTTACGCCCCAGCCTACTAGGTTGTCACCGGTTCTTTATGCTCAAACTTAAGCTTGGAACGTTTGAAGGGTTGAGGGATATCCACCGGGTAATGACCGGTAAAGCAGGCGGAGCAGAAGCTGTGGGGGTCCTGTTCGGTGGCTTTGAGCATGCCCTCCCAGCTCAGGTAGCCGAGGGAATCCACGTTGATTTGCCGGGCGATTTCTGTGCTGGATTTGGTGGCGGCGATCAGTTGGTCCTGGCTGTCGGTGTCAATACCGTAGAAGCAGGGGTGGGTGACCGGTGGCGAAGAAATACGCATGTGAACCTCCGTGGCACCGGCATCCCGCAGGGTCTGTACAATTTTGCGACTGGTGGTGCCCCGCACGATGGAGTCATCCACGATTAAAATCCGCTTACCCGCCAGCACATCCTTAAGGGGATTTAGCTTAATGCGAATCCCCATCTCTCGCATAGATTGGGTGGGTTGGATAAAGGTACGCCCGACGTAGCGGTTTTTAATCAGACCTTCGGCGTAGGGAATGCCCGATTCCTGAGAAAAACCAATGGCTGCGGGCACCCCTGAATCGGGTACCGCCATAATTAAATCCACGGAGGCCGGAGCCTCGCGGGCTAATTGGTGACCCAAACGACGGCGATAGCTGTAGAGACTTTCCTGGTTAACAATGCTATCGGGGCGAGAGAAGTAAATCATCTCAAAGATACACAACTTGCGGGGAGTGGGGGCGGCCCACTGGTGGCTGGTCAGCCCCTGGGCCGTAATCCAGAGCAACTCCCCTGGTTGAATGTCCCGCAGGTAGGTGGCGCCAATGATATCCAGGGCACAGGTTTCTGAGGCCAGGACGTAGGCGGCCGGCCCCCCTAACTGCTGGGGCAGCGGCCCCAAGACCCCCAGGACGAGGGGGCGAATACCCTGGTGATCCCGGCTAGCCATCAGCCCCTCCGGGGTGCCAATCACTAGGCTAAAGGCACCCTGACAGCGGTTAAAGGCCTGGTGGGCTGCTGCTATCCAGTCATCTCCGTCGTTCACCGCCTCCGCCAGGGCAAAGGCGATCATCTCAGAATCGGTGGTGGTGTTCAGGTCGTGGTGACGCTGCAGCAGCTCTTCCCGTAGGTCAGAGGCGTTCACCAGGTTGCCGTTGTGGGCCAGGGCCAGCTTACCCAGGCGGGTGGGGACGATCGCCGGTTGGGCATTGCAGACATGACTGGATCCAGTGGTGGAGTAGCGGTTGTGACCCACCGCCATCTGACCCGGTAGGGACTGCAAAATCTGATCATCAAACACCTGGGAAACCAGCCCCATATGCTTGTAGCAGTGGCTCTGTCCCTGATCAAAGGTAGCGATGCCAGCGGATTCCTGACCCCGGTGCTGGAGGGCAAATAGGCCAAAGTAGGCCAGCCGGGCCACCTCTTCGCCAGGGGCATAGACGCCAAAAATGCCGCAGGCTTCCTCCGGCTTGTCAGGACGGGCTGACGTGCCCGTCGGCAGGGGAAATGGGACGGAAGCGGGGCGATCGGGGAGGGTCATCGGCGTTGCCAGTAGGGTCAGGAGTAGGAAGGGGAGGAGGGGATCAGGCTTCTATCCTTGGAACCACGGCCATGGTTACCGGCTTCCCCCCTATCTATCTACCATCATAGGATGGTACTCCTCAAAAACCTACGGCAACCCCTTACCCAGGGCTGGAGTCATCACTCTCTAAACCGTTGTTCAGGGCTGGTGAGGTCAGCGGCGCAGATCCTGAGCCCGTAGATAGAGGTCGACCCACTGGGCCTTGACCTGTTTCGATTTCAGGCCTAACCCCTGGGCGATCTCCTCCAGAGACTGGCCCTGACGGCCGGCCTCCAGGATTCTCTGTTGCTCGGCACTTAGCCCCTGCCAGAACTGCTGCCACTGGCCTGGAGTCAGACCCAAGTTATGATCCCGTAGGGAGGTTTTGAGCCACTCCAGCACCAGGCTGGGTTGTTCCTTCAGGGCAAAGATTTTCAGGGCATGGTAGGTGACCTGTTCCCTGAGGCGGTAAACCTTTTTAACCGGCAGGTCTAGCCGTTGGGCAATGTCCTCTGGGGTTAACCCCTGCAGATGTAGCTCCAGCCAATGTACCGCCCCCTCCCCCAGGTGGCGGTGCAGGTGGGCCACCAGGGCGCTCTTTACCTGGGCCCGTTGACTGCGCTGGTCTAAGTGGCTTTGCTCCTGGTGGTAGCGATGCCAGGCCTCCCCATCCAGCCTGCTGAGGGCCTCCTCTCCGTTCGTCGCGGTGACGTCCTCCGAGAGAATCTGCACCAACTCCCCGGTGGGCACCTGGGTCATGCCTGCCCGCTGACTCCGCTCCAGGTGGTTCAGAAATCGGTAGAGAATCAAGGGCTGGTTCCGCACCGTCCGCAGGCAATACTCCTCTAAACTGGCTAGCAGGAGCAGACTACGCAGGCGGAGGTTGTCTGTACAGGCCTCAATAGACTTGAGCTCCTGAGCCAGGTAGCGATCGCTCTGGATCATCTCCTGCACCACCTCCTGCACCACCTCCACCACCGTGCGGCTGCGATCGCGGCTCAGGGTTACCCAGGTATTGACCTTTTGGCGAATCAGGAATACCCCGCTTAACCGCTTCACCAGCCGTTGGTAGCCCTGCTCTGGGCTAACCTGCCAGTAACGTTCTAAAAATAATCGGTAGCGGTACTCCATACCCTGGCGGGCCAGGGCCAACTGCTCTGGAGCTAACGCCTCAAAGCGATCCGGTGGCACCCCCAGCAGCCAGCCCACCAAACTCCGGTATACCCCCTCCGGTTGGCCGGGCTGATCCTGCCGTAATCGCCCCAGCCACTCCTGCATTAGTTGATCGGCCCTGGTCATGGTGGTTTAGGTCCTCACCCCTACTGCTACTGTCGTGGCCCTAACCCATGACAGCCTATCAACCCCATCCTTCAATTTCACCCCCACGGGTAATATACCTTTCCCCTAGGGACAAGGCACTCTATAGGAGTCAACGGAAATCACATTCTACCGCCTGACAACCCAGTTGTTGCCCCTCGGAGACGTGAACCGGTTGACCTAAAACCCCATGAGGAAAAACCATGACTATCCTATTAGCTGCCCAACCTTCGCTGTTTACTGAGACTGAAACCCGCTCGACCCACATTTTGGGACCGGTTTTCTTTGAGCTTTGCAATCTTCGGATTGAAGCCTCTACGGCGCCAGCGGTACCCCCCAGTGTCATTGCCCCGAGCAATTCCCCCTATATTGTGGCCAGCGACGAAACCTTTAGTGTTAGCGTTGATGTCCATTTTAATAGCACCCCCCTAACTCGCTTATTGCTGTGTCTAGGGATGAAGGTGGAAATTCAATTCGCCTTCGAGGGCGTAGGTGGCCGCGCTAAGGAAACCGATGTCTCTGAGTACGTCGTCACTGTCAAGGATGATTTTGACTACACCATCACCTGGACGGGTACCCCGGCTAGTTTGGAACTCACCCAGGGGCTCTACGCGATCGCCGCGATCGCTAATGTTAGCGCTTACCAACACCCCTGTTCCCAGGAAGTGTTGGGTTACGGCTACATGGCCGCTCGTCTACTGCAGGTTTACCCAGCCTAGGTTAGGGCCACTAGCCTGAGACCTTAGCCTAGGAATAATAAGCTGGCGGGCAAAAGCCTGTCAGCTTATTTGCATGGAAATAACCGGGTATGGATTAACAGAAATCCGAGGGATTCTCCTGGGTGCTGGCCACCGGTCACCTCCCACCTGACCCAGGGACTCTGTAGGATAGAATTAAATCCACTTATCATATATATTGCTCTCTCTTCCCCCCTTTTTCGGCCCCTCTATGACCAGCCCACCTCGCCAGTACCACATCACCACCTTCGGCTGCCAGATGAATAAGGCCGACTCTGAGCGGATGGCGGGGGTTTTAGACACCATGGGCCTGATCTGGACCGATGACCCCTACCAGGCGGATGTGGTGCTCTACAACACCTGCACCATCCGCGACAACGCCGAACAAAAGGTCTACTCCTACCTGGGGCGCCAGGCCAAGCGCAAGCAGCAGCGCCCCGACCTCACCCTGGTGGTGGCGGGCTGTGTGGCCCAGCAGGAGGGGGAGGCCCTGCTGCGACGGGTGCCGGAGCTGGACCTGGTGATGGGCCCCCAGCATGCTAACCGGCTCCAGGATCTCCTGGAACAGGTGTTTGCCGGTAACCAGGTGGTGGCCACCGAGGCCATTGACATCATGGAGGACATCACCAAACCCCGGCGGGATAGTGAGGTAACCGCCTGGGTGAATGTTATCTACGGCTGCAATGAGCGCTGTACCTACTGTGTGGTGCCGGGGGTGCGGGGGGTGGAGCAATCCCGATCGCCCGCTGCCATCCGCGCCGAAGTTGAGGAACTGGGCCGCCAGGGCTTTAGGGAGGTCACCCTGCTGGGGCAAAACATCGATGCCTACGGTCGGGACTTGCCCGGCAGTACCCGCGATGGCCGTCATCAGCACACCTTCACCGACCTGCTTTACCACATCCATGATGTCCCCGGAATTGAGCGGCTGCGCTTTGCCACCAGTCACCCCCGCTATTTCACCGAGCGGCTGATCCGGGCCTGTGCCGAGTTGCCCAAGATCTGTGAACACTTTCACATTCCCTTCCAATCCGGCGATAACGACATCCTCAAGGCCATGGCCCGGGGTTACACCCGGGAACGGTACTGCCGCATCATTGACACCCTGCGTCAGTACATGCCCGATGCCGCCCTGAGCGCCGATGCCATCGTCGGCTTCCCCGGGGAAACCGAGGCCCAATTCCAACAGACCCTGGACCTGGTGGACAGCATTGGCTTTGATCAGCTCAACACCGCCGCCTATTCCCCCCGACCCGGCACCCCCGCCGCCCGCTGGCCCGATCAGGTGCCGGAGCAGGTCAAGGCCGATCGCCTGCAGCGCCTCAACCACCTGGTGGCCAGCCGGGCCAGCGATCGCTGCCAACGCTATCAGGGCCGGATTGAAAGCATTTTAGTGGAGGCCACCAACCCCAAGGACCCCACCCAGGTGATGGGCCGCACCCGCAGCAATCGCCTCACCTTTTTTCCGGGAGACCTGGCCACCCTGAAGGGGCTGCAGGTGCCGGTTAAGATTACCGAAGTCCGCCCCTTTAGTCTTACCGGAGAGCGCTATACTGCCCCCAGTCAGGCTGGGATCACCCTGGCTAGCACCCTGTAGCTGCAACGGCGAGCCCCCTTCCCTGGAGCTGTGATGAAATTTGGTGTAATTGTGTTTCCCGGCGCCAACTGCGATCGCGACGTGGCTTACGTCACCCGCGACCTGTTGGGCCAACCCACCCGTATGGTTTGGCACGACGATAGCGACCTCAGCGACCTGGATGTGGTGGTGGTGCCGGGGGGCTTTAGCTACGGTGACTACCTGCGCTGTGGGGCGATCGCTCGCTTTTCTCCAGCGCTACAGGCCACCCTGGCCCATGCCCGGCAGGGCAAGCCGGTGATTGGCATCTGTAACGGCTTTCAAATTTTGACCGAAGCCGGGCTACTGCCGGGGGCCCTGGTGCGGAACCGGGGGATGCAGTTTATCTGCGATCGGGTCAGCCTCAGGGTGGAACGGGCCGACCTGCCCTGGACCCAGGGCTACCAACCTGGGCAGGTGATTACCCTACCGATTGCCCATGGGGAAGGGTGCTACTACGCCGATGCCCAAACCCTGGCGGACTTAGAAGACCAGGGCCAGGTGGTGCTGCGCTACTGCAGTCCAACCGGCGAGCTAGAACCCGGGGCTAACCCCAACGGTTCCCTCAACCACATTGCTGGCATTTGCAACCCTCAGGGCAATGTGTTAGGGCTAATGCCCCACCCGGAGCGGGCCGCCGATGCCCTGCTGGGTAGCCTCGAGGGTTTACCGATGCTGGCGGGTTTACTGACGGGGCAGGGCGCTGGGGTCAACCTGTAACACCAGGTGGCGCTGGTCAAGTCGCAACCATCCCTGGTCCTTTAGATCCTTCAACAGGCGGGTAATGGTCACCCGGGTGGTGCCCAGGGCAGTGGCCAACTGATAGTGGGTCAGCCGCATGGGAATACGTACTCCCTGGGGCTCTACCTGGCCAAAGTCCTGGGCTAGCATCACCAAAAACTGTTGCAGCCGATCCACCACCAATCGCTTACCCGCCAGGGCCAACCAGGCCTCGGTTTGCTGCAGCCGCAGGGTGAGGTGACGGTAAATACCCGCCATCAGCACCGATGAGGACTCAATCTCTGCCATGGGCAGGGTGAGCACATCCACATCGGTCAAGGCTATGGCCCAGTAGGGATGGACCACCGTCAGGGGCAAGCCCAGGGGCATGGAAGGCCCAGCCAGCCCCAGCAAGGTTTCACCGCCATCGGGTTGAATAGTAAATAGTTGGACGATGCCGCGGCAGACGATCAGCACCTCATCCGGCTGTAGCGGAATGGTCTGACCCATGGGGTAGGGCAACAGGGCCCGATCGCGGTAGAGTTGCTCCAGCAGATCGATAAAGGTTTGATGGGGGTACCCGCTCTGGTCAATGGAGACAGAGGTGATCGTAGCCACAGGTATACCTAGAAGGGATGGGTTATAAACCCTATGGTGCTGGGCAGAAATTAAGAAAACCTCCGATCCTGATTAAGATCTGACCAACAAACTATAAATTTTTGTTGCCTACCACACTTCAAGCCCGGGTATTTTGCAATCTAGATTACCAACTGTTCTTTCCCTGTTAACAAGTTGGATCCGGTAGATCGTGGCCAGCTCCTCCACTGTCCACGAAGCATCTTGATAGAGATCCAGAACAGTCTGGGAGGCATAGAACTCCAACCCCCCCTCCTGAGGACCCCCACCCCAGGGCAGCCTTAATATCAGATTAATATGCTCCGTCTATCCCCTGATTAAAATGGAACTACCTGATCGAAGCTCACTCCAGCCTTTAGGAGAAATCTATGGCCAGTCTCTTAGCTCAACTACGGCAAATGACGGTAGTGGTTGCTGATACCGGTGACCTGCAAGCAATTGAGAAATTTACCCCCCGGGATGCCACCACCAACCCTTCGTTGATTACGGCGGCGGCCCAGATGCCTCAATACCACGAAATTGTAGACGAAACCCTGCTCCAGGCTAAGGCTGATGCTGGCCCTGACGCCAGTCAGAAGGAGATCGCCAACCTGGCCTTTAACCGCCTGGCGGTAGCCTTTGGCCATAAAATCCTGCAGATTGTCCCAGGTCGGGTCTCCACCGAGGTGGATGCCCGCCTCTCTTACAACACCGAGGCCACCATCGCCACCGCTCGCCAGCTAATTCACCAGTACCAGCAGCTGGGTATTTCCCCCGAGCGAGTGCTGATTAAGATCGCCTCCACCTGGGAGGGGATTCAGGCCGCAGCGGTGCTGGAGAACGAGGGAATTCATTGTAACCTTACCCTGCTGTTCGGGCTGCACCAGGCGATCGCCTGTGCCGAAGCCGGGGTAACCCTGATTTCTCCCTTCGTTGGCCGAATTCTAGATTGGTACAAAAAAGATACGGGTCGGGAGGACTACCCTCCCCAGGAAGACCCCGGCGTGGTCTCCGTCACCCAGATTTATAACTACTATAAAAAATTTGGCTACTCCACCGAGGTGATGGGGGCTAGCTTCCGCAATCTTGGCGAAATCACCGAACTGGCCGGTTGCGATCTACTCACCATTTCGCCCCAGTTACTGGCCCAGTTGGAGGCTACCCAAGGGGATCTACCCCGTCGCCTGGATTCAGGTCAAGCCTCGTCCCTGGTCATCGAGCCCATAACCATGGACGAAGCTACCTTCCGATCCATGCATGATCGCGATCGCATGGCCTCGGAAAAGCTCCAAGAGGGCATCCAGGGCTTTAGCAAAGCTCTGGAAACCCTCGAAGACTTCCTGGCTAACCGCCTCACTCACCTCACCCAAGGGGAGATTATGATTTCCCACGCCCGGGATGATCTATTCAAAGCCTACGACCTGGACGGCGATGGGTTCATTACCCGGGAGGAATGGCTAGGCACCGATGCGGTCTTTGATGCCCTCGACTCTGACCACGATGGCAAACTCTCCCTGGCAGAGATTGGCGTGGGGTTAGGGGCGGCTTTCCAATTGGCCTAGGCTGGGCGTCTACACTAGATACCCTCCCTAGGCTGGGGCCAAATCCCAGCCGGCAACCATTCTCCGTTGAAGCGCTGGATCCGGTCTGACGCCATGGTATAAACCCAGGCCTCGCTAAGGGGGCTGCGATCCAGCCGATAGACCGGCTGCCAACGACGCTGATAGGGGCTTTGGTCAGGGCATTGGGGATCGTACTCCTCAAAGCTATCGATGGCGGCCAGATGCTCCTGACTGGCCAGGATCAGCAATACTCCCTGTACCCAGCCAGCCTCCAGGCTAAGGGCCGGATAACCCAGGGACAGGTGGTACAGGCGTCCCTGGGTCAGGGCCGGGATCATGGTTATCACCTGGCCCTGGCAAAATTGGTCAAAGGCCCATTGTCCGGGTTTCAGGGTGCCGTAGACAAAGAGGGGTAGAACCATAGGTTAGGGGCGAACTAGGTTCATTTTAGCGAAGGGGCCTGGCGGAAGCTATCGGTCCCTACTCAGGGAGGCATGGTGGTTCAGGGGTCAGGAGGCGGCCAGGCTGCTGGTTTCCCTTGAAGGGTTGTCGACCAAGGCCGGGAAGGAGCAGTAGTTTATCTGAGGCAGAATAGGGGGTGACCGCCCGATTACCTTGCCAGTCTATCCATGTCCACCCTCGATCTCAAACTCTACCGGGACCTGGCGAGCCTCAGGGGGCAGGTGCTGGCCATCGCCCTGATCGTCACCTGCGGCATTACCAGTCTGGTGACCATGACCAGCACCTACCAGTCCCTGCTGTGGTCCCAACAGCAGTACTACGATCAGTACCGCTTCACCGAGGTGTTTGCCTCCCTGAAGCGGGCCCCCGCCTCGGTGATGGAGGAGATTCTAGCTATTCCGGGGGTGAGCCAGGGGCGATCGCGGGTGGTGCAGGAGGTCACCCTGGATGTGCCCGGCCTGGCGGACCCGGCTCTGGGCCGGCTGATTTCCATCCCCAGTCAACCCCAGCCCCTGCTGAATGATATTGTGCTGCGATCGGGGCGGTATCTTGAGCCCGGTCGTCCCGATCAGGTGATCGCCAGTGAAGCCTTTGTGCGGGCTAACCGCCTCCGCCTGGGAGATAGCATCAACGCCATCATCAATGGCCGCTGGCAGACCCTAGCCATCGTGGGCACCGCCCTCTCGCCAGAGTACATCTACGAAATTAGCGGTACCGAGCTACTGCCCGATAACCGCCGCTTCGGGGTGTTTTGGATGGAGGAGGAGGCCCTGGCCAGCGCCTTTGATCTGCGGGGGGGGTTTAACGATGTGGTGCTCACCCTCACCCCCGGCACCAACCCGGCCGCCGTGATTTTTCAGCTTGATCGCATCCTCGAACCCTACGGGGGGCTGGGGGCCTACGATCGCAGTCAGCAGCTTTCCCACCGCTTCCTCAGTGACGACCTCACCGGGCTGCAGGTGATGGCCCTGATTTTGCCCCTGATCTTCCTCTCCATCGCTGCCTTCCTGGTGAATACGGTGCTGGCCCGGCTGATCCGCACCCAACGGGATCAAATTGCGGTGATCAAGGCCTTTGGCTACAGCAACCTGGAGGTGGGGCTGCACTTTCTCAAGTTCGTTCTGGTGGTGGTGCTGCTGGGGACTAGCCTGGGGCTAGGGCTGGGTTACGGGTTGGGCCGCCTGTTTACCCAGTTCTATGGGCGCTACTACCAATTCCCCGCCATGGCATACCAGGCCAGTGTCGGGGTGATGGCGGGGGCGATCGCCGTTAGCCTAGGGGCGGCCCTGGCCGGCGCCTACCAGGCCGTCAGCGCCGTGGTCAGCCTGCCCCCCGCCCAGGCCATGGCCCCGGAGCCCCCCGCCCGCTTTCAAACCACCCTGATCGAACGCCTGGGCCTGCAGCCCTGGCTCTCCCCCCCCTGGCGGATGGTGCTGCGTAACCTGGAGCGTCGCCCCCTGCAGGCCCTGCTCTCCATGGTGGGGATTGCCCTGGGGGTGGCCATGCTGGTGGTGGGGCGCTACTTTAGCGACGGCATCGCCCTAATCATCGATCGCCAGTTCTACCAGGTGCAGCGCCATGACCTCACCCTGGTCTTCCAGCAGCCCCTGGGGGAGCGGGTTACCTACGATCTGGCCCACCTGCCGGGGGTGATGCAGGTGGAGCCCTTTCGATCGGTGCCGGCCCGGTTGCGCCTTGAGCAGCGATCGCGACGGGTTAACCTGACCGGGCTGACCAACCCCAGTACCCTGCAGCAGCTCCTGGATGACCAGGGCCATAGTCGGCCCCTACCCCCCCAGGGGCTGCTGCTCACCACCAAGCTGGCCGAACTACTGGGGGTGGAGGTGGGCCAGACCCTGGTGCTGGAGGTGCTCGAGGGGGAGCGACCGGTGCGATCGGTGCTGGTGGTGGGGCTGGTGGATGAGCTGGTGGGGCTGGCGGCCTACATGGATCGTTACGCCCTCAGCGCCCTGCTGGGGGAGGCCCCCAGCCTGTCGGGAGCCTACCTGCGGGTGGAGGCTCCGGCCCTACCCAGCCTCTACCGCCAGCTTAAACAGATGCCAGCGGTGGCCAGCGTGGCCCAGCGCCAGACCGCCCTGAATCAGTTCAAATCCACCATTGCCGCCACCTCCGGCGTGATGAACAGCGTCATCATTCTATTTGCCGTGATCATTGCGGCGGCGGTAATCTACAACTCTGCCCGGATTGCCCTCTCGGAGCGCCAGCGGGACCTGGCCACCCTGCGCATCATTGGCTTTACCCAGGGGGAAATTCTGCTGATTTTACTGGGGGAGCAAGCCTTGATTACCCTGGCGGCCCTGCCCCTGGGGGGCTTGCTGGGCTACGGCCTGGCCTGGTGGTTAAACCAGTCACCGGCCCAAAACACCGAGGTGGTGCGGGTGCCCTTTATTATTGAGCCCGACAGTTACCTGTTTGCTGCCCTGGTCACTCTCCTGGCCGCCACCGCCTCCGGGTTAGTGGTGGGACGGCAACTGCAGCGGCTAGACTTAGTGGCGGTGCTGAAAACCCGGGAGTAAAGGCCATGGCCCCCTTCGATCAAAGCACGGTGGAAAACGGTGAGGTGCAGCGGGGGGCAGCGGCCCCACCCCCCTGGCGACGGCTGGTGTACCTGGGGGTGGGGGTGGGGGTGCTGGGGTTGATTGGCTATGGGCTGCGACCCCGCCCCCTGGCAGTCGATCTGGCCACGGTGGTGGAGCAACCCCTACAGGTAACGGTACAGGCGGAGGGGCGCACCCGGGTGCGCGATCGCTTCGTGGTGGCGGCGCCGGTGAGTGGTGAGCTGCAACGGCTCACCCTGGAACCGGGGGACCCTGTCCAGGCGGGGGATCGGGTAGCCCAAATTGACCCCCTACCCCTAACCAGCCAGGTGCAGGCCACCCAGGCCCGCCTGCGGTCTGCCCAGGGGGAATTAGCCGGGGTAGACCGGCAACGGCCCAAGTCCGCCGCCCTGGCCCAGGCCCAGGATCGGATCGCCGCCACCCAGGCGGCGGAGCAGCAGGCCCAGGCTCGAGTCACCCAGGCCCAGGCTGCCCTCGGCCAGGCCCAGCGAGAGCGCGATCGCACCGCCGCCCTCTACGCCCAGGGCGGCATTTCCCGCCAGGACCTGGAGAGCCAGCAACTGACGGTGACCCAGCGCCAGCAGGACCTGGTGGCGGCTCAGCAGGCGGTCACCCAGGCCAGGGCGGAGATCGCAGGGGCCAGGGCTGCCCGGCAGGTGCTGGCCGCCCAGCAGCGGGACCCCGACTATCTGATTGAGGTCTACCAGGGGCAAATTGCTGCCCTGGAGGCGGAACTGGTCAACCTGGCGGATGCCGCCCGCCGCACCACCATCACCGCCCCCGCCAGTGGCCAGGTGCTGACGGTACTGGAACCGAACCGGCGCTACGTGAGCGCCGGTACCCCCCTGCTCAGCCTGGGGGACCCCACCGATCTGGAACTGGTGGCGGACCTGCTGTCCACCGATGCGGTGCAGGTCAAACCGGGGGCCCGGGTGCTGATCAACCGCTGGGGCGGTGACCCGGTGCTGCAGGGCCGGGTGAAACGGATTGAACCCGCCGCCTTTACCCAGGTATCGGCCCTGGGGGTAGAGGAGCAGCGGGTGAATGTGGTGATCGCCCTGGACCAGCCCCCCCCTACCCTGGGGGATGGCTTCCAGGTGCAGCTGGAAATCGTCCTCTGGGAAACCCCAAAGGCCCTGCAGGTGCCGATCAGCGCCCTGTTTCGCTGCCAGAGCGAGTGGTGTGCCTTCGTGGCTGACCAGGGTCGAGCCCAACGGCGCCAGGTAAAGCTAGGCCGCCGCGGTCAGGCGGCGGCGGCGGTGGAGTCGGGCCTCACCACTGGGGAGGAGGTGATCCTCTACCCCAGCGACCAGGTACAACCGGACACCCGGGTGCGGGGCCGGTAGGGGAGGCTTAGCAATCGTAGTAGAGGGCCAGCTCGTAGGGGTGGGGCCGCAGCCGCATGGGGTTGACCTCATTATCGAGCTTGTACTCAATCCAGTTGTTGATAAAGTCCTGGGTAAACACCCCCGTGCTGGTCAGGAAGCTATGGTCTGCCTCCAGGCACTTCAGGGCATCCAGCAGGGAGCCTGGGGTGGAGGGAATCTTGGCCAGCTCCTCGGGGCTGAGATCGTAGATATCCACATCCAGGGGTGCCCCGGGGTCGATCTGGTTTTTGATGCCGTCTAGGCCAGCGCAGAGCATGGCGGCGAAGGCCAGGTAGGGGTTAGAGGTGGCGTCGGGACAGCGGAACTCCAATCGCTTGGCCTTGGGGTTATCGCCAGAGAGGGGAATCCGCACGGAGGCGGAGCGGTTACCCTGGGAGTAGGCCAGGTTAACCGGAGCCTCAAACCCCGGCACCAACCGCTTGTAGGAGTTGGTGGTGGGGTTGGTGAGGGCCAGCAGGGCGGGGGCATGCTTGAGAATGCCGCCAATGTACCAGAGAGCCATTTGGCTGAGGCCGGCGTAGCCATTGCCGGCAAACAGGGGCTGACCGTTGTTCCAGATCGACTGGTGGGTGTGCATCCCCGAGCCATTGTCGTTAAACAGGGGCTTGGGCATAAAGGTGACGGTCTTGCCGTACTTACGGGCCACGTTCTTGATGCAGTACTTATAGATCATCAACCAGTCCGCCGCCTCAATCAGCCGACCGAAGCGAATCCCCAGTTCGCACTGACCCCCGGTGGCCACCTCATGGTGGTGCTTCTCGATCGGTACCCCCAGTTTGGCCATGGTCAGCAACATTTCGCTGCGCATGTCCTGGGAGGTGTCGGTGGGGGCCACGGGGAAGTAGCCCTCCTTGTAGCGGGGTTTGTAGGCCAGGTTACCGCCCTCCTCCACCCGACCGCTATTCCAGCGGCCCTCCACGCTATCGACGTAGTAGTAGGCCGAATGCTCGGTCTGGTCAAAGCGGACATCGTCGAAGATAAAGAACTCCGCCTCAGGGCCAAAGAAGGCGGTGTCGCCAATCCCCGTAGAGCGCAGGTACTCCACCGCCTTGGTGGCGATCGCCCGGGGACAGCGGGAGTAGAGCTCCCCGGTACGGGGCTCCTGAATGGTGCAGATCAGACTCAGGGTGGGCTCCGCCATAAAGGGATCAATCCAGGCGGTGGTCGGATCGGGGACCATGGTCATGTCCGATTCGTTGATCGCCTTCCAGCCCCGAATACTGGACCCATCAAAGGCCACCCCGTCGGTAAAACTACTGGCATCGATCTGACTTTTGTGCACCGTCAGGTGCTGCCAGATGCCTGGCATGTCAATAAACTTCAGATCGATTAATTCAATCCCTTCATCCTCAATTTTTTTCAGGATGTCTGCTGGGGTTGCCATGGGCTACTCCTTAACCTTTAAAACCATTGAACTCAGCCGGTACCGCTCGATAAATACCCGTCGATAGCTACCGATTTACCTGATTCATCCTAAAAATAGGGGTCCTTTGGTTTTGTATCCATCACTACTTTTTGTCAGGAAATCACAACAATTCCCCAGGCTGAGGCCAGGACTGACGGGCTGGGGGTGTCTTTTTGTAACAATTCTCCCCCAATCCCAGGCCGGGCAAGCTGCCCGCCGATCAGGGCCGGACCAACATGGTAAACTGGCACGAGAATAGGCTGTGCTTGAGTCCTGGCAAGGGGTTCCTGGTAAGGGGTTTTAGCTTCAGCATGGCCTGCTGTGAGATCTGCTGTTTTAAAAGTGAGCGTTGGGAGACACTATCCATGCGGGATGCCGTAACCACCCTGATCAAAACCTATGATGACCGCGGGCGTTACCTCGATCAAAACGCCCTCAATTCCATCAAGTCTTACTTTGACAGTGGTCTAGGGCGGATTAAGGCAGCGGCCCTGATCAGCGCCAATGCCTCGGACATTGTTAAGGAGGCGGGGGCGAAGCTGTTTGAACAGGTGCCCGAACTGATTCAGCCCGGTGGCAATGCCTATACCACCCGTCGCTACGCCGCCTGTCTGCGAGATATGGACTATTACCTGCGCTACGCCAGCTACGCCCTGGTGGCCGGCAACGATGACGTGCTGGATGAGCGGGTTTTAACCGGCCTGCGGGAAACCTACAACTCCCTCAGCGTGCCCATTGGCCCCACCGTGGTGGGCATCCAGATCATGAAGGATCTGGTCAAGGCCCGGGCGGAGGCGACGGGCATGGCGGATAGCGCCGTTGTCGATCAACCCTTCGACTACCTCTGTCGGGAGTTGAGCGAAGTTAGCATTTAACGACTAGCCGGCCCTGGGCCAGGGGAGGAGGGTTGGCTTGGGGGGGTCCGCCTACGGCTGGATTGATCAGGCGTTAGTTGCCCTGCGGCGGGTCCATCGCCACCGCTCCGTCCAGACCCTGGAGGGGGCAGCGGGTCCGGTGGTGCAGCGCCAGGGTCTGGCCCTGGTTAATTTTGCCAGCAACGATTATTTGGGCCTGGCCAACCATCCTCAACTGGCGGCGGCGGCGATCGCCGCCCTCCAGACCTACGGCAGCGGTAGCACCGGTTCCCCCCTGCTGACCGGCCATCGTCCCCTGCACCGCCAGCTAGAACGGGCGATCGCCGACCTGAAGGGCACCGAAGATGCCCTGATCTTTAGCTCCGGCTACCTGGCTAACCTGGGTACCCTGGGGGCCCTGGTGGGTAGCCCCGACCTGGTGCTGGCCGACCAGTACAACCACGCCAGTCTGAAGGCCGGCGCCCGGGCCAGCGGCGCCACCCACTACGACTATCTCCACGGCGATATGGCTCACCTGGAGGCCCTGCTCAAAACCCACCGCCACCGCTACCGCCGTTGCCTGATCAGCAGTGACACCGTCTTTAGTATGGATGGCGACCTCTGCCCCCTGGGGGAGATGCTGCCCCTGGCGGCGGCCTACGATGCCATGGTGCTGGTGGACGAGGCCCACGGCACCGGGGTGTTTGGCCCCAGCGGGGCGGGGCTGGTGGAACACCTGGGCTACAGCGGTTACCCCCTGGTGCAGATCGGCACCCTCAGCAAGGCCCTGGCCAGTTTGGGGGGCTACGTAGCGGGCCCCCAGCCCCTGATCGACTTTCTCCGTAACCGCGCCTCTAGCTGGATTTATACCACCGCCCTGTCCCCCGCCGATACGGGGGCGGCCCTGGCGGCGGTCACCCTGGTCCGGCAGGAGCCGGAACGGCGGCAACGGCTGTGGCAGCACGTGGCAGACCTCAACCAGCGCCTGGATCTACTACTGGACCAGTCCAGGGGCGGTCTGGTGAAACGGCTGCCCTCCGCCTCCCCAATTATCTGTCTGGAGTACCCCTCAGCGGCGGCGGTGCTGGCGGCCAGTCAGCAGCTCCAACGCCTGGGGCTGTGGCTGGCGGCGGTGCGCCCCCCCACCGTGCCCACCAGCCGCCTGCGCCTTACCCTGATGGCCACCCACCAGAGCCAGCACCTGGAACAGCTACTGGCTGGCCTGGGGACAGTACTCTAGGGATCGACCCTAGCCGGGTCGAGGCGGTGGCCGGTTCCCCCGTATCACCGTCACCGGTTTAACGCTCCTAAAGGTACTGCATAGCTCAGGAAAGGCACGGGCCAGAGGCTAATTAAATAACCCCCAGTGCTGTGGGCACCGGGGGCGGATTAACATAGAGGTTTAGAAATAAGTAGGCCGTTCAATCTGTTGACACATCTATCATCTTTGAAAATCTCAACATAGCCTAGGATCTATCCCCTTAAATTGGGTGATCCTGATCATCGCCACCCGGGACTGGCTGATCTCCCTCTCGGCTCCCCATCGGGTTGGGGTTGGGTTGTATGGGCTCCACCCTAGACTGTGGCGGAAATTCTTCTGAGAAAAGTGGCAATTCCTGAACAAATTGTGTACCATTCGTTAGCTCAAATCGTCCAGGGGGTGCAGGCCACCTTGGCGATTCTCTAAACTTCCCCTCGGGTCTGGGGTTATGGCTCTGGGGAGGGATTGGGCGAGGTGAACGTGGTCATCCAGTTGGGGACGCTGCTGTGGATAGCCTGAAGGCGATATTTAATCGAAAACCTGCTGGGGTTGGCATTGAAATTACCCCAGAACGGGTCAATCTGGCCCAACTACGGAAGCAGGGTAGTACTCTCAAGCTCGAGAGTCTGGCTTCGGTGGAACTGGGGGAGGGGGTTTACCAGGAGGGGGAGATCCTCGATGCCCCGGCCCTGGTGGATGCTCTGCAAACCCTATTGACGGAGAACAAGCTCAAGGTAAAACGGGCCAGTTCTGCCATTCCGGGGCGGGCCATCGCCAAGATTATCCCGGTGCCGGCGGAGTTGGATGACAACGAGCTGCGGGAGATGGTGCTTAACCAGGAGGCCAATCTTTACCTGCCCTTTCCCCGGGAGGAGGCGGATGTGGACTACCAGAAGTTGGGCTACTTTGTCGATGAAGATGGCATTGAAAAGGTGAAGGTGTTGCTGGTAGGGGTGCGTAAGCAGTTGGTAGACCCCTACCTGTCGGTGTTCCAGCAGGCGGGCCTTACCCTGAATTCCCTGGAAACCTCTAGCTTTGCCTTGATTCGCACCCTGCGCGAGCAACTGCGCCAGTTTACCTCCCAGGAGGCGGCGGCCCTGGTGGATATTGAGTTTGAAAGCACGGAAATCTCCATTGTGGTGGAGGGGGTGCCCCATTTTTCTAGAACGGTGCCCACCGGTACCTTTCAGATTCAGGCGGCCCTGACCCGGGCCATGAACCTGCCCCCCTCCCGCCACACCGAACTGTTGCAGAGCATGACCGTGCCGGCCCCCACCATGGATTCCGTAGGGGCGCCCCAAATGGGGGGGGCGACCAACCCTGGCACCATTGCCATGCTGCGGGTGCTAGGGGAGCTGTCCGATGAACTGCGCCGCTCTATTGATTTCTACCTCAACCAGGAGGAGGAGATGGAGGTGGCCCAGATTTTGCTGGCGGGGCCCGGGGCGGCCATTGACCAGTTGGATAATTTTTTGGCCCAGCGGCTGGGCATCCCCACCAGCCAAGTGGACCCCTTTGCGGTGTTGGGGCTGAAGGCGGATGAGGATATCCCTGAAAACCAGCGGGCGGGGTTAGCGACGGTGATCGGTTTAGGGTTGCGGGAGGTATAAAGATGTACAGCCTGGATATTAACTTTCTCAAGGACCGCGATACCCGTATCTTTGACACCAAGCCCCAACGCCGGGCCCTGCTGGGCCCGGTGGATCGCACTCCCCTGATCTACGGCCTGTTGGGGGCGCTGGTGCCCCTGGCCCTGGTGGTGGGCTACTGGGCCTTTAACCGCAGTCAGGTACGCCAGTTGGAGGCCCGCAGCGCCCAGTTGGAGGCGGAACTGGTGCAGGTGCGGGGGCAGCTCCAGGAGATTGGCACCCTACAGGGGCAGATTGATGCTGTAAAGGCAGAAAACCGGGCCTTTGTCTCGGTGTTTGATCAGATTGTGCCCTGGTCGGCTCTGTTGCAGGATATCCGCGATCGCACCCCCACCCGCATCCAGATCACCCGCCTCACCCAAACCGCTGGGGTCACCCCCGCCGCCACCCCCGAGGCGCCACCGCCCCAGGTGGGGGGGGTGAGTATTGAGGGGGTAGCCTGCAACTTTAACGACATCAACGACTTTACCCTGGTGTTGCAGCGATCGCCCCTGCTCAACCCCGCCTCCGTCGCCATTGAACGGGCGGAACAGCAGGCAGAAATTTTGGACCCCCTGGTGGAGGGGCGCTGCCCCGGTACCCCCGCCGATGCCCCCAGCTACCTGGTGGACTACACCCTGCGGGCCAACCTCACCGATACCCCCGCCTCCGAGCTAATTGAGGAGCTGGAGCAACAGGGGGCGGTGGGCCTGGTCACCCGTCTACGTGCCCTCAGAGACACAGGAGTTCTTGAACAATGACATCCTCCGGAGACTTTCTACCCTTTGATCCCAACCGCACCACGGCCCAGGAGAATCTAATCAACTACCCCACCGCCTTTGGGGTGCGGCTTACCCCGCGCATCCAGGCGATTGGCCTTACCCTGCTGGGGTTGGCCGCCGCCTATGCCCTCTTTAACATGCTGGTGAAGCCGGTGCTGGAGGAAAAGACCCGGCTAGAGGCGGAGGTGGCAGACAAGCAGGCCCAGCTTGACCAGCAGGCCAGCACCCTGCAGGGGGTAGCAGACCTGCGGGCCGATCTTGATCAGTCCCTGGCCCAGCGGGTGGAGGTCTACGGGTTGCTGGGCAATAGCAAAAGCCTGGACACCCTGCTGCTGGATATTAACCAGCAGATCCAGGCCAGCAATGCCGCCATCGCCGATGCCCTGCGCACCCCCCCCGATCGCCTCAACCCGGCCCAGCTGGCCACCCTAGGGTTTAACTCCGCCCAGGTGCAGCGGCTGCGCAGTCAGTTTGGCGCCGACCCGACCACCCAAAGGTTGCTTTACACCTCCAGCCTCACCCGCTTTACCCCGACCGCCCCCCTGCCCTACACCGATGGCCCGCCGGAATTGGCCAATAAGCTGCAGCGCCAAACCGTGGAGGTGTCGATGCGGGCCCTGTTTCCCCAGGCTTTAAACATTGTCCGCAACATTGAGCGATTGGAGCCCCTGATCATCATTCGCGATCTGCAGCAGGAGATCGCCCCGCCCCCCAGTGGAGTCTCGGAGGAGGAGTTGCAGGGCCTGCCCCGACAACTCAACACCAGCTTCACCCTAGAGGTGCTGGTCCCCGCTATTGACCCCAGTACGCCACCGCCGCCGCCCGAGCCCGCCCCCCCTGAAGGGGAGGGCCAACCGCCAGCGGAGGGGGCCGCCCCGGCCGAACCCGCCCCGCCGGCTGAAGCCCCCGCGCCCCAGTAACCCCGCCCGCCCCCGTCCTTTCATCCGCCTTTCCAGGAGTGAACCCGTGAACCGTTCCAGCTACTTCCACCCCCTGATCTTCACCAGCGCCCTGCTGACCCTGGCGGCCCAACCCGGCGTCGCCGCCATGACCACCATTACTGGGGTGCAGCTTAACCCCACCGATCGCGGCCTGGAGCTGGTGTTTGACACCCAGGGCGGTGACGCCAGCAATATCTTTACCGTTAGCCAGGGCAACACCCTGCGGGCCGACATCACCCGGGCCCAGCTGGCTCTGCCCAACGGCGATCGCTTCACCCAGGCCAACCCCGCCCCCGGCATCAGCCAGATCACCGTCATCCCTCTGGATGCCAACAGCGTGCGGGTCACCATTGACGGCACCAACCAGGCCCCCCGGGGGGAAATCATTTCCCAACCCGACCGGGTGGTGCTGGCGGTCCACAACGATGCCCAAGCCGCCCCGGCCCCCACCCCCGTGCCTGAGCAGATCGCCACCGTCCCCGGCCCCGCCCTGCCAGCCCCCAGCCAACCCACCCTGGCCCAGACCACTCCCAGCCCGGAGGCACCCGCCCCCACCGTCCCCGCCCCCGAGGTGTTGGTGCCTAACCCCGACGTTACCATTGACGGCGTCCCCGCCCGGCCTGCCCCGGTTAACGCCGTCCCCCCCCTGCTGCCCCGCGCCGTCGCTCCCCCGGTGGGGGATATTGCCGTGGCGGAAAGCCAGATTCTTTCCAGCTCCATCGACCTGGGTACCAACCAACGCATTCCTAGACTGTTACTACGGGATGCCCCCGCTCGGGAGGTGCTGGCCCTCCTGGCTCGGGCTGCTGACTTAAATGTGGTGTTTACCAACCAGGGCGCCACCGGTCAACAAAATCAAGACCAGCAGGCTAATCAGAGTGGTCCCACCATTAGTTTGGATATCGAAAACGAATCAGTTCAGGACGTGTTTAACCATGTCCTGAGAGTTGCGGATTTGCAAGCCAATCGGGTGGGTCGGAGTATCTATGTAGGGCCACGATTGCCAGACGCAGCTCGCACCACGGTTAGCCGCACTCTTCGCCTCAACCAGGTAGATGCTATTCAGGCGGCTGGTTTTCTAGTATCACTTGGCGCAGAAGCTAGTCGGACAAACACCAGAGATCAAGTTGAGGTGCTTGAAATACCTAGTAGTTCTCCAAATACCCCTCCAGTTAGAAGGGTCCTTGAGTATGAGACAACTTTGATTGAGCAGTTGACCTACAATCCTCCTGATGGGAGCTTGATTTCCCAACCTTTAGAGGGGCTGACGGCAGTTGCAGATTCCCGGCTGAACTCTATTACCCTGGTGGGTGAGGCCAACCTGGTCAACACAGCTAGTGAATACCTGGCCCGGCTAGATCTGCGCCGCCGCCAAGTTGCTATTAACGTCAAAATTGTCGATGTTAACCTGAGTGCCATCGATCGCTTTGGCACCAGCTTTTCCTTTAGTCTGGGCAACCTTAGCTTTGTTAACACCGGCGGGGCCGGGGTGATTAACTTTGGCGGCAGTTCCCCCGCTGGCGTGCCCACCCCCCTAAACCCTGGTGGCATTTCCCCGATTAACCCGGGTTTTGCCGCCTTTGCGGTGCCGGCCCAACTGCTCTTCCAAATTCAGGCTCAGATCAGCAACGGCAATGCCAAGATCTTGACTGACCCCACCCTGGTGGTGCAGGAGGGACAGGCGGCCGAGGTAGCGCTTACCCAGGAGGTGGTGACCAACATTACTTCTACCATTTCCACCAGCACCCCCCCAGTAATCACTACCGAAGTAGAAAAGGAACCTGCTGGTTTACTTCTCAATCTTCAGGTGGAACGGATTGATGACAACGGCTTTGTCACCATTAACGTAGCTCCTACAGTCGCGGCAGTTACCGGCACCCAAAACATCAGCACCTCTTCTGGTACCGGCGGTCAGCTTACCAACACCATCGCCCTGCTCGCCACCCGCCAAATCAGCTCCGGTTCGGTGCGCCTGCGGGACGGTCAAACCCTGCTACTGTCGGGGATTATTCAAGAGTCAGAACGGGATGTGATTAGCAAAGTCCCCATCCTCGGCGACATCCCCATCCTGGGGGCCCTGTTTAGAAGTCAGTCCGTAGAAGGGGTTAGAACGGAGGTACTGGTCATGCTCACCCCCCACGTCATCGATGACTCCGATCAATCGGTCTTTGGCTACAGCTACACCCCCGGTGAGCAGGTGCAAGAAGTGTTAGACCAGGGTTCTCGTTAAACGCATCAAGCGCATCTCACAACCCGCCGGATTTCCCTCACCCTGAGGAAATCCGGTTTTTTTTGATCTTTGGGGAACGGGCGCAAGGCCCAGGGAGTGGGGAGTAGTAGGATGGGCAAAGGGCCCTAGCCCGTGCCCATCAGCCCTATTACCCGATTACTTAACCCAGTAAATTACGCTCAGGTCCTGCTTAGCAGGATTGAGGGCAAACTCCCCCGAAAACTCCGCATCAAAAACAAAGCTATCCCCTGCCTGCACCAGGGAGTAAGTTTCACGGGCCTCGCCAAGGATGCGGCTGCCGTTCAGCTTAAGCTGCATCCAAAGCTGAAACCCACTCGAGTCCCTAAAGACCTCACAGGTGGTGGGCACAGAAATCACATAGTCACCCTCAGAGTTTTCTATC